>ONUG01000134.1 GCA_900320965.1 uncultured Bacteroidales bacterium | reverse complement strand
TCGGCGCTATCGCATGCTCTGGCCGAACGACGAAGTGATCTGCCAGGAGAGCCAGATGCCGGAGCGGGCGCGGCTGGCGTTCATCGAGCGCTTTGAGAGCGCGCCGACGCGCAGCCCTCGGCCTTCCCGGGAGCGGAACCGTACGTGCCGTGCAGCTTGTAGCCGCCTTCTCCCACTATCACCGTGTCCTTGAAGACGCCGGCGGCGGCCAGGCTGTCGTACCAGGACGCGCAGCCCTTGTAGTATTTGTCATAGTACGCTTTGTCACGCTCGATGTTCTGCCCGTGGTTCGCCGGCTTGAGTGCATAATCGCACATTACCTTGCCAAGGCAGCCGCTCAGACAGAATACCGCGGACAGCAATGCGAATAAGTTCGAATATTTCATAAGATGTCCTTTATCCTATGCGAATATAGCGCAAAAATCACAAAGCAACGGAATAAAAATCGTATATTTGAAGCATGAAAACTATAACCAATCTACTCAGGGCCGCTGCCGTTGCGGCGGCCGTCCTTTGCCTCAACGGATGTCTCGGCAAAGTGATGTGCAACTACGCACTCCTCCCTTCAGAACACGGAAATGAAATCGAGGCTGACCGCGCCAAGACCGAGGACCGCTACCCCGGCATCATCAAGTGGTACGACACGCTTCACGAAAGCGGCGTCTTCAAGGACATGACGATCACCGGCGAAGGCGGCTACAAGCTCCACGCCGTCTATGCACCGGCCTGCAGGCCCGCCGAGGCGCAGGGCACCGCAATCGTGGTCCACGGCTACACCGACAACCATATCTGCTTCCTCAACCTCGTCAGGATGTACCGCGACTCCCTCAACTACAACGTAATGGTCCCCGACCTCCACTACCATGGCCTTTCCGAGGGCCGAGCCGTACAGATGGGTTGGTTCGACCGGCTGGATGTCAAGAGATTCGCCGCAATGGCCCACGACATCTGGGGAGATGATTTCATGGTAGTCCACGGAGTCTCGATGGGTGGAGCCACCACAATGATGTTAAGCGGTGACGACGATCTTCCCGAATACATCAGGGCCTTTGTCGACGACTGTGGATACTCTTCTGTCTGGGACCAGTTCGCCCACAACCTCAAGGACATGTTCCACCTGCCTCCGTTCCCGGTGCTGACCAGCGCCAACATCGTCTGCAGGAAGCGCTACGGCTGGGATTTCAAGGAAGCGTCCTCCGTTAACCAACTGGCCAAGTGCGAGTTACCCGTACTGTTCATCCATGGTGACAAAGATGACTTCGTGCCCACCGAACATGTCTATAAAAACTACGATGCCAAGACAAAAGGCTACAAAGAGATCTGGATCGCTCCCGGATCTGAGCACGCCATGGCATATAAAGACCATCCCCAGGAATACACTGAACATGTCAGGGCCTTCCTTAAAAAAGCGAAATCACTCTAACCGAATAATAGATACAATCTAATGACCAATAAGACAAACAAGATCATGGGAATCATCCTGTCCATGATGATTCCTATCGCCACATTCGCCCAGGAGGCTGAGAGCGCCGGGCAAAAAGAGATGAAGACCGGCTGGACGCTCAGCGCCCTGCCTTGCGCGACCTATTCCACCGACATGGGCTTCCAATACGGAGCCTTCGGCGACGTGTATTACTATGGAGACGGGAACACCTATCCCGATCCCCTGCACAAGATCAGCTGGGAGGTATCCCATTTCACCAAAGGTCGCACCCGCTTCTATCTCGCCTACGACTCGAA
Source organism: uncultured Bacteroidales bacterium (assembly GCA_900320965.1). Lineage (GTDB taxonomy): Bacteria > Bacteroidota > Bacteroidia > Bacteroidales > UBA932 > Cryptobacteroides. The sequence continues at coordinate 4,537 of ONUG01000134.1, read as the reverse complement.
GTATCTGATCCCGAAGATGAGGCTCACAGCCTCCGGGACTTACATCATGGACCCCCTGTACAATTTCTACGGGTTCAACGCGCCTGCGTACCCTTTCAACCCTGACTGGAACTACAACAAAGATGCGGGAATATCCTTTTACAACATGCGTCGTGACCTGGCCCGCTTCCAGGTGGACCTCAGGGGCAAGATCGCCGAGCATCTCCACTGGGGCGGAGGAGTCAGCCTATGGCACTTCAACGCAGGCGATTTCGACCCCAAATACGGCTATGACATAAACAACACCGCCTACCGCGACTACATTAACTCTGGAGTTATCCGTTCCAACGAGGCCACAGGCGGCAACCGCATCGAGTTGAAAGCCGGAATCGTGTTCGACAACAGGGACATCGAGGCCGCCCCGAACAAGGGAATATGGTCGGAGGCTTACATCAACGGCTCTCCGGATGTATTCTCGGACGGCTACAATTACCTCCAGTTCTGCGCCAGGTGGCGTCAGTACATCAGCCTGCCTATCCACATCTTCAAGGCTGGCGACCCTGTATTCGCCTACCACCTCGCCTACCAATCGACCATTGCCGGCGAGACGCCTTTCTTCGTCAAGCAGAATATCGCCCTCCTGAACATGAACACGATGGTCTCCGAAGGCTTCGGAAGCTCCAACACCATCAGGGGCACCTACGCCAACCGCATCATCGCTGACGGCTACGCCTGGGGCAACTTTGAGCTCAGGATCAAACTGTTCAAGTTCAATCTATTCGGACAGTATTTCTATTTCGCCACCAACTCCTTCTTCGACGCCGGTATCATAACCAAGCCCACCAGGGTTGATGAGATGGCGAGGCTCCCCCAGATGGTCGCCCTCGCCAAGTCGGAAGGGTATTCAGACACAGCGCAATTCATAAAGGACAAGGCCATGGTTCCCCTGTTCACTCCCGGAATCGGATTCAAGCTTGCCTGGAACCAGAACTTCATAGTATCAGTTGAGGTCGCCCATAATCTCAATGAGAATTTAGGCGACCCCCTCTGGTTAAATATAGGAATGAACTATTCCTTCTGATTTTACTCGGCCTTACCGTTGGACCCGAGGACGTTGATGATCTTGTGCATGTAAAGCTTCTTCATCTCGTCACGGGCAGGTCCCAAGTATTTCCTTGGATCGAACTCGCCGGGCTTCTCATCGAAGACCTTGCGGATGGCGGCGGTCATCGCAAGACGGCTGTCGGAGTCGATGTTGATCTTGCAGACAGCGCTCTTAGAGGCCTCGCGAAGCTGCTCCTCGGGAATACCGACAGCGTCAGGAAGCTTGCCACCATGCTCGTTGATGATGTCAACATACTCCTGAGGGACTGAAGAGGAACCGTGGAGAACGATCGGGAAGCCAGGAAGCTTCTTCTCAATCTCATGAAGGACATCGAAAGCAAGCGGCGGAGGAACGAGACGACCAGTCTTAGGATCCCTCTTGCACTGCTCTGGTTTGAACTTGTAAGCACCGTGGGATGTTCCGATGGAGATGGCCAGGGAGTCGCAACCGGAACGGGTAGCGAAATCGATAACCTCCTCAGGACGAGTGTAGTGGGACTTCTCAGCGGAAACCTCATCCTCAACACCGGCGAGGACACCAAGCTCAGCCTCGACAGTCACGTCGTACTGGTGAGCATAGTCAACAACCTGCTTTGTCAAAGCGATATTCTCCTCGTAAGGAAGAGAGGAAGCGTCAATCATGACAGAAGAGAAGCCCATGTCCACGCAGCTCTTGCAGAGCTCGAAGGAGTTGCCGTGATCAAGGTGGAGGCAGATCTGAGGATGCTCCCATCCAAGCTCCTTGGCATATTCGACAGCACCTTCCGCCATGTAACGGAGAAGGGTCTGGTTGGCATATTTACGCGCTCCGCTGGAAACCTGGAGGATAACAGGAGACTTTGTCTCCGCGGCAGCCTGGATGATAGCCTGGAGCTGCTCCATGTTGTTGAAGTTGAAAGCGGGGATGGCGTAACCGCCAGCGACAGCCTTAGCGAACATCTCTCTGGTGTTCACAAGGCCAAGATCTTTGTAAGAAACCATAATTTTGTATAAATAAAACTTAACAATTTGTCAAATCCGCTAGTCTTGGCTTCAAAAGCCGTGCAAATTTACTCTTTTTCGTCCAAAAATAAAAGATGTTCCGAAAAGCTGACATAACGACGTTTGATCACGCCCCTTTTCCCGGTTTGGATGATGAAAGGAAGAGCCGACAGATCGAAAAAGTCAAGCAACTTTCGGGATAATTCAGGTGACTCCGCCATGAGGCCATCCATGTCGATTTTAAGGTACGCGACGTGGAGATAGTCCGCCGCCGCTGATTCCGCGGCGCAGACAGGACAACCTCTGGAGCTGAAGAAAAAGAAACCTCCCTTTCGGCGAAGTTTGTTCCAACCCTTGATCGGAGTCTTTGGTATAACGGCTCCGACAGGGGCCTTCTTCAAGAGCCTGTCAGAAAGCGACGCCAGACCGACCACCTTCAAAGAGTCCTCGGCACTATTCCAAATTTGAGGACGGGACAGGATGTAATCATTTATGAATAAAGAGGTTCCTTCTTTAAATCCTTCTCCTCGCTTGGAGGACAGATAGTAAAGGAGGTCTCCTTCCAAATGTTTGAATGAGAGAGTGTCACCTCTAGACAAAGTGCGATTCTCAAGCAATGAGGCAACCTCAGTGACATCGGCGGGAGACACGGTTTGCCCATAAGTGGAGAAAAGCTTGTCAAACAGGTCCGCGGACTCCTTGGAGCCATATTCATAGTCATTGGCCGCCAAGCAAGATTGGAGGAGGGTGTCAAGGGCGATTGTGTCCAGTCCCCTGCCGATAATCACTCCGGAGGGATCTATCAGGAACATCCTTGGAGTGACAGTCACGCCGTAATCCAGCTGATAGCCAGACTTGCCGTCAGGATCCCAAAGATGGATTACCCTGGCGCCACCTCTCTTGAGGACGAATGTGGACTCACGCCACTTTTGCCAGCTGTCAGCTTCTCGTCCGACATAGACCGCCACGACATCGACCGGATACTCCTTGTCGTCAAGCATGCTTCTCAAGGTGGCGGACTCAAGTTTGCATTTCGCGCAGTCCGTGTCGTAGAAGTAGAGGATCTGGAAGCGGGCCGGCCCTTCGGCTCCGCTCAGGGCACCGCCTTCGGCTCCGCTCAGGGACCGGCCTGTGAGCTGAGTCGAACCATGGTTGGTGAGCGGAGTCGAACCACCATTTATTGTTAACGGTATGGTGACGTGGGCGCCGGAAGGGTCGGTTAGCGTCACCTGAGGGGCTTTCATGCCGATGAGTGACTTCCTGTTGAACTCGGCGAACAACTTGGCGTCCAAAAGTGCCTGAGCGCTTCCCATCGACACTTTACCGGAGGAGAACCACTTGTCTGTCAAGTGGATGGCCACAGCCTCATCCCCCATCAAAGCGGAATTGAGATAGTGCTTGTAGATCTTAAGGGCTATTTTGCTTCTAAGAGAGGAGTCACTCGCAGCCTCGATCAAAGCGTCACATTCCTTGTTTTTCACCTCCACCGGTTCAGCCTCAAGGATGGAAAAATACCGTTCCAGCCTAGAGTCCAACTCACGCAGCTTGGTCGAGTCGATCTGGGCCGCCGCGTCAAAGACACAGAGGAGAAAAGTCAGGAATATCACACAGAGCCTTCTCATCTTGATTGGGGAAGTTCAACCCACTCCGGGATGAATTTGGTAAGGTCTCCGTGATGGCTCAGAAGATCCCTGACGGCAGAGGAGGATATGTGGGAATATTCCTGGGCGGTAGGGATAATGATCGTGTCGATGTCCGGGTCCAGATGCCTGTTGGCATCCGCCACCGCCTGCTCGTTGTCAAAGTCCGTCATATTCCTGACTCCACGGACTATGTGCCTTATACCTAATTGCTTACAGAGATCCACAGTGAGTCCGTCATAACTCATGATCCTCACGCCGGAGAGTCCTTTGGTGGCTTGGGCGATGATGTTCTCCCGCTGCTCCATAGTGTAGAACCCTCGCTTGGCCTGGTTGATTCCGACAGCCACGACCACTTCGTCGAAAATGGTCAGAGCCCTTGTCAGGATGTTGAGATGACCGGAAGTGAAAGGATCGAAAGATCCAGGAAATAAAGCGGTTTTGCTCATGACTTATAATTGCCAGTTAATGGGTGTCTTATTCTCAGATAGGAGTATCTCGTTGGTTTTGGAAAAATGCCTGCATCCAAAGAACGCCCCCCGGGCCAGTGGAGACGGGTGAGCGGCTTCCAGGACATGATGACGGGATGTGTCGATAAGCTCTTTCTTGGTCCGGGCGAAATTGCCCCAAAGGAGGAAAACGACTCCCTCGAGATTGTCGGAGATGTACCTTATGACAGCGTCGGTGAACGTCTGCCAGCCTATCCCGCTATGGGATGCCGGTTCCGAGGAACGGACAGTCAGGATAGCGTTCAAAAGCAGGACTCCCTGCCTGGCCCATCCCTCGAGGTTAGGCCGCCCGCTCATCTTGACCCCAAGGTCGTCTTCTATCTC
>ONUG01000156.1 GCA_900320965.1 uncultured Bacteroidales bacterium | reverse complement strand
ATGGATGAAGCCCACCGTTACCATGCGGATGCCTCCAAGAAGGCCATCAATGAGCTCCGGCCTATCCTTGGTCTGGAAATGACCGCTACACCCACGGATGAGAAGGGGAAATCCTTCAAGAACATCGTCTATGAGTACAACCTGGCGCAGGCCCTGGCTGACGGCAAGTATGTCAAGATTCCTACGGTGGCCAAACGCCGCAATTTCCAGAAGGGTGACCATACCCTCAAGGCCGTCGCCGGTTATTCCTACAATGACTCCGTCAACGAGAGCATGAGCATGACCAACCGCGACTTCCAGTACGACCAGTTCCTCTGGTACAACATCGGCGCCGGTACCTATCTGAAGGACGGCCAGGCGAGCATGAGCTCCGGCAAGGGCTACAACAAGATCGCAGGCGTCTTCGGCCGCGCGACCTACAGCTGGAAGAACCTCCTCACCGCTACTGCTTCCATCCGTTACGAAGGTTCCTCCAAGTTCGGGACCAATCACAAATGGGGTTACTTCCCTGCCGTTTCTGCCGGGTGGCGCATCTCGCAGGAAGGATTCATGAAGGGCAGCTCCGGCTGGCTGAATGACCTGAAACTGCGCGCTGACTTCGGCGTGACGGGCAATCAGGCTTTTGACAGCTATCTGTCTCTTGGGACCATGACCGGTTATGGCCAGTACTACTACCAGGGCAAATGGTTCACGGTATGGGGCGCCGACAAGAATGTCAACCCTGACCTTCGCTGGGAGAGGGGCATCAACTGGAATGTCGGCCTTGATTTCGCCTTACTGAATAACAGGCTCAGCGGATCCATCAACTATTTCAACCGAACCCAGCTTGACCTTCTTGGTTACTACAATGTCTCCGTCCCGCCGTATCTTTTCTCTGAAACTTTCGCCAATGTAGGTACTATGAAGAACAGCGGAGTCGAGATCGAAATCCGTGGGAACGTGGTCAATGCGAAGGACTTCACCTATAACGTGACACTTGTCGGTTCAACTATGGACAACCGTTTCGTCTCCTTCTCCGACATCGCCTACAAGGGCCAGAAGTTTTATTATATGTCCCCGACCGATGATCCTTTCCCTTTCCACTACCTGCAGAGGATTGAGGAAGGAGAACGGATTGGTAACTTCTATATGTGGAAGTTTGCCGGATTCAACTCCTCCGGTCAATGGATTATCTATGACAGGAATGGGGATTACAAGATGGGCATGGATGCTACCGATGAGGATATGTGTTCTGTGGGGAATGGCCTTCCATGGTTCACAGCAAGCTTGTCTAATTATTTCAGGTACAAGAACCTGGACCTCAATGTCTACTTCAGGGGTGCCTTCGGGTTTGATATTTTCAATATCCACGAGTTCTTCTATGGCATCCCGGGCATGACCAGTAACGTGATGAAGATCGCTTATACCAAGAATGCGCATATCAGTGAGAACCCGCTGGTCTGTGACTATTATCTGGAGAGAGGCGACTATTTGAAATTGGATCTGCTCTCGTTGGGATATACCTCCCCCATCGACAAAAAGTATATTGACAGTCTGAGGCTCAGCGTTACCGGAAAGAACCTGTTTACATTCACTTCCTTCACCGGTGTCGACCCTTCAACATATGCAATCAATGGACCCACTCCGGGGGCTACCGGTTCCCGTAAATACTACCCCACCTGCCGACAGCTCCTGGCGGGTCTCCAGATTACTTTTTAAAGAGCAAGCAAGTATGAAAGCATATAGATACATCGTAGCCCTCATTTGTTCGTGTATGTTGTTTTCCTGCACGGACCTGAATGAAACCCTGTATGATCAGGTAGCCTCAGACAACTACTACAACACAGAGATGGATGTTATCAGGGCCGTTTTCCGTCCCTTTGAGCATGCTTACTGGAGTGTCCAGCCCAGACAGCTTATCCAGGAACTGACGGCCGATCAGATTGCCACCTGGAAAAAGGACGACTGGTGGGAGGATGGTGGCAAATGGAGCCGGCTTCACTACCACAGCTGGACGATTGAGGAAGAGTGTTTCAAAACAGAATGGGAATCCTGCTTCCAGGGGATCATGCAGTGCAATTATGTCATGGACGATCTTGTCAAGTTGGATTGCAGTCGCTTTGGAATGACGCAGGAAGCATTTGATGCGTTAGCTGCCCAATGCCGTACATTAAGGGCTTGGTTCTATCTTCGCCTCCTTGATGAATTCCGAAATGTGCCACTGGCTGTCAGTTCCGACTTTACCAAGAACACGGAGTCTAACGTCAGCCCCGACCAACTCTTTTCCTTCATTGAAACCGAATTGAAGGAATGTGTCCGCCTCCTGCCTGTCAAAACCGGTTCTGCGGGCAACGGCATCAACCAGGGGCAATGGAACAAAGCATCGGCTGCTGCCTTGCTGGTTCGTCTGTATTTGAACGCAGAGGTTTACATCGGATCCAAGAAATACACGGAATGTGCCGATGTCGCCAGGAAGATCATCTCCGGTGAATACGGAGCCTATTCCCTGGAATCCACGTGGGACAAGGTATTCGACTGGGACAATGATAACTCCCCTGAAATTCTTTTCGGATTCCCTTCTGCAAAAGGATTCATCCATTACGTTTATGCCGGTGACACATTCTGGTGGACCGTCCCTGCCCGCCAGGTGAGTTACTACTTCGGCGATGTGGAAACTATTTCCCTGAACGGCGACCACAATTGCAGATACCGATTGGCTCCCAGTTTCTCTCCGGATGATAAACCGTATAATACCCGCTTGGGACGGCCGGTGGCAAAATTCAAGAAATACCCTGAAGACTACCGTCTGAAAATGTACAGGAACCTGGGAAACAGCACACGTGAAGGCATGATGCTCTTTGGCTACCTGGAATATACCGATGGCGGCGCAACCAAGAGAGTGACCAGTCCGGAAGGCGGTTATGAGCTCTATCTGCGAGACGCCGTGGGCCAATTCAAGGGGACGGCTCCCGGAGAGTATCCTTCCGATCTGACCTCCGATATGGCCCACGGCGACCATAACAGCGGCTGGGGATATATCAAGTATCCTTTCTACTCCGACAATGACGAAGGTCAGCTTGAGGCAGACTGGGTTGAGATCAGACTCCCGGAAATCTATTATTCCCTGGCAGAATGCGAATTCCGTAACGGCAATTTCAATGAGGCCGGAAAGCTGCTAAACACCGTGAGACAACGTAACTATCCCAAAGCCGTAGTCGGAGATTACCTGTACCAGCCCGACGGCCCTGTGATTCTGGATGAAGACGAGCTTCTTGATGAATGGGGACGCGAATTCCTCTCGGAAAGCCGCCGAAGGACCGACTTGATCCGCTTCGGGGTGTTCTGCAGCGGCGTATGGTGGGACAAGAATGCCGATCCGGACAATCATACAATCATCTTCCCGCTGCACAGAGATATCCTGAATGCCAATCCCAAGCTCAACCAGAATGATGGTTACGTAAAACCGGAATAAACGATTATCAATAACTTTTAACCATTCACGAAATGAAAAAAACAGCATTTTGGGCTATTCTCTTCGGAGCACTGGCCATTGTCTCCTGCAAACCCATTGACGACGAACAGGACCCTATTGACTTGGAAAAAGAGTACACGGAACTCTATGCCTTGGGAGCTTCTGTCAACAAATGGGATTCCAACGATCCGGAGCCGATGAACAAGGTCGGTAAAAACCTCTTTGAAATTGAAGTCGACCTCATAAAAAGCAACGAGAACAAGCTTATCAAGTTCTGCACCACCAAGGGGAAAGACTGGGATCAGACCGACTTCCTGGTTCCAGCGGCTGTTGAGACGGACAAGGCTTACGGCATCCTTAAGGAAGGCGAAGGCAACAAACTTCAGCACACCAGTGTAAAACTGGACGGTCAGGACAACCTCAAGGACTGGTTCTTTGGACTGGAAACCGGGAAGAGCGGTAAATATCGCCTGACTGTTGATCCAGTTAACCTTACGGTGAAGGCAGAGAGGCTCAGCTCGCTTTCCGACAAGGCAGAAACTGTTTGGAAAGAAGGCATGGTCTATATGGTGGGCGATGCCACACCGGCAGGTTGGGATATCAATTCTCCGACCGAAATGGTAAAGAATAGCGACATGTTCACTTATGAAGGCCCGCTCAATGAAGGTGAGATGAAATTCCCTGTAGAGTTCAGATGGGATGGTCCTACCTATATGGCTGAAGAAGCCGGGACCGACATTACTGCCGGTGGAGAATTCACTACAGTTCTCACACCTAACGGGGATCCCGACAACAAGTTCAAGGTAACTGCTGCCGGCGATTATAAGCTGACTTTGGACACCAAGAATCTCAAACTAAAAGTTGAGAAGAAATGATGCACCTCAAATCCTTTTTATTGGTTGTTTCTCTGTCTCTGGCAAGCGTTTCTCTGCTTGCCAGGGATAGCAAATACACCCGCCACGGAACAGGGCCCAAATACTGGATAGCATACGAATGGTGCTTTGAGAATAATCTTCCTATCCCCGAGGATCGCTGGAAGAGGAATATCGACTGGATGGCCGATACCTTCCGCGATTATGGATACGACATGATTTGTAATGATGGATGGATTGAGGCGGCTCAAAGCATCAATGAAAACGGCTATATCACCAAATACAACAGCAACTGGCGACACGGTTTTGAATACTGGAACAAGTATATTGAAGACAAAGGGATGAAGGTTGGGGTATATTATAACCCCTTGTGGATTACCAGTGCCGCATACTATTCAAAGTGTAAAGTTTCAGGCACAAATGGAATCACAGCAGCCGATATCGCCGGGAGATGGAGGTTCAATGATCTTCTTTTCTGGGTAGATGTAAACAAGGAAGGCGCAGAGCAATGGATCAAGGGCTATGTACGTTATTTTAAGAGCCTGGGCGTCAGTTATTTGAGAATAGATTTCCTTGAGAACTACGAACGCAACTATGGGACTGACGCATATGAAAAAGCCCTCAAATGGATTGCAGAAGAAGCGGGTGATGATTTGTTCCTGAGTCTTGTGATGCCCAATTGTTATCACCATGGAAGGACTGAACTGAAGTATGGTGATATGATCCGGGTGGACGATGACTGCTTCAAAGGCGGCTGGGACTTTGCCAGCATGGCGACTTCATGCGTCTGAATACGATGGCCACCAGGGAAGAAAGGCAGTTCCTCTACTCGTTGATGGTCATGGGGGGCTCTGCACTGGCGATAGCCGACCAGTATGACACCATCGGCGACGCCGTCGAAATCTATCAGAACCGAGAGATGATCGAGCTGAACAATCTGGGGTTTGTCGGCCGTCCGCTGAGCCAAGACCTGTCCAGTGCGAACAGTTCCCGCTGGGTTGGACAGCTTCCCGATGGCGACTATGTTGTCGGTCTGTTCAATCGAGAAGAAGATACGATCACGAGTGGAATCGATTTTTTCAAAGAACTAGGGATCAAAGAGGGGGCCGCAGAGAATGTGAGAGATCTATGGCAGCATCAGGACCTCGGGGAAATGTGCGGGAAATACACGACGTCCCTTGCCCCTCACAGCTGCAAGATCCTGAGGATTCGCCCCAAAGGCATCATACGCTACCAAGCGGAGTTCGCTTCACCCAAAGGCGGCGTCACCATAAACATGGCAAATGAGTAGTTGGTTGAAAGGGTTGATGGTTATTTTGGTTGGATGTTCCGCAGCTTTTTTCTGCTCCTGCAAGAAAAGCTGCGGGATGTCTTATGTGACGGAAATTTTAACCGATGGACAGTTCAGCGGAGCAGGTTATACCCAGGGGTTTGGCTCCCCGGAAGGTGAACTGACCTTCGCCGTTTCCAGCCGGTCCGCATCCACGGTCAAACTGACAATACGTGGACGCGGCAGGGCAGAAGCGCAGATCGTTGCGAACGGCCATCATGCCACCTTCGCGTTTGATGACAGCGACAGGTGGCAGGAAGTCACGGCGCCGGTCCGGCTGCATGCCGGAGAGAACCTGATTGCCATTAAGCAGATGAATGCCGCAGCTTCGCCGTTAATGGTGGATTACATTGAGATTAATCAATAACATATGACACAATGAAGACTAGAGGATTGACTCTTTTCCTACTGTTGGCACTGGGTTGCCAGAACCACCCTGGACAGGGGACCGTGGTGAATGAACTGATGTCACCCGACGGAAAAATGAAGA
>ONUG01000146.1 GCA_900320965.1 uncultured Bacteroidales bacterium | reverse complement strand
AGGGTCTTGGTGTATTCCGCCTTGCCCCACCATTCGAGTTTGCCGGTCTCACCGGGGTAATTGATATTGAACGGTCCGTCCACACCCCAGTCGTGGGGAAGGTCCACAGTCCTTGACTTGCCGTCTTTGATAAAGGTCCAACCTTCGTTGAAGGATACTCTTCCGGCCGGTTGGGCGGATGAGGGGAGCGATATCGCCGCCAACAGGGCGGCCATTATGGTCAGTCGATGAAGTTTAAACATATTCAAATATAGTGAAATTCCGTCAATTGCAAGGGGTCGGGATATTATCAAATCGACCTAAACCTTTGGTGAATTGAAGATTATTCTGTAAATTTGCAGCCCCAAATTATTTGGGGAAAAACATAAATAAAAGATTTACAATCATTTATGCCAACAATTCAACAGTTAGTTCGCAAAGGACGCGAGAGTCTTGAGGTCAAAAGCAAGTCTCGCGCGCTGGACGCTTGCCCTCAGAAGAGGGGCGTTTGTCTGCGTGTCTACACGACGACTCCCAAGAAACCTAACTCAGCGATGAGGAAGGTCGCCAGGGTACGCCTTACCAACTCTAAAGAGGTCAATGCCTACATTCCGGGCGAAGGTCACAACCTCCAGGAGCACAGCATCGTGCTGGTGCGCGGTGGTCGTGTCAAGGACCTTCCCGGTGTGCGTTACCACATCCTTCGTGGAGCTTTGGACACCGCTGGCGTGGAAGGAAGGACCCAGTCCCGCTCCCTCTACGGCGCCAAGAGGCCGAAGAAGTCCAAGAAGTAGTCACTTTTTGTTTTTTTGATCACCTTTAATTTTCACAAACAATGAGAAAATCGAAGCCTAAGAAGAGAATTCTACTTCCTGATCCTAAGTATCATGATGTCGAGGTGACTCGTTTCGTGAACAATCTTATGTTGCAGGGGAAGAAGAGTATCGCGTATTCTATTTTTTACGATGCCATTGACATGGTAGGCGAGAAGATGAAAGATTCTGACAAGGCTCCTCTAGATATTTGGAGGAAGGCTCTCGAAAACGTGACCCCTCAGATTGAGGTCAAGTCCCGTCGTGTAGGAGGTGCCAACTTCCAGGTGCCTACAGAGTTGCGTCCGGAGAGGAAAGTCTCGCTTTCCATGAAGAACATGATCGGCTATGCCCGCAAACGTTCCGGCCACTCCATGGCAGAAAAGCTTTGTGCGGAGATAGTCGCCGCCTACAACAATGAAGGTGGCGCCTTCAAGAGGAAAGAGGATATGCACAAGATGGCGGAGGCCAACAAGGCGTTCGCTCACTTCCGTTTCTAATCTTTTTCACGGATGGCATCTGACAGAGATCTGACTTTCACCAGGAACATCGGCATCATGGCCCACATCGATGCCGGTAAGACCACTACATCCGAGCGTATCTTGTACTACACCGGTAAAACACATAAAATCGGTGAGGTGCATGATGGTGCCGCGACGATGGACTGGATGGTGCAGGAGCAGGAGCGTGGTATCACCATCACTTCCGCAGCCACCACGGCATTCTGGCACTATCAGGGCAAGGTGTATCAGATCAACCTGATCGACACTCCTGGCCACGTTGATTTTACCGTTGAGGTTGAGCGCTCGCTGCGTGTCCTTGACGGAACGATCGCGACCTTCTGTGCGGTCGGCCGGGTCCAGCCTCAGTCTGAGACTGTGTGGCGCCAGGCCGACAAGTACGGAGTGCCAAAGATCGCCTATGTGAACAAGATGGACCGCGTCGGGGCGGATTTCCTCGCATGTGTTGAGGAGATCCGGACCAAACTCGGCGCTAAAGCTGTTCCTGTCTGCCTCCCCATTGGGGCTGAGGACAAGTTTCAGGGACTGGTCGATCTGATTTCCCGCAAGGCCATCATCTATGATGCCAGCGAGGAATTGGTCAATTACGAGATAAAGGATGTTCCGCCTGAGATGGCGGATGAGGTCGAGACTTGGAGAAACAGTCTTGTCGAGGCTGCCGCCGAATGTGACGAGACGCTCATGGAGAAGTTCTTCGAGGATCCTGACTCCCTCACTGACGAAGAGATTATAGCGGCTCTGCGTAAGGGCACGATCTCCATGCAGATCGTCCCCGCTTGCTGCGGCTCATCGTTCAAGAACAAAGGAGTCCAGTTCCTTCTTGACGCCGTGATGCGTTATCTTCCCTCGCCTCTTGACAAAGGTGTCGTCAAGGGAACCAATCCCCGGACCGGCGACGAGGAGGATCTTCTTCCTTCTTCCAATCAGCCGTTCTGCGCCCTTGTCTTCAAGATCGCCACTGATCCATTCGTTGGTCGCCTTGCTTTCTTGAGGGTATATTCAGGACGTGTCGATGCTGGATCGTACGTGTACAACGTGCGTACCGCCAGGAAGGAAAGGATTGCCCGCCTGTACCAGATGCACTCCAACCACCAGAATCCGATTGATTTCGTGGAGGCTGGTGACATCTGCGCGGCTGTGGGATTCAAGGATCTCCGCACTGGTGACACGGTTTGTGACGAGAACCATCCTATTATTCTCGAGTCGATGGTGTTCCCTGATCCTGTGATCGGAATCGCTGTCGAGCCCAAGACCCAGACCGACCTGGATAAGCTCGGAATCGCTCTCGGCAAGCTCGCCGAGGAGGATCCCACCTTCACCGTGAGGTCTGACGTTGAGACCGGACAGACCATCATCAGCGGCATGGGTGAGCTCCATCTGGACATCATCGTCGACCGCCTCCGCAGGGAGTTCGGTGTCGAGATCAACCAGGGCGCTCCGCAGGTCAACTACAAAGAGGCCATTACGGCTTCTGTCCAGCACCGCGAGGTGTTCAAGAAGCAGACTGGTGGTCGTGGTAAATATGCCGACATCATTGTCGAGATCGGTCCTGCCGACGAGGGAGTCACTGGTCTCCAGTTTGTCAACGAAGTCAAGGGAGGAAATATTCCTAAAGAATTCATCCCGAGCATCGAGAAAGGTTTCAAGTCAGCCATGGCGAACGGTGTTCTCGCCGGCTACGAGGTCCCGTCCATGAAGGTGACCGTCATCGACGGTTCTTACCACCCGGTGGACTCCGACCAGCTGTCGTTCGAGATGGCGGCCCGCATGGCTTTCCGCCACGCCTGCCCCAAGTGCAAGCCTGTGCTGCTTGAGCCGATCATGTCCCTTGAAGTTGTGACTCCTGAAGACTACATGGGCGACATCGTTGGTGACCTTAATCGTCGCCGCGGACAGATCCAGGCCATGGATTCCACTTCCAATGGCGCCAGGATCGTCAAGGCCTTTGTTCCGCTTTCGGAACAGTTTGGCTACGTGACAGTCCTTAGGACCTTGTCCTCGGGCCGCGCCACAAGCACAATGTCGTTTGACCATTATTCGGAGGTTCCTACCAACCTCGCCAAAGAAATCGTGGAGAAGAGTGGGTACAGCACCCGTCATTTCGACGATGAGGAATAGCACAAAGTTTTTTGAAAAAGTTAAAAATCAGTTATTGATATGAGTCAAAAGATCAGAATCAAACTCAAATCATTCGATCACATGCTGGTTGACAAGTCAGCCGCTAAGATCGTGGACACCGTGAAGGCTACTGGTGCCAAGGTGAACGGTCCTATTCCGCTCCCGACCAACAAGAAGATCTTCACTGTCAACCGCTCCACCTTCGTCAACAAGAAGTCCCGCGAGCAGTTTGAGCTCGACGCCTATTGCAGGCTCCTTGACATTGACGATAGCAACGCCAAGACAGTCGACGCTCTGATGAAGCTCGAGCTCCCTTCTGGTGTTGAGGTCGAGATCAAAGTGTGAGTCTTATAGCACTTGCATAATACGGATTTTTTCCCGACCTTTGAGTTGGGAAAACCAGGTCCCATAGCTCAGTTGGTTAGAGCATCTGACTCATAATCAGGGGGTCGTAGGATCATGCCCTACTGGGACCACGGTAAAAGCCGGTGCGATTCCGCGCCGGCTTTTATTGTTTGTCATTCTGAGCGCCAGCGAAGAATCTACAAACCAAAAGCATTCCAACCGGCAACCTAGACCCCTGCATGGCACATTCACCTGCGGACCCCACTGTTTTACAGTGGGCCTCCGCAACCGAATCGCCCCTACACGCAATTACAAGCCACTTCATCCTGCTCTTGCTTTGTAAAAACTCTCCTGTGTCCCGCTCACATGAGATCTATTATGGCACATCCCCCCTCTATCTTCGCTGTCATGATTACTCATTATTGCCGAACACAAGAAGATGCTCTCAAACAAGCCAAGCGAGCCGGCAAAGAACCCGGCTGTTATTATGGCGGAATCACCCTCCCGAATGGCAAGAGGGGCTTTGCCGTTTACAAGAATGGTAAGTTGGTGGAGAGGTATTTGTTTTTCTTTTTAGCGAACTATACTTCTTCGATGAAGTAGTGGTCGGTGAAGTTGACTCTGTCTCCCTTGTTAACGGTAACTGTGAAGTCCTCCGGGCTTCCGGACAGTTTCTCCGGTTTCATGTCGGGATCCTTGACGCCGATTTCCATTCGGTAGCGCGCTCCGGTTAGAAGATGACAATGATCTTACCGCATCAGGAAGGTCTTGATGATCTCGATGGCTTCTTGCTGGAATTTGCCGCGGAAACCGAAGGCCGGATTCGATTCATTTCCGGCCTTTTTCTTTATCTGAAAGCACAAAAAGATCCTGCTTTGTTCCATTATAATTCTATATTTGTGGGAAAAGTGAGATAGATGAATAGGTATCTTGCAATATGTTGCGCACTGATGGCTCTTTCCGCCTGCTCGCAGACTTATGATGTCGTGGTCGCGGGCGGAGGTACAGGAGGGACCGCCGCCGCTATAGAGGCGGCACGTGGAGGAGCCAGGACTCTTGTGGTGGAAGAAGGGACATGGCTCGGAGGTGTGCTGACTTCCGCAGGTGTCAGCGCCGTCGACGGCAACTATCGACTGCGAGGCGGGATATTCGGAGAATTCGCAGACTCGCTGGCCGCCCGGTACGGTGGCTATGATGCTCTTCGTTCCGGCTGGGTGTCAAACATACTTTTCAACCCTCGCATCGGGGCAGGGATATTCAGCGGCATCGCCGCGGAGTCCGGTGTGGAAGTGAAATTCGGAACCACGGTTACGGGCATCGGCCGCAAAAAGGGAAGTGGAGACTGGATGCTTCGTCTCTCGGATGGCAGCCGCGTAAAGGCACGGATCCTGGTAGACGGCACAGAACTCGGGGATGTGGCCAGCTCCGTGGGTGCGGAAGCGCTGGATGACGGTCGCACCGTCCAGGACCTGACCTATGTCGCGGTCCTTAAGGAATATAACCACGACGTCCTGATGGAAATGCCGGAAGGCTATGACGCCGAATTCTATCGGAACTGTTGTTTGAACCCTCTGGCCGAGGATATTGACGGGAACAACCCGAAGGGACAGAAACTGTGGAGTCCTGAGCAGATGCTCTCGTACGGCCGCTTGCCGGACGGATACATCATGCTCAATTGGCCCATATACGGCAATGACTACTATGTGGATTACCTGGCCTTGACGCCTGAGGAGCGTTCAGAGGCGTTCAGGCAGGCAAAATCTCGTACTCTCGGATTCGTCTATTTCATTCAGCACGACCTGGGATATACCAGGATAGGGGTTGCCGACGACGTTTTCCCGACCGTGGACGGGCTTCCTTTCTACCCATACTTCCGAGAGGCCCGGCGTATCGCCGGCCGAGACACCATGACTGTCGATGCCGCACGTCATCCTTATTCCTATGACCTATACATGCGGGCGGTCGCGGTAGGTGACTATCCGGTCGATCACCACCACTATGCCAACCCCGGGTGGAGGGAACTGTCACATCTTAGCTTCGGCTCCATACCTTCCTTCAGCGTGCCCCTGGGC
>ONUG01000143.1 GCA_900320965.1 uncultured Bacteroidales bacterium | reverse complement strand
AAGGGCGACCGCCTTGTCGCGAGTGGATGAACCGAAGGTCCTGCCTGACTCGGTATATTCGGCGAAGTCTGTCTTGAGATTAGCTACCATCTCCTTGGCGATATTCTTCTTGCCTGCCACAGCGTATGCCGAGGCGAGCATCCAACCAGCCTGTTGTGAGAGGTTCTCACTCTCCTTTAGGCGGTTCATGGCACCGTTCTCAGGTTCGCCCTTAAGTGCGAGGGTGTAGAGCCTGTAGGCCTGCTCGAAGTCCCAGAGAGGATATTCCGGATTGGCCCTGTAGTCCTGTACGGCCTTTTTCTGGAATCTTGCCCAGCTGGCGAGAACGCCCTTGCTGACATTGAATCCGTTCTGGGAAGCCATGATCATGAACTGTCCCGCCATCGAAGTGACCCAGCTGTTGGCGTCGGGTGAACCCGGCCAGTAAGCGAATCCTCCGCTGCCTAACTGCCTCTGGTAGAGCTGCTGGAGAATATCAGGAACGAGTTTCTCGGCTTCCTGTCTCTTCTCGTCCGGCAACATGTCTTTGATGGAGACGAGGGTCATACCGCGGGAGGCGAGCTGCTCACTGCCTTCATGAACTTGTAGATTCCCTCATAATCCACTGAAGGGAAGCTGGCAAGCTCCAGTGAAGCCCATTGCTCGGGACCGGCGGCGAACGGTGAGAAGCCGAAGTGTTTGCTCTCGCCCTTGCCGATCATGGATCTGGTGATGTTGACTGTGGCAGGGTTAGGGTTCCTGACCATAATCTCAATTGTGTCTCCAGCCTTGTGGCCATTGCCGTCAGCTGTGACAGTCACCTTCGCTACACCTTCGCCGACAGCCTCGAGAGCGAACTTGACAAGCTTGTCGCCAGGTTTGTCGAAGCTTAAGGAAGTCTTGTCAGCTCCCGTAATCTTCAAAGGCCCCTCGACCTTGACACTGACATTCGCGTTCTTCACTCCGTCCTCAAGGGCGAACACATTGACAGGCAGAGTCACTTTCTCTCCGGTTCCGATCACTCTGGGAAGAGTGGGCAGGACCATCAGAGGAGACCTGACAGGCACGGTCTTGTCGGCATTGCCGTATTGCGATCCGTGGGCCGCGATGAGCATCACCCTCACGCTTCCGACGTACATCGGAAGAGTGATGCTATGGGTGGCGGAACCGTTCTGCAGAGTGAATGGCCCGAGGAACTTCACAATGGCGTTGAAGCGATTGTCCTTCTTGGCTCCGATGTTGACGCTCTCATCACCACCAATGCTGAACATCGGTGAGAACCTGCCACTGTATGCTCCGATGACATAGTCGTAGAGATCCCAGGTGCTCACTCCCAGAGCCTCCCTGGCGTACATCGCCGACCATGGATCCGGAGTCTTGAATCCGGTCAGGTCAAGCAGACCTTCGTCCACGATAGCGAGAGTGTAGGTCATCGCCTTGCCGCTCTTCTCCTTGATCTTGACTTTGAATTCCTCCTCTGGACGCAGGACATCCGGCATCTCTATTACGGGTTCGAGGTGTGAATTCTTGTCGCTGACGAGGATGGGCTGGACACCGTAGAGCCTGATAGGCAGGTCGTTGTCAGCTCGCTCGTGAGGTTGCAGCAAAGTGATGTGGATGTAGAAGTTAGGCGCCATTTCGGGGGTCACCTTGAAGGTGTAGGTGGCGTCACCCTCGCCGGAGGTCTTGATCCATTTCCTTGAGAGGACAGCCCTCGAGTTCTCGAGAGACACCAGTGCCTGACCCTTGGCTGCGGCGGGAATATAGACGGTCACTGTCTCTCCGACGTCGTAGGACTCCTTGTCGGTAGAGAAGGAGAGCATTGTCAACGCGTCTGGATCCGCCTTGGAGGACCTGCCTCTGTAAGCTGGCCAATCGGCGTAGAATACATCGCCTGAGATGTGCCCGCTATTATTGTCCTTCACCACGATCAGGTAACGGCCCCATTCCGGATAGTCTACCCTGAAGGGGATAGAGCTGGCGTTCTTCGCTGACCTTAGCGAGCCGGATGATATCAGCTCGGCGGAAGAGCTATTTACGTAGGAGTCAAGGCTTTCCTCCCTGCTTTCCCACCACCAGCTCCACTTGATCTTGTAGATGGAATATGTCAGGTTGTCTCCAGCGACGGTCGCCCCGTCCTTGTCGACAACGATAACGTCGATCTTGTAGTCTTTGTCTGTCTCAAGCCAATGGCTGTCTCCCTCCTTGGGAATCTTGACTCCGACATAGGAGGTGTATGGAGAATAGGGAACAGTGACGCTATTGAAGCTGATGTCTCCTCCGGGTTCCTCGACAGTGGTGACTATGTCCGCTGTCAGCATCCCGGGGGCATCGCTAGCCTTTGGCGTCTCCACGTTGATCAGGAGCTCGCCATTCTGGTCGAGCCTATGGTCCACAAGCTCATGCTCGCTTCTTGAGAAGCTGGTCATAGGGGCCGCGAACCAGAAGCCCTCATGTCCCTTGAAGGTCGGGGATCCAGCCCTCAGGGTCATGTTGACCTTGGCGTTGAGGCCGGAGGCAGGAGGACCTGTCAACCAGTTGGAAGCGAGGGAGATAGGAAGCCTCGATCCGCCTTGGATCGCACCTTCTCCCAGGTCGAGGTTGATCTTTAGCCTGTTTGGCTTCACACTTTCGATGCTGAGGGATTTGTGGAAAGTAGCACCTCCGATCTTGAAGTAGGCGTTCCAAAATCCCGTGGGATCTTCTTGCTTTGTGGGAATATTGAACACGTAGAATCCATCCTTGGCGTTTCCGTTGACACTCTTCGTGTAGAAACGTCCTTCCGGAGTATAAAGCTCCATCACGGCAGGATGGTTGTCCGGAATCCTGTCCTCCTTGTCCTCAAGAATCAAGCTGACGTGGAGAGTGTCTCCCGGGCGCCAAACGCCCCTTTCTCCGTAGATAAATGCTTTCAAGCCCTTGTCCAGGACTTTTCCACCGACATCAAAACGGCTCAGGGTTTTCTCGTCGCCCGAAGAAACCTTAAGGTAGCTGGTCGCTCCGCCACGCTTGGCGACAACCACGAAGGGTTTGCCGGACAGGGACACTTCTGCCATTCCGTCAGTCCCGGTCTTGGCGTATCCGATCTCCTTGAGCTGGTAGCTGTAGACGTAAAGCTCGGAATTGAAGACCGGCTCGGCGGTAATGATGTCACTGACGCTGACCCAAATCTTGTCGCCTCCTGAATATTTGGCGATAACACCAAGATTAGAGGTCACAAGGTTGATAGCGGGGAAGCGTTCCTCTTCCATGTAGTAGGTGGGTTTCAAAGGGTTATCCCTATCTTCCCACTCATATTCATCCCAATCGTAGAATGACTCGTAGTACCAAGGCGAAGGGGAGTCCCAATCGCTGAACTCCTGGTCGGAGGACTGGTCTGACGAAAGGGTCACAAGCTCGTTGGTCGGGGTACCGCTCTTGAATTCGACGGTCTTACCATACACGGAATAGTCTTGCTTGAAAGTTATCCTGACCCTGTAGATGGCTCCGGCCTCCTGCTTGAACAGACCGGACAGATCGACGCTGTAGTCCTGCCACTTGTGTAGATTCTTTGAAGGATCAGAATCCAGCCTGACGCATCTCTTGTACACCAATCTTCCGCTTCTTCTGAGGGAACTGTCGCCGTCCAGGTCATTCTCCTGGAGGAACATCAGCACATTATCCTCATAGATTTGGATGACTTTGATGTCCACGGCGTTGAGGTTCACGGCCTTGAAGGGGAGAATCAACTCCTTGGAATTTGGAAGGATATTGCCGGTGAGAGGGATCTCCACGGCTGGTTTGTCCTCGGCGGCGGTGAAAGACTTTGAGAAATCTGATCCTAGCTTTGTCCCGTCATAACTTTTGACCGCACCAGAGACGGAGAGTGTCATAGGACCGTCCTCAGGATTCTCGTAGAAGACCTTGACTCTGGCATTGTCGGATTGGATGTAATACCTCCCGACACCATCGAGTGTGAAAAGCCCGGAATTGTCAGGAACATCTTCTATAGGGTTGGAGAACAGCACATTAATGTAAGGATCCTCAGCCTCGATCCTTTCGGCGCTGACAATCTTGAATCCCGCCATCGAAGGGATGGTGGTCTCGATCTTGGAATCGGTGACAAATCCGGTGTCGCCGGATTTCATCGTGATCTTAAGCGGATTGTCTTTCTCATTCCTGTTAAGACCGACGAGGTCGAAATGGTAGTTGAGCTGATCCTGCCCGGCAGTGACTGTAAGTTCTCCGGACTTGTCTGGATAGCTGTAGTCTATCATCTTGCGTACCTTCTCGACCGGAAGCTCTTCTGTCAGCGCTATCGTGCCGCTCACACTTGCCTTGTCTGGTGAGGCGGGAGTTATGGTGATGTCCTCCAGTGACAGCACAGCTTCTTTGATCGCGACCAGAAAGTTGAAAGAGAATTTCTTGAATTTGGATGATCCGACCTTGTGGATCTTGTCCAGACGTAGTCTTCCGGTGTATGACTGCCCCGGTTTGAGGGCGCCGCTCTCCGGGATAAACTCGATTGTGTTCTGGGAAAGCCATCTGGCAGTACCCTTTATCGAGGGGGTGAAAGTCAGGATGCCGTCTTTCAGGTCGGCACCTGGGGTGACATCGTGGATGTCAGACGTCAGTTCTACCCGGATGGTGGACTTGTCTGACACAATGCCTCCAGTGTAGGCTTTGATAAATGTGGCGAATTCAGTGCTCTGTCCCTTGCTCTTTCCGAAACGGCTGCAAGAGGATGGCATCGCCGCGATGACCGCGATCGTCAAAACGACCAGAAGGGTCTTGGCTGATTTCTTCATAAGTCAAAATTATTTGTAACTTCAAATATAATCAATAAATCTGAAATAATCCCTTTTATATAATATAAAATAGGTAAAGCAAAGGGTTGTGACAATTTGTCAGTCGCCCACAGGTGGCACAGCCTTTGATTCTTTTATCGTGCTTCCGGGATTGCCCGGGGTGACTGAATATTAACATTAAAAAATCTTAATATCATGATTAAACCATTGGCAGATAGAGTCTTGATCGAGCCTAAAGAGGCCGAGACAAAGACAGCTTCGGGAATCTACATTCCTGACACGGCAAAAGAGAAACCTCAGCAGGGGAAAGTCATTGCGGTTGGTCCCGGAAAGAAGGACGAACCTATGGAGGTTAAAGTCGGTGAAGTGGTGCTTTATGGCAAATATGCTGGCACCGAGGTGACTGTGGAAGATAAGAAGTACTTGATTGTCAAGCAGTCTGATATTCTCGCTATTCTGTAATCATTTAAGGAGGAATTTATTATGGCAAAAGAGATAAAATTCAATGTTGATGTCCGCTCCAAGATGAAGGAAGGAGCTGACGCTTTGGCTGACGCCGTGAAGGTAACCCTTGGACCTAAGGGCCGTAATGTCGTTATCGACAAGAAGTTCGGTGCTCCTCAGGTCACCAAGGATGGTGTGACTGTCGCCAAGGAAGTCGAGCTTGAGGACAGGTATGCCAACATGGGCGCCCAGATGGTTAAGGAAGTCGCTTCCAAGACTAATGAGCAGGCTGGTGATGGAACTACCACCGCCACGGTTCTTGCCCAGGCTATCATCAACGTTGGTTTGAAGAATGTGACCGCCGGTGCCAACCCGATGGACCTCAAGAGGGGTATCGACAAAGCTGTCGCGGCTGTTGTCGCTAACCTCAAGAAGCAGAGCAAGAAAGTCGGTAACGACTATTCCAAGATTGAGCAGGTCGGAACCGTTTCCGCCAACAATGACGGAACCATCGGAAAGCTTATCGCTGACGCTATGTCCAAGGTCAAGGGTGACGGTGTCATCACTGTTGAAGAGGCCAAGGGCACCGAGACAGAGGTCAAGGTGGTTGAGGGAATGCAGTTCGACAGGGGTTACATTTCTCCTTATTTCATGACCAATCCTGACAAGATGGAGACTGTCCTTGATGATTGCTCCATCCTTATCTGCGACAAGAAGATCTCCACGATGAAGGATCTCCTTCCGATTCTTGAGCCTATCGCTCGTGAGGGAAGGGCCCTGCTGATCATCGCTGAGGATGTCGACGGAGAGGCTCTGACCACGCTCGTGGTGAACAAGCTTCGCGGCACCTTGAAGATCGCAGCCGTCAAGGCTCCTGGTTTCGGAGATCGCCGCAAGGAGATGCTTCAGGACATCGCGACATTGACCGGTGCTATCGTCGTGTCCGAGGAGAGGGGATTCACTCTTGAGAACACCACTCCCGACATGCTTGGAAAAGCTGAGAAAGTCACTATCACCAAAGACAATACCACCATCGTCGGTGGGTCGGGTGTCAAGGAAGACATCGCTGACAGGGTCGCCCAGATCCGCAAGCAGATCGAGACCACCACTTCCGACTATGACAAGGAGAAACTCCAGGAGAGGCTTGGTAAACTTGCCGGTGGAGTCGCTGTCCTTTATGTCGGTGCCGGTTCCGAGATTGAGATGAAGGAGAAGAAGGACAGGGTAGAGGATGCTCTTAATGCGACCCGTGCCGCTGTCGAGGAAGGTTATCTGCCTGGTGGCGGTGTTGCCGACATCCGTG
>ONUG01000201.1 GCA_900320965.1 uncultured Bacteroidales bacterium | reverse complement strand
AGGTGCCGCGATCCAATCGCGACACCGCCATAGCGAGAAATGCCAATGTCGTACGGTCAAGCTTCCGCTTGCCGTTCTCCAATGGCGGCTTGCATGCTCCCAGGCTCGCATTCGGGGCTGACCAACAAAGTTTGTCAACCATGAAGAAGAAAGTAACCAAATCCCGCCCCAGCCGCACCATGCACCTGGATACGCGGGTCTCTCGGGAAGAGAGCGAAACCATCCATCGCAAGGCCGAGGAATGCGGCCTTACGGTCAGCGACTATATGCGTAGATGCGCCCTGGGCCACAGTCCCAGGAAGCATCTTACAGACAAGGAAATCGATGCCTACATGAGCCTCCAGGAGATGAGGCAGCATTTCGTCGGCATCAAGAACGCGCTTTGGGGAAAGTCCAAGAAAGAGAAGCTGGAAATCTTCGGCGACGTGGACTTCATGAAGCGCTGGGTCCGCGCCGTCACGACGGTCCTGACATACTGGGACAACCTGTTGAAGAAGATGAAACAATAACAAGATTACGCACCTGATATGATCGCCAAAGCAAGAGCAATATCTCATGGGGGAAACATGGAACGGTACTCAGTCAACAAGTGGAAGGCCCATCTCGTCAAGCTGAACAAGATCCCGGAGGGCCTGGAAGCCACGACCATGTGGAAGCTGATGGAGGCTACCCAGCTCAAATTCCGGGGTAAGCTGAACGCCCACCGTCCCCTGAAGAACACCGCCATCCGGATCGAGGTCTCCCCCAGCGAAGAACAGTCGGCTGGGTGGAAGATGGATGACTGGGTCAAGCTCACCAACGACTTCATCAAGGCCTTCGACGAAGTGGATCTTTCCGGGATGGCCCAGCGGGAAAGCGCGAAGTCCACGAACCTCCGGAACAGCCAGTACGTCGTGATGCTCCACGAGGACAGCGACAGCGGCATCAAGCACCTCCATATCGTCGCCAACAGGGTCGATATGGAAGGGAACGTCAATGACGACCACTGCATCCACGAGAGGGCCATGATCGCCGCCTTCCGGGTCTCCGAGGAAAGGCGCTGGGAACAGCCCCAAGAGGTCCGGGAAGGTCACATCAAGATCCTGTCATTCTACTGCAAGGCCGCGCTGGAAGATATGGAATCCTTCAGCTGGGAGGCGTATGATGCCTTCCTAAAGGCCCACGGCTACGGCGTCGAATTCCGGCGTGACAGCAACGACAAGATTACCGGCTACACCCTCCTGTGGGGCCACTCCCGGTTCAAGTCCTCCATCCTCGGCAACAACAGGAACCTCACCCCCTCCCGGATCCAGGATACCTGGAAGGAACTGCACCCGGAGAAAGAGTTCAAATGGCAGTCAGTCCGCCTGGCCGAGACGCCCCAGCCTGTCGCACCAAAGACGAAGAAGTATCCGCAGCCGAAACCCGAAGAGAAGAAACCCAGCAAGCCGGTCCCTCCGGCCAAGGTCCGGCAGACAATCACCGTCGGGTACAGGGAATACCCCGTCGAGATCCCCGAGGCGGTGTTCAAGTTCTTCCAACAGAACGCTGCCGTTCCGGAGAATGCGGCCAATTCGAAGCCGGAAAACATCATCCAGACCGCCGTACTCCTGTTCGCCGGATACGTCGACGGCGCCACGACCATCGCCGACAACTGCGGCGGTGCGGGCAGTTCCGCTACCGACGACTGGGGCAAGAAGAAGCCCGACGAGAACGACAAGGCCTACGCCAAGCGCTGTCTGGAGCGGGCCCAGCAGCTCCACGTACGTCCTCCCAGAAGAGGAATGCATCGATAAACCGATAAAACGACACGCATATGGGCAACAATACACATCCCAAATCCTCCGGCCTAGATGATATCGATATCACACTGGAGAACATCAGCAAGACGGAAGAATTGCAGCAGAAGAAGGAGAAACTGGACCAGTACCTGGAGAGCGTAAACGGCACCATCACGCGAGCCGAGCAAGCCATTAAGGGCTGGGAGGCGGTGGCCACGAAGATAGAAACAGCAACGACATCTTTGACCAATAGTGCTAACAAGATCCAGCCCGCCCTCGACTCGCTGGTGGAAAACGCCCCGAAGGATGCGAGGCTGAAATTCACGGCCCAACTCAGCGACAACGCCATCCAGCAAATACAGACTCTGTACAATGGGTTCCTTGAAGGTGAGAAGACGCGCCTGACGGCTCACCTTGAAGAGGAAAAGGCTATCATGGCCGGTTTCATCGTGGTCCAGATGATGGCGTTCAAGCAGTGGATTCAAGCCCAGAAGAAAGCATTTAAACGGCATGTAGACGATATGGACCGGGTGAAGAGATACGGTGAGGGAATCTGGCTTTCCAAACGGGCGTGGGACTGGATCCAGTATTCCCTGATCTTACTGGGTATCTGGTTCGTCGCTTGCGTCACGTTCCTCATCGTCGTTTTCACGCAATAAAGCGGGAATGCCCGCAGTTCATCTTACTCCTGAAGAGCAGGATAAGATGTAGGGGTCCGGCAAGAGAATTTGACGGCCCCGGTGATTGGAGACCTTCCTAAATGCTGCCGCCGAGTGCATCCTAGAGTTTGAGAGTGGCGCGAAGCCCGGTCCGGCTCTGGATGCCCTCCAACACGGCGGCTGGCAGGATCTGCTTAACGGGAATGTTGACCGGAAGGGTTCCGATCGCATATACAACGGAGTCTCTTGGATTGAGGCTCCGTTTCTTCATTTTCACGCATGATTATCCGCAAAAAGCAGTAACTTTGTGTGATTGACCAAGGTAAAGCCCCTATGAGTGACAATGCAGCAAGGCGCAAGGCCGTCAAAGAATTTGTGAAGGAATGGACCGGAAAAGGCTACGAAAAGGGTGAAACCCAGCGTTTCTGGCTATCCCTTCTACAGGACGTTTTCGGTGTAACCAGCCCGATGGCCATGATGGTCTTCGAGCTTCCGGTCAAGACGATTACGAAGGAGAAAGGGTCCGATTTCATTGATGCCTATATCCCGGCTACGAAGGTCCTCATCGAGCAGAAAGGTTCCCACGTGGATCTGAAGGCAAAGTCCCGCCAGTCAGACGGCTCCGAACTTACTCCCTACCAGCAGGCCCGCCGCTATGCGGCTGGTCTGCCAGGTTCCCAGTATCCCCGCTGGATTGTCACCTCAAACTTCAAGACTTTCCAGGTCTATGATATGGAGCGCCCCAACGATGCTCCGGAGGTCATCCAACTGGCGGATCTGGAGAAGGAGTATCACCGGCTTTCCTTCCTGGTCGATGATACCAACGCCCACATCAAGAAGGAGCTGGAAGTCAGCATCCAGGCCGGTGAGATCGTCGGCGTCCTCTATGACAAGCTGCTGGCTCAGTACCGCGACCCGTCCAACCTCGAATCCCAGAAGAGCCTCAATAAGCTCTGTGTGCGCCTGGTGTTCTGCCTCTATGCGGAAGATGCCGTTCCCAATCACGAAGCCTTGCTCGGGAAGTCTTATTGTTTCGTCCTTGATGCCGACCCTGCGACAATCGTCTGTGCCTTCACACTCTCAA
>ONUG01000142.1 GCA_900320965.1 uncultured Bacteroidales bacterium | reverse complement strand
AAAGGTCAACAAGCCAAAGAAGTCGGAGATCGCCAACTCCACGCTCCACTGGTGGAAGGGCCACCTTTACAGTGACATGGGCGACCGCCCGAAGTCCGCAGAGTCACTGGGGACGGCATACGCCCTTGCCCGGAAGGACAACAGGGAGAACCTCCAGAGCATATCCTTCGACTATGCCCAGGCGCTTTATCTGAACAAGGATCTTGACGGTGCCGACGTAGTTTACCGGCAAATGCTCTCCGAGAACGAGGCCGACGCCGGGGCGATGGTCGGCCTGGCCAGGACGAGGGTGGACCGCCGCGAGTACCGCGAGGCTCTGGATCTCCTGGACAAGTGCCAGAAACTTGACAAGGAATACGCTGAGCCTTACCGCTTCAAGATGTACGCTTTCGACAAGCTGGGCGAGACCTCGAAGGCGATCGACGCCGGCCTGGAGTGGCTCGACAAGGACACGAACGCCCAGTCGGACTCCGTGCTGGCCGTCTGCGCCAAGCGCCCGGCCTACGCCGAGGCGGCTATCAAGGATAAGGTGAAGAGCGTGGACGACCCTTTCCCGTGGAAGGCTCTCCTGGCCGAGTTCCTCTCCCATATGCATAAATACGCCGACGCCGTCCGGGTCTATGACGAGATGGAGGCGGGATACGGCCAGGTCGGGGAGATATTCTATTACCGCAGCGACTGCTACAAGGAGCTCGGGCTCTACGACAAGGCGATTGCCGACATCACCAAGGCGATCGAGAGGGAGAGGGACATGTATTCCCTGTGCATGCTCGGGGACTACCACCGCCTGTCCGGTGACCTTGAGTCGGCGATTAATGACTTCACGGACGCGATCGATGAGTCTCCGAAAGAGGCCTTCTGCTACTACCGACGTGGCTGGTGCAAGGAGATGGCGGGCGACAGGAAGGGGGCGCTTGAGGACTATGACACCGGCATCGAGCTGAATGATAAGTATCCCTACCTGCGTCTTATGCGTGGCGAGTTGCTGCTCATTGAGGGCAAGGAGGCCGAGGCCAGGAAGGACTTCGAGGCCGTGGTCAAGCTGGACACGGTGGTCAGGGACGGGAGTTGCCGCCATTATGCCCTCCACTTCCTCGGAAAGGACAAGGAGGCCGAGGCGTGGATGGACAGGATCATCGCATCCGATCCCGATAATGCCGGGCACTATTACGACCGCGCCTGCCTGTACTCCCGGATGGGTCGGCTGGAGGAGTCCGTCGCCGCCCTCAGGACAGCCTTCGAGAAAGGGTACCGGAGTTTCGCCCACATCGGCATGGACGACGACATGGATCCTGTCAGGGAGCTCCCGGAGTTCAAGGAACTTGTTGCTGAATATAAGACGATTCATCAGAAATACTTGGAGGACAATGGGCTCGCCGGAACCGGAGCGGTTAAAGAGCATGAGCCTATAACGACAGAGGTTGCGGTGAAACGCCATTCCGGCGGCACTTTCGAGATCCCGTGCGACATCAACGGGCTTCCGCTCCAGATGATCTTCGACACGGGGGCCTCTGATGTGACCATCTCCTCCGTGGAGGCGAGCTTCATGCTGAAGAACGGCTACCTCTCCAACCGTGACATCAAGGGTAAGAAATATTACCAGACGGCCAACGGCCAGATCAGCGAGGGCACGGTCATCACCCTCCATGAGGTCAAGATCGGTGACGCCGTGCTGCATAACGTGGACGCATCTGTGGTCGGCAGCCAGAAGGCCCCGCTCCTTCTCGGCCAGAGCGCCATGGAGCGTTTCGGCACCATCACCATCGACAACGAGGCCGGCAAAATCATCATCAAACGGTAAGATCCTAGCAATCATCCAATGATCAGGATTCTTGACGGGCGTTTCGACAACGCCACATTCATAATGGCGGGCCTTGCGTGCCTCATTCCTGTCCTGGACGGGTACGGTCTCAAAGGAGTGGGGTATCTGTCCCCGCTCTGCCCGCCCCTTATCGGCTTCTGGATGGGACTCTTGTTACGGGGTATTACCGAGAAGCCCAGGAAATGGTTTCTTATCCTGGCAGCATCCGTTGCCGCCGGCTTGGCGGTCTGGCTCCTCGCTGATGATATAATCAGGTTCTCAACGCTTTCAATGCGGCTGACCCTATATGCCCTTCTGGGATATCTGGTGCCTTCCCGGGATGTTTTCACCGGGGACGATTGGGCTCGTAACGCCGCTGTTCTTGTTCTATCCCTTTTGACTTTGGCCGCATGCTCCCTCTCTTATGACAGATTAAGGGCATGTCTGGATCCCGCATTAAATGAAGATTGGCGAACGATTGTTTTCGGCGCTCTCCGCCTGGCGATCGGAGCTTCGACTCTTTTGGCTGTATGGTGTATGGCGGAGTGTGCCTTCTCCAAGGCAGGCCAGTGGCTGGGCTCGGGGAAATGGTTCAGGATCGCTTCCGCTGTCCCGATGCTGCTGGTGTTCTCCGGTATAGTGGCGGATATCATCGAGTATGGGCTCAAGTGGTGGAAACTGCCTGTTCTCGCCGCCAATCCGGTTACGGTTATAGCTATCACCCTGTTAGTTCAGGCCGCTTTCAAAAGGCGGACCAATGGCTCTACAGATGTTTCAGAGGCCGGTTGAAACTTTTTTTCGAGGTTTTCCGTATAAGCGTTCGCCGACTCTTGGCGGAGGGCGGCAACCACAATCACATTAACATATTCTCGCATTTACTAACACATTAACAACATTATTGCGATGAGGACATTTCACCTTACATTCAACCTTGAGGCGGACGGCGCCTGGTACATCGAATTTCCCGGCTACCCGTTCGCGCACCACAACCTTATGATGGTGGCGGGGGCCGACCAGCTCTGCCAGTACATTGCCGAGAAGGAAGGACATCCGGAGAAGGCCGTCGTGGATGTGACGACCGGGAGGAACTTCCTGCAGTCCCGCATGCCTGACATCACTATGGAACGCTTCCAGAAAGGCTATGGAGCCTCGTACCATAACTATACCCCTTACGGCCAGGCTCCCGTGGTCAAGCGGAACGGGCGCGACATCGAAGTGACGGATGCGTGGATATGTCCGGTCACCCTGCTGGTGTTGCACGGGTATCCTGAGCGCATAAACATCTACATTCCCGAGAGCGAGAAAACAGACAATTAAGAGTATAAAGGAATATGATAACAGCATTGATTATAACAGTTACAGTGGCGATCATCTTCATCGCCCTCTTCATTGATGAGCGGGGTTCCACACATGAGTACCGTGAGGAGATAAAGTCTCAGAAAGAGCGAATCCGCAGCCTTGAGGAAACGGCATACACACCCGTTGTCTCGTCAAGCCCGGTGACCCAAGGCCGGGTTGACGACCAGGATCTCTGGGACCTGACTCCCGACCTGGTCGCCGATGTGGTGAAGTACAACGGTTATGTCCCTGACAAGAAGGAAGATGCCGTGTTCTTTATGGTTCAAGGCGAGAGATATGTTGTCCCAACCGACAGACTCCCTTATCTCCTTGTCATGAAGCGATTCAGTATTGATAAGGAGAAATATGACATCGTGCTATTGCGTCAGGCCGCCGCCAAGACGACCGACGCCAGACTGATTGGCAAGGTGTCGGTCTCGGACGATGGCGGGGTCCTTTGCTTCTTTGTCAGCGCGATCGAACCCAAGTACGGCCATTTCAGGGATGTTTTCAACGAGTATGTCAGCATAATCAACGATCTTGAGAACATGTTCGGCGAGACTTACAACCAGATGGTCAACGACAGGGAGGAAATCTCCAAACTTGAGGCCAACGGCATCCCGATTGAGGCTGTCAGCAACAGGGAGAGCAAAATCGTGTCATGAATATCCGCGCGGTGAAAGGGCCCGTCGCCGTGAGGCGTGAAAGGCGGCGGGCGGGCCCGGCCGCGCCTAATGAATGTGAAATTTCGCGAGGAAATCAGGGTATATATTAACGAACCAATAAAACAACAATCATTATGGAACAGAATAACAATGCTAAAACCACAGTCCACAACCTTATGATCCTTGACGAGAGCGGATCGATGCAGGCGATTTACAATGCCGCCCTTGGCGGTGCCAACGAGACCATCCAGACGATCAGGGCGGCTGAAAGGGAGCATCCCGACCAGGATCACCGGTTCACCTTCGTCACGTTCAACACTACCGGCCAATGGGTTAAGACCGTATTCGACGATGTCCCGATCGCGGAGGTACGCGATCTGACGAAGGAGGACTATCGTCCGGACTCCTGCACGCCTCTTTATGACGCGATGGGAATCTCCATCACGGCTCTCGAACGCAAGGTGAAAGAAGGTGAGCCTGTCCTTGTGACGGTCATCACCGACGGCTTCGAGAACGCGTCCAGGGAATACTCCAGGACGGCCGTGAAAGCCATGGTTGACCGCCTGCGTGAGAAAGGCTGGATCTTCGTCTATATCGGTGCCAACCAGGACTCCGTAGAGGTGTCCAAAGACCTGGGCATCTATGACTCTATGGACTTCGACGCCGACGAGGAGGGAACAAGAGCAATGTGGATGAAACACAGGTCCGCAAGCAAGAGGCTCTACAGCAGGATCTCCAGAAAAATGGACAATTCAGTGGAGGAGTTCTTCACTGAGGAAGAAAAGAGAACGAAGTGATATGGCATTCTTCACTCAGGAGTTGGCGATAGACCTGGGCACGGCCAACACGGTGATATTCAAGGACGGCGAGGTCGTCCTTGACGAGCCCAGCATCATCGCCCTTGAGACCAAGACTGACAAGCTTGTCGCGATCGGCACCGAGGCGCAGCAGATGGAGGAACTGACTCCTCCGAGGATCTACACTGTCCGTCCCCTGATGAACGGGGTGATAGCCGACTATGACGCGGCCGAGAAGATGCTCACCGGCTTTATCAAGAAGGCGACGGGAGGCCGTAAGGGCATATTCAAACCAGCCCTGAAGATCGTTATCGGCATTCCTGGCGGCAGCACGCCCGTGGACATGCGCTCGATCCGCGACTCTGCCTCCCACGCCGGCGCCCATGACGTGTTCATGATCTATGAGCCTATGGCGTCGGCGATGGGGATCGGCCTGGACGTGATGGTGCCGAAGGGCAGCATGGTGGTTGACATAGGCGGCGGGACGACGGAGATAGCCGTCATATCCCTTGGCGGCATCGTGGAGTCCTCAAGCATCCATGTGGCCGGGAACGAGATCACGACCGACATCATCGACTACCTCGCCCAGCAGCACAGCATCAGTATCGGCCGCACTACCGGTGAGGAGATCAAGTACGCCGTCGGCTCGGTACTGATGGAACTGCCTGAGGATGAGGAGCCGGAGGACTATGTGGTCGTGGCCAGAAATATGGTCACGGCCCACCCGGCCCAGGCCTCCATCAGTTACAAGGAGGTCTGCTCCTGCATCGACAAGACCATCTCGAAGATCGAGAGCGAGATCATCAAGGTTCTGCAGCGGGTCCCGCCGGAGCTGTATTCCAACATAGCCCACAGCGGCATCTGGCTGGCCGGGGGTGGCTCCCTGCTGAGAGGTATCGCCAAGAGGTTCTCAGACAAGGTGAATATACCTTTCCATGTGGCCGATGACCCCCTCAAGGCCGTCGCCCGCGGCACCTGCCTCGCCCTCGACGGCACGGACAGGTATCCGTTCCTGATGCGGTAAGAATTTAACAGTCAAAAGAGTATGCTAATGAACACAACGAGGATACCCAAGAAGATAACGACTTATGATTGTCCGTTTGCTGGTGACGAGACGCCCGCCGTCGTTCGTGTCGAGCATTTTGACAATTGTGGCAGGTTGACTCTGGAAGAGATGACAGGGACTGAGGAATGCTCGGCACGAGTCGACAGAATTGAGCATTTTTATGATCCGGGAGGACATGAGGTGGAGATTCGTGAATACCGTGTCGGATCACTCTTCCACCGTAAGATCAATGAATTCGATGACGAGGGCGGTGAGTTGGGCTTTTCAGAGTACGATGCCGACGGCTT
>ONUG01000178.1 GCA_900320965.1 uncultured Bacteroidales bacterium | reverse complement strand
TCATTCTTTTTTTTCATATCAATAATTATTTATCGTTCAAACAGTCCTGTGGCGATCCCGTCCGCCAGTTGGATAAGCGAGACAAGCGGGGTCCTGGCCTTCGCGGCGTTAAGGCTCTCCTTATGCTCCGGGCTTTGCATGGGCAGATCCCAGGCTGTCATATGCCAGCGGATGGCCATCATCTCGTCAGGCTTGAGCTCCAGGCCCCATGAGAGCAGCATGATAACCGATTTCTCTCCATGTCCGAGAGGTAATCCGGCATTGTAATCGGTTGTGTAACCAAGGTACTTCTCCCAGTAACCGTCCGGTTTCTTCCTGCTCAAGACGGATTCCACATAGATGTCCGCCTTGCACGTGTCGTGAAGGAGCGAGCAGATGGCGACGCTGTCAAGGGGAAGTGCTTCCTCAAGATCCGGCCTAATCCGGATGGCTTGCTCCCAGAGTCCCAAGGCGGCCTCATAGACGTTCAGGGAGTGCTCGAGAAGCCCTCCCTTTCGGGACAGATGGAACTTCGTCGAAGCCGGGGCCTCGTAGAATCCAGAATCCTCCAGTCTCCTCAGGACCTTGTCAATCCCTTCGCGGCCTGTCCTCGAGAGCGCGTTAATGAATTTTTCCTTGTTGGTACTCATATCGTTCTGTCAGCTTATAGTGTTGATTGTCTTTTAACAATAGCTCCACAGCAGGAGTGGCGTTGACTCAGACTTGATCAGCTTCTCAAGATAGCTCATGCCTTTAGATGAAACCGTGATACATCCCTGGCAACTGGGCTCGTGCAAGGGAATGTACTTTTTCCAGCACCATTTGTCCACCCATGTTGAGCGGTGTATCATTATCCCTCTTTTGTAGGCGTGGCTGTTGCTTCGCTCCAATCCTTGCAGACGGTAGCTACGTCTCAGTTTGGCTCCGTGTGACTTCAAAACCTTGAACTTGCCCAATGAGGAGCATTTGCTTCCCGCCTTGTTGCTGAACATGGGTTCCTTGGCCGTGCTGCCACCTCCGACACCGTGCATTACATAAGTCCGGGCGACAACCTTGTCCCTCTCATAGTCCCAGACAAACAGTCTCGGTGTGCCGGAAGGAATGGAATAGTCGAGCAGCAGGACGTAATCCGTGTTCATGTGATGCTTCCGGGCATAAGCCAGCGCCTCATCTGCGCGCTGTTCCAGAGTAACCTTTTCCGCAACTGGCTCAGAAAACTTCTTCCTGACATGTGACACGAAGAGTCCGATCGCCGAGACGGTTACGGCGGCAGCTATCGCGGCAAGTGTGACATTTCGCATGTTCATTAATAACCGGTCTTTCTAATATAATGCCGATTTTGGGAAGAGGTAATCAATCGTCCAGGATCTCTAGTCTTGGGAAACCTTGACCTTGAACGCCGGGTAGGCTATGTTGTTCGCGAAATCAATCGTCCAGTTGTTGGCCCTGAGGAAGTTGGTGCCGAGGATGCCGTGAACCCGCACTCCATCGCTCTTGAATATGTGATCGAATGCCGCGTCCAGATCATCCACATCCAATAATACATTGAATTTGTAATCGCCTAGAGAGATTCTCAAGTCGCACTTCTCGTAAGAAGGCTCGGCGACGCCATTTCCAGTGGCGATGTAGTCTTCAACTCCCTTTTTCTTCTCGATCGTTTTTGTTTCGATACCAAGCTCGTTCAGGACGGACCGGTTGATGTGGCTTCCGTTGCTTCCGGTGTCCAGGATGAATAA
Organism: uncultured Bacteroidales bacterium; assembly: GCA_900320965.1. Lineage (GTDB taxonomy): Bacteria > Bacteroidota > Bacteroidia > Bacteroidales > UBA932 > Cryptobacteroides. The sequence goes on along the minus strand of ONUG01000178.1, from coordinate 2,413 downwards.
CAGCTCTTTCCCGTTACAGTCGAATTCGATAGCCGGAAGGCTGATCTTGGATAGATACTCTTCGATTGATACGGTGAAAGGGGTTACCATTTCCTTCTCCTGGGTTGTTGTTTTCTCGTTGTCCATATTCCTCCTATTCTTAACTGACGCAAAGATGAGATTATTTGGCGAACTGTATATTCGCAGTAAGATTATTTGCAGGTTCCGTCCCCGTTTTTTCTCTGGTTCATGAGCTCGATTTCCCTCGTCACCAGATCGGACGGCCCATCCCAACGACGGGAGTGAATGGCGCTCCCGGTGAAGATTATGGCTCCGCCGTAGGGGTCGATTAGTGTCACCTCCCCGTTCGGGCCCTCGAAGCGTTCGATCTTCTCGGCCGGTTCAGGGTTGGCGATCACCGTTTCCGGTACTCCGATGTAGCGCAGAAGATCGCGTATGTCGGCCACCTTGAAGTCTATTCCATTCTGCTTAAGGAGTCCAAGGAACCGCCTGTCCTTGGACTGGCTCTCCTGCAGCGTTTCTCTTCGTATCATCCATCCACTGCGCGAGGATCTTCCTTTCCAGCCACATTCGGGACACGCGACATTCAGACTGAAGGAGCCGGAGAGAGGCGATCCCGCATAGCGGTAGGCGTAAGCCTGGTGGCCGCAGGGGCATTTCGCTCCGAAAAGCTCCGGGTGCTCGATCGAGTTCCTGACGATGGTCCCAAGCCAATAGGGAGGATTAGCCATCCACATTGCGAGACCAGCGGTGTTGTAATACCCCAGATTAAGGCGAAGTTTGATGAAATAGCACTGCGGGATGTCTTTCCACTTCTCGTAGCTGCGGTAGATCGCAGGAGCGTTGCTTTCAAATAGAACCGTTTGCGAGATGTCGAACTCCCGCTCTTGCTGACGGCGGACAACCTCCGCCGAAGGGTTTGTTTCCTGTGACATAAGACAGATTTGTTTTTGATTGAACATCCGCATCGTTTTGCCACCGTGGCATCTGGCCTGCTCGGTTGGCGCCTCTCAGGGAGGACTCTTGATGCACCGGCAAAGATAGTGATTATTCCTTACCATCAAACAGGTTCAATGAGAAACGTCTGGCAGTTATCGGAAAGGCGAAGAAAGGTTTCGTCGCAAATTATTTATATTTGCGAAGGATACAGTTTTGATTATGGTCACAGATCCGATATTGACCGGAAAGATTTGTCCTTATTGCGGTAAAGAGTCCGAGCTGATTGATAGTGCTGAGGTTTATGGCGAATCGTACGGCGCCATGTATATTTGCCGTGACTGCAATGCCTATGTCGGTTGTTATTCAGGGACGACCACGGCGCTAGGGAGGCTGGCGGATGCCGATTTGCGGAAAGCGAAGATGCGTGCCCACCTTTATCTGGATCAGCTGTGGAAGGACAGGAGGCACCGGCGCTACAGCACTTATACCTGGCTATCCAAACAATTGGGAATCCCCCGTGAGCTGACGCACGTTGGTATGTCGGATATCGAGCAATGTCGGAGGATAGCGGAGATTTGCCGGTCCAGACTGATACAGGAAGGGGTAGACTTCGAAACCTGGCCTGGGGACTAGAACTTATTCCTGGCTTTTTAATGAAAGAATAACAGGGCCTCTTAAGCGAGGGACGTTACCGTCTCCAGTTGTAACGGTATAGTTTTTCCTGATAAACAAGTTAAACTCGGACTCTCCGGTATTTTTTCGGGCGATAACCTTGTATTGTCCGTTTTCCAAGGGATAGATGGGAGAGAGATGGTTGTACTCAATAGGAATGATGATATTGTTCATGGCATCTATCACGCCCCATTTTCCCTCCTTGGTCACTCTGATAAGGCCGGTCCCGTCAAGGTAATCAACGATCTGAGAGTATTCGCAGGGGATAACTTTTTTCCACTGATAATGTGGTGGATTTACAGACGTGAGAAATGGCTCAAGAAGCCCTTCCCCGTTGTTTATCAGTTTCAGATAATGACCGGCAGTTTGTACCCAATAACCTGCAAGGGCGATTATTTTATATCCGAGGTCTATTATATAAACGCTCACACCATTGTCGGAGTCAACCATCACCCTGAAGAAATCACCCTTCCAGAACTCTATTTCCAGAATAATCTTATTGGAGAGAATGCCACTGACCTCATCCCAAATCGTTATGTTTTCTTCTCTTTTTCTAATTGTCATATCTGATGTGATCGTTATCGATATTCGGCATAAGGTAGAGTCGAGTCGCAGATTATGGGCGGCTAAAAGAGTATCCTGTTTTCGGTTTTGTAGCCATATCTGCGTAGGCACTGTTTCGCTTCGGAGATAAAATCATCATATGCTTCTTCAAGCCAATTTGCGGTGTCATTACCAAACCCTAGATATAGACCGTGGGTCTTTGTGGTCTTTATGGCTCGGGTGTTTGTGTTTGTCGAGT
>ONUG01000166.1 GCA_900320965.1 uncultured Bacteroidales bacterium | reverse complement strand
GGTATCGGAAGCGTCCATGCTGCAGGGGATCAGTCTGGATATCCCGAAGCATGCGATCGGCCGCAATACGGTGGATGCCATGAGGAGCGGCATCATGTACGGACACGCGGCAATGATCGACGGACTTCTGGACCGCGCCGAAGAGGAACTTGGTGATTTCATGTTCGCCACTGTCAATGCCGCTAGGCTTTACGGGATTGATCCTGACACAGCCCTCAACAAGGCCTGTGACAAGTTCCGGCGTCGTTTCACTTATCTTGAGGAGAACACTATCCGTCAGGGGCGTGATCTCCATGACATGACCCTGGAGGAGATGGATGCGATTTGGGACGAGGGAAAGGCTAAAGGCTTGTGAAAATAGAGGTTAATTGTTAAATTCGCGAAATGTCTGAATTTAAGGTAATCGAGGTTTTGGGTAAAAGGGACTTGAAAAAGTTTATCAAGTTCCCCGACATCTTGTATAAAGATTGCCCTCAATATGTGCCTGCTCTCCACTCAGATCAGATGAAATCCTTGACGAAGGTCTCGACCCTCTCTTACTGCAAGCATAAGATGTGGATGGTTCTTGACGGAGACAAGGTCGTGGGCAGGATCTGCGGAATGATCAATCCCAGGTACAACGCCCTGTACAATAAGAAACGTGCCCGTTTCGGGTGGTTTGACGCGATTGACGACCTTCAGGTAGCCAAGCTTCTTCTTGAGACAGCGGAGAACTGGGCGAGGGAAAACGGCATGACAGAGATCCATGGACCCCTCTATTACAACACTCTCGGCAAACAGGGAATGTTGATCGAGGGTTTCCAGAACATTCCGCCTTTCAACTGCATCTACAATTACCCCTATTACGTCTCATTCATGGACGCCTTTGGCTATGTCAAGGAATGTGACTGGGTGCAGTACAAAGTACCTGCTGATGAGCCGCTTCAGGAGAAGATCACCCGCATCGCCTCGATCCTGAAAGAAAGGTATAACCTCCACGAAGGCAGTATTGACAAACTCAAGAAAGACAAGGAGAAGGTCAGGTACTTCTTCGATGTGTACAACGAGAGTTTCGCCAAGGCTGTGTACAACTTCATCCCATTCACCAAGGAGGAGATAGATGAGGAGGCGTCTTCGGTCATGATGTTCCTTTCGGACAAGACCAGCAGCATAATATTTGATGAGAACGAAGACCTTGTTGGTTTCGGAATCACCTTCCCGAGCATCTCCAAGGCACTTCAAAAGGCGAAAGGCCATCTGTTCCCCTTCGGCTGGTGGCATCTTCTCAAGGCGCTTCGCCATTATGACACAGTGGACCTGATGATCAACGGAGCGGTGCCACAATGGCAGAACAAGGGAGCCTCTTCCATCTATCATTGCGCCATGAGCGAGAAATACATCGCCGCTGGAACCAGATGGGCGATCACGAACCCTCAGATTGAATCGAACGGCCCCGCTAACGTTTGGGCCAAATATGATAGCGAGCTTTTCATGAGGCGCAGGTGCTTCGTGAAGGAACTGTAAGAAAAGAATATGGCAGAGAACACTCTGATTGACAAGATCCTGGCTCTCCAGGAAAAATATAACTCACTGCAGAACCAGCTTTCGGATCCTGCGGTGATAGCTGACATGAAAAAATATGTCCAGCTCAACAAGGATTACAAGCAGCTCGAGCCGATCGTCAAGACCGGTCTTGACTACAAACGCAAGGTTGAGGAGCTGGCCGACGCCAAGGACATCCTGATCAATGAGAAGGATGACGACCTTCGTGAGATGGCCCGTGCTGAAGTGGCTGAGATAGAACCTCTCCTGCCTCAGCTCGAGGAGCAGATCAAGATCCTTCTTATCCCTGCTGACCCGGATGACGCCAAGAATGCCATTGTCGAGATCCGTGGCGGCACCGGTGGTGATGAGGCTGCGATTTTTGCCGGGGACCTTTTCAGGATGTATTCCAAATTCGCCGAGAAGAAGGGTTGGAAACTTGAGGTCAATGACTCTACTCCAGGCACTTCCGGCGGTTTCAAGATGATCGTTTTCAAGCTCTCCTCCAATGATGAGGGTGTCTATGGGATCATGAAATACGAGTCCGGTGTCCACCGTGTGCAGCGTGTTCCCCAGACTGAGACTCAGGGTAGGATCCAGACATCCGCGGCCTCTGTCGCCGTGTTCCCTGAGGCCGGCGAGTTCGATGTGGACCTCAAATGGGAGGACATTCGCCTTGATCTGTTCTGTGCCTCCGGTCCTGGAGGACAGGGAGTCAACACGACATATTCCGCTGTCAGGTTGACCCACCTTCCCACTGGCCTTGTGGTCCAATGCCAGGAGGAACGTTCCCAGCTTAAGAACAAGGACAGGGCCTTTGAGGAACTCAGAACCCGTCTGTACAATCTCGAACATCAGAAATATCTTGATGAGATCGGAGCCAAGCGCAAGACCATGGTCTCTACCGGCGACCGTTCCGCCAAGATCCGTACTTATAATTATCCCCAGGGCCGTGTCACGGACCACAGGATCAACTGGTCAATGTACAACCTTCCGGTCTTCATGGATGGAGACATTCAGGAGTGCATCAACCAGCTTCAGATCGCCGAGAACGCCGAGCGTCTCAAGGAGGCCGGCGACTAACTTATCACCCAGTGTACTAGGAAACCACTTAAAAAACTAGAAATGCGTAAAACAAATTTTTCGCCAGCCTTTGTGCTGATGGCCGTGCTGTTCACGGTCTGTCTTATCACGTCTAATCTCTTTGCCGCAAAGATCTTCTCTGTCGGAAAGATAGCCTTGCCTTGCGCGGTGCTGCTATTCCCGGTGTCCTATATCCTAAATGATTGTTTCACTGAGGTTTGGGGGTATCGGAAAGCCCGTCTGGTGATTTGGATCGGGTTCGCCATGAATCTTTTTGTGGCGCTTATGGCAATGATTGCCGTGGCGCTTCCGGCGGCTCCTTTCTGGACAGGAGGAGAGCATTTCGACTTTGTCTTCAAGATGGCTCCGAGGGTGTTGCTGGCTTCGCTCCTGGCATTCCTCGCAGGCTCGACGTTCAACGCCTATGTGTTGAGCAAGATGAAAGTGGCCCAGGGCGGGAAGGGCTTTTGGTTCAGGGCCGTTATCTCCTCGCTTGCTGGAGAATGCCTCGATTCCCTGATATTCATGCCGATCGCCTTCTGGGGAACCCCGCTGGAGGATTTGGGCTGGATGATGCTTTGCCAGGTCTCTTTCAAGGTCATCTATGAGATTCTCATTCTTCCTGTCACCTCCTCTGTTGTCAGGAAACTCAAAGCGGTTGAGGGAGAGGACGCTTACGACACTGGTGTCAGCTATAACCCATTTAAGATAACAGACATTTAATTATATGGAAGACAGGAAAAAAGAAGGTCTGTCGGCCCTTGGTCACGAGACCCGTTACAAGATGGATTACGCTCCGGAAGTGCTGGAGACTTTTGAAAATATGCACCCCGGCAGGGATTACTGGGTCAGGTTCAACTGCCCAGAGTTCACGACCCTTTGCCCGATCACGGGGCAGCCGGACTTCGCCGAGATCCGGATCAGCTATATTCCCGACATCAGGATGGTTGAGAGCAAGAGCCTGAAACTCTATCTTTTCAGTTTCCGCAATCACGGCGGTTTTCATGAGGACTGCGTCAATATCATCCTCAACGACCTGGTCAAGCTGATGGACCCCAAGTATATTGAAGTTCTCGGACTGTTTACTCCCCGAGGTGGCATATCAATCCATCCTTATGTCAATTATGGACGGCCGGGGACTGACTACGAGACACTGGCAAAGCAGCGTTTCGCCACTCACGAGTGACAAATTGTCAGCCGCTCTGGGCTTGGCATAAGATTCGTTATTCTTTATCCGACTTATTGAAAACAATAAAAGGAGAAAAAGAATATGGGAAAAATCATCGGAATCGACCTTGGAACCACGAATTCGTGCGTTTCGGTCATGGAAGGCAACCAGCCTACCGTCATAATCAACAACGAGGGTGAGAGGACAACCCCTTCCGTCGTGGCTTTCACGGACGGCGGCGAGCGCAAGATCGGTAATCCGGCCAAGCGTCAGGCTATTACTAACCCTCAGAATACAGTCTTCTCCATAAAGAGATTCATGGGTGAGACCTACGATCAGGTCACCAAGGAGGTTAGCAGGGTACCTTATAAAGTCGTCAAAGGCGACAACAACACTCCCCGTGTGGACATCAACGGCAAGCTCTACTCGCCGCAGGAGATCTCCGCGATGATTCTTCAGAAGATGAAGAAGACCGCCGAGGACTATCTCCGTCAGGATGTCACCGAGGCTGTCATCACAGTTCCGGCTTACTTCTCAGACTCACAGCGTCAGGCCACCAAGGAGGCTGGCAAGATCGCCGGTCTGGATGTCAAAAGGATTATCAACGAGCCTACCGCAGCCGCTCTGGCATACGGTCTTGACAAGAAGAACAAGGATATGAAGGTCGCTGTCTATGACCTTGGCGGTGGTACCTTCGATATTTCCATCCTTGAGCTGGGTGGCGGTGTGTTCGAGGTCAAGTCAACCAATGGTGACACTCACCTCGGTGGAGACGACTTCGATCAGGAGATTATCAACTGGCTGGCCGCTGAGTTCGCCGCCGAGAACGGTGGGATCGACCTCAAGAAGGACCCGATGGCCC
>ONUG01000141.1 GCA_900320965.1 uncultured Bacteroidales bacterium | reverse complement strand
TGGGCGTGCCGTTGCACGACCATATCTCTACGCCCTCCCGGCGCTCGCGCAGCGTCAGCGTGAGCGGTGTGGTGCACGAGAAGGCGCACGAGAAGCCCGAACGCGGGCCGTCGGGGGCGCAGACGATGACGTCGCCCAGCTCCCGCACGTATTCTACCAGGCAGCGCAGGCCCTTAGCCTCGTAGCCGTCGTCGTTTGAAATAAGTATCAGTGGTCGGTTATTCATTTTGCTAAATGTTTTTTTGTTCGTTCTCCAGCGACTGGTACATCTTCAGTATGGCCTCGTGCACGTCGCTGCGCTCATAGCGCTCCTGTATGCGGGCCCGGGCCTGTGATGCCATGTGGGCCACGTCGTCGGGATGGTCCACGAAGCGTAGCATGGCCTCGTAGAGTGCCTCTGTATTGCGTGGAGGGATGATGATGCCGTTCTCACCGTCGACGATGATCTCGTTGCAGCCGTTGATGTCGGTGACGATTGATGGTAGGCCCATGGCGCCGGCTTCGATGACGGTGTTGGGGAAGCCTTCGCGGTAGCTGGGGAGGACGAAGCAGTCGGAGGCGGCGAACCAGGCGAGTAGTTCTGGGCCTTTGATTTCGCCGGTGGTGATGATCTCGGGGGTCCGAAGGATGTACTCTTTAACCTCCTCCCCCACTGGATCGACATCATCCTCAAATGGCCCGACTAGCACCATTCTGGTACGGCGGCAAGTACCTCCCCAGTCTCCCTGCGCTTCGCGCCCTAGCCGGGTAAATGGTCGCCTGGGGAGGTCTTGACCGCCGATACCAATCCCGCTTTGCGCCGTAGCAAGGTGGTGAAAAGCTTCGCAGAGTTCGGCGATGCCTTTGTCACGGACGAGGCGACCGACGAAAAGGAAGGTGAATGCGTCCGGAACGCGCAACTTTTCAGCGAGTTGCATGATTTCGGGAGTACGGTCGTACCTTTCAAGGTCGATGCCCCTAATATTCCCATGCCCCAGAACCCTTACATCCTTATGAGTGATTCCAGCCGAAAGAAGATCATTCCGAACCCCCTGCCCCTCAGCGATAATATTCGTCGCGCAAGCGCAAGTGAGCCGGTCGGTGGTCATCAGAAGACGCCTTTTCAGGCCAGTGGAAGTCGGAAAAACGAGCCCTGTGAACGTGTGGATACGGACTTTGATTCCGGCGAATTTGGAGGCCATCATCGCGAGAAGGCCAGCCTTCGGAGTGAAACTGTGGACAATGTCCGGACGCTCTTCCCGGAGCACCTTATAAAGCCTCAAAAGCGACCGCAGGTCCTTAAAAGGAGCGATCCGCCTCTCCATCGGGACCTCCACCACCTTGACCCCCTCAAGAGCCTTGACAGCAGCCATCCACTCCCCCGGAGACGAGACAGCCACCACCTCGTGACCTGACTTGACAAGCTCAGTCATAGTCCCCTTGAGGAAATAATCAAGGGTCATCGAGATCGTGGTAACGTAAAGGATCTTGCTCATAAAGAATACCTTAGGCCAAAGGTGGCACCGAAAGTGTCAGGAAGAAGCTCTCCCCTGTCGGCGTAAAGGCCGTAAGTAAGGGTCAGCCCCTTCAGAAGCCCGGGGACCTCACCCATGAAAGCCCCGCTGACTTGCCTTAATGGAGTCTCCTTGACAGTGCCCCAATCCTTTCCCCACTGCGACTCACCTTTATAAGGATTGTGATAAGTGCCGTAGTCCATGCTATAAGTCAGCATCAGTTTGTAGGGAGCCTTCCGGAAAAGCTTGCCGGCGATTCCTAGATGGTGGGCTTTTAAGCGATTGTTCTCGACACCCAACACAATCTGGCTGGCCGACCAAGTCCCCGCATGAGTGCCTACCGGAAAAAACAACGGATTACCGATGGTTCGACCATAGTAGGTCCAGCCGGAGCGGTACTCACCGTTATTGAAATAATTATCCCCGCCGCCCTTGATGTGGTGCCAGTAATGGTACTGGTCGGCAGGATCCAGATGCTTTCTCTCCTCCTCGGTGGTCGGCCGGTCGTGCATAGTGCCGGACTGGAGCATCGTGTATTGATATTCATAAAGGACATCAGAGACCCAGCGGTCCTTGTCGTCGAAGCCGAACCAAAGCGTGTTGACTCCGTCAGGGAAGTTCTGGAAACCCATTCCAGAGCCGTCGTCGTAGGGAATGTCGTGCTGGAGGGAGACTTTCCATCCTTCACCACGCCAGTTGAGACGGAACAGTTCCCTTCCCCTCTGGTCCCCGATGACATTGAGCTGGTCGCTGACAGTCCCTGATGCGGCCGCCCCACGGGCCGTTATGACCCGGAAATAGTTGCTGAAGTTGATCGGCATCGATATTCCTCCGCCTTCACCGCCCCAGAGGGCGTAATGGTCCAGCTCAAAGACGAAATCAAGTCTCTGGGCGAGTTTGATGTCAAGGCCGGCCCGAAGCCTGTGGAGAAGAGCTCCTTTCATGTAGCGGTTGTCGAAGGTGCGGTAATCGCCCCAGGAGCCAAAGACTCGAACGTTACCCTTGGAGAAGGGCACCGGTACGGGATCAAGGTTGGCTGTGTAGCCGGGGATGGAACGGGAGTTGCCGCTCCAGAGCATGTGGCCGCCGGTGGTGGAAAGGGAGCCGAGGGTCGGGGTGCCGGCTCCGAAGTAGTCGAGATCGGGGTGTTTGATGCCGAGGTCGAGAGAGAGGGACTTCCATTTGAGGCTGCCGTAGAGTTCGGAGGGGAAGAGGGTCGGCCGGTTGGTGAGCGGAGCCGAACCACCGCTCAGGGACCGGTTGGCGGCGAGGGAGGCTCCCCAGCGCCACTGGAGAGTCTTGGAAGGATCGTAGTCGGTACGAATCGAGGCGACCGCCAGGGCGCCGGAAGACTCCGGCATCAAGCCGAACTGATTGGAATACATCCAAAAAGGGAGCGACCCTCCAGAGGAGAGCGCTCCCATAAGCATCAAAGTTATAATAAAATCATTCATCCTTCATCTCAGTCCTTATCTTCTTCCAAAGATCCTCTCCGAAAAGAACCCAAGCGCAAGAAAGGATGAGACCGACAGCGAACCAGACCATGCAGACCTTGGCCCGGCTGTTAGAGGCTCTGAGAGGCACGGAAGCAGGCTGGACGACAGCGTAGACAGGCTTAACTTCCTGGATCTTGGCCTTGGCAAGCTCCCGCTGCTGGACCATCTGGGAATAGAGCTGGTTGGCGAGATTGGCTTCGTTCTGGAGCCTCTCCCTCTCGCTGTTGACAGACTGGAGGATGACGCTACGGTCGTAATCAACCCTGGAAGCGTAAGCTGCTTGGGCCTTAACGAGTTTGACCCTGGCCTCCTCGGCCATGTCAACATAGTAATTGTAGTCGTCCTCGGCTTTCTTGATCCTGTAAGAAATCACGAAGTCCTGAAGACGCTGGCAGACTGTGTCAGCGACCTGTTTAGCGATCATCTTGTCGTCCATCACGACAGAGATCGTCGTGATGCCGGTCTTGTTGTCTACGCTGGTGTTGATCGCAGTACGCAAAGCCTTAACCACAGCCCCCTGACGGGGAGTGAGCCGGGTCGGATCAATCTTACTGTCGTCATAAAGGTATTCAGCATCAGCTTTTTCCATCTTCCGACGTTGTCTTTCGGAAAGGCTCTTATCACGTTTAAGAAGATGGTTAAAGACGGTCACAGATTCTGGTTTGACGCCCTCAAGTTCTTTCTCCTTGGAGACATAGGGCGTGACTTCCACAGGAAGAATTGACGAAAGGAAAGGAGTGCTGGAACTGATCTGGGGGAAGAGCAGGATGTTCAAGGCATCGGGAGTCGAGTTCATGCTCATCCCTCCCATTCCCATCATGCTGGCGATCGCCGAAACGGTGCTGTTGCTCCTGTTCTGAGCTTCAGGGGCCAGGGTGACGGTAACGGTGTATTCCCTTTTCATCTTCAGGGCATAGACAACTCCAAGAACGCTGAAAATGAAGGTCACAAGAAAGATGAACTTCCACTTCTTGAGGAGCTTGGCGAGCATTGCCATGATGTCGATCTCGTCCTCTTCCTCGTATTGGTTGATGATTTCCTCTTCCATGGTCTTAATTATTTTTGTCACTCATCCTGTCAATCATCAGGAACAGGTAGGATCCCGCCATAGCGAGCGAGGAGACCGTCGCCGTGATCTGAGCGGCGCGGGAAAAAGCGGTGTCAGCGTCGAGTCCCTTCTTGTTCTTCTCTGGGATGACCAGGTCGTCACCGGGCTTCAGTTTCATGCCGAACTTAACCCTCTCGGAACTGCCGTTGGCATGCACAACATAAGTCTTGCCTCGCTTGGCTCCCTGAGTGTAACCACCACATGAATTGATATAGTGTCTTGCCGAATGTCCTGGATTGTAAGAGATTACAGCCGGCATCATCACGGCTCCGATGACCCTGACGGTGTTCATAGCGACCGGAATGTCGAGCAAATCACCTTCGACCAGGGCGATGTCATCGTCTCCTCCGGGATTGGCGAGAGCCGAGGCAAGATTCAGGGAGACCATGTAGTCTTCCGCCATCTGGTAAACTTCAGAAGTGTCAAGCTTTTCCTTGCGGTCATTGCCCCGGTAATTAAGGATTTCGAGGAGTTGACGGCGCTCGTCGTCTCCCATATTCCTGAAAAGACGGGCACCTTCAAGGTAGGCGTAAGGGGTGGCTCCTCCGGCTTTCTTTACAAGGTCGCTGAGGCGTTCGTTCCTGGTGGTCAGAGTGAAGGGGCCGGCGAAATTGGCTTCGCCAGTGACAGTCACATGAGTCTGGACATTATAGGAAGGACTCTGGTGGACAATCACCTCATCGTAAGGCTCAAGGTAAGTTTTTGCTCCGCCATTGTCCGTGAAGTCTTCGCTGAGGGTAACGCTGATCAGCTCTCCGACCTCATCAAGCACCACAAGGCCGTTGGAGTCTCTCTTGCGGCGGGAGATGTCGACCCTGGCGGTGGATGCTCCTTCCTGGAGGCCTCCAGCCATGATAATGATGTCCTCGACGGTGGTCTTGGAGGCGAACGGGAAGGTGCCAGGATTGACGACCATACCGGAGATGCTCATGGTCCCGAGCTGACGGATGTCTGAGGAGCGGGTTATAAAGAGCTCATCGTTCTTCTGCAGGCGGATGTCCGGGTCGGCCCCGCTCATCACCCTGCCAAGATTCAATGAGATGACCTCGAGAGTCTTATCCTCATGCTCCCTGTGCAGGACAGCCCTGTTGGTAAAGGCTTCCGGAAGCAGTCCTCCGGCCTTCTGGACTAGTCCTTTGACGGTCTTGACCTCAGAATTAAGCTCATAGGTACCAGGCTGGTAGACAGCGCCAGTCACAGCTATGCGGTTCTCATAGAAAGAGTTGAGCTTGCTAACAGTCACCTCGTCACCATCCTCCATCCGGAACGATCCATAGTCCTCGGCATCAACGGTGCGGACTTCATAGGATTTGCCGTTCTGGCGCACGACTCCTACATTGTCAGTGAACGCTCCGGTGGAGAAACCTCCGGCATATTTGATGACATCCGCGAGGGTCTCCCCTTCCTTCAGCTCAAAACTCATCTGACGCTTGACCTCACCTCCGACCTTGACAAGGACGGAATAAGGGTGGACCATCACGACATCGCCTTCCTCGAGACGGATGTCGCTGGAGCGGCTGCCGTTCATCAGGAAGTCGTACACGTCGACCTTGGCGATCACCTCGCCATCCCTGTTGACAATGATGTCACGAAGGGTTCCGGGACCGGAGACACCTCCGGCGAGGTAAAGGACGTGGAACACAGTGGCGAAAGCCGACGTGGTGTAGGTTCCAGGGTTCTCGACATCTCCGAGGACATTGACCTGGATCGAGCGGATCTGGCCAAGGCTCAGGCGGATGTCAGTTCCCGTCGAACTGCGGTTCAAACCGCCGTAGATGCTTGCGAGCTTGCGCTTGAGGTACTTGTTGGCCTCGTCGATGGTCATCCCATTGAGGTAGAGAGGCCCCACATCGACATTGATGCTCCCCTCTGGAGAGATCTTGCTGCGCAGGGTCGCCTGGTTGGCACCGAATATGTCGATTATCACCTCATCGCCAGGACCCAGGCGATAATTCTTCGGAGTAGCGAGATTCTCGCTCGGCGCGAAGTTCAGATTGCGGTTGCGGAAGATATCGCGGCCGTAAATCACCAGACTGTCTTTATTCGAGACAAAGGTCTGGGGAGCAAGATCCACCTCCCCACTGACAGTGTGGGAGCGAACTCCTTCCTCAGCGGTCCTGGCGTTCTCGGTCTGGCGGCTCTCGTAGAGGGCGCGGACCCTTTCGGCCTGCTCTCTGGTTACTCCCCTGGCGGCGAGTTCAGTGAGCATCTGCTGCCGGCTTTTCCCCTGCTCAACTCCGTTTTTGACATAGTCGAGGACCTGGATGTCCGTCATTGTGCTCTGGGCGGCGGCGACCACACTAAGGGCGGCCATCGCCAAGACAAGGACTATTCTTTTAAGATTCATAGACTCGTGGTTTTACAAATCGCGAATTTACACTTTTTTAATCATTTCTCAATTGCCTCCACGATGGTATCGACAATATAACGGACGTCATCATCCGTCACAAGAGGACCGCTCGGAAGGCATATCCCGACTTTGAACAAGGATTCGCTGACACCATTGAGGTACGCCGGGGCATCCTTGTAGACCGGCTGGAGATGCATCGGCTTCCAAAGCGGCCGGGCCTCGATGCCGGCTCCGGCAAGGTACAGCCGCAGAGCCTCCACATTGTCGGCTGGATCACAGCCGGTGCGGGACTTCTTAACCTGGCGGACTATTCCTGGCGCTCCACCAAGGGCACAGGTAACGGTCTCTTTGTAGACGTTTTCCTGGCCTTTAATCCTGATCGAGGGATCGATTGTCACTGTGTTCAGCCAGAAGTTCGAGTCATATTCAGGGCCGGGATTGTCATGTAACTCTATTCCAGGCACTTCCTTGAAGAGCTCTTTGTACAGGTCCTTAATGTGGCGATGGTGGGCGATGTGCTCGTCAAGGACGAACATCTGCCCCCGGCCGATCCCGGCGCTGATGTTGGAAAGGCGGTAGTTGTAGCCGATCGCCTCGTGCTGGTAGAAGGGATAGGCCTCCCTAGCCTGGGTGGCATACCACTTGACCCTGTTTTTCTCTTCCAGAGAGCCGCAGATTAGCGCTCCGCCGCCGGAGGTCGTGATCATTTTGCTCCTGAGAGCCGCAGATTAGCGCTCCGCCGCCGGAAGTCGTGATCATTTTGTTGCCATTAAAGGACAGGACGCCATAGCGTCCGAAGGTGCCGAGACAGCGTCCGCCGAAGCGGGAGCCAAGGCCCTCAGCGGCGTCCTCAACCACGGGAATGCCATAACGGTCAGCGATTTCCATGATACGATCGATCCGGTAGGGCATGCCGTAAAGGGTCACCGGGACGATGGCTTTCGGGGCCTTTCCGGTCTTGGCGATCCGGTCCTTGATGGCTTCTTCCATAAGGTCGGGATCGATATTCCAGGAGTCCCGCTCGCTGTCGACAAAGACTGGAGTCCCTCCGAGATAGGTGATCGGGTGGGCCGAGGCGCAGAAAGTGAAGCTCTGGGTGATGACTTCATCTCCAGGCCCAACGCCGCAGCAAAGCAGTCCCAGGTGCACCGCCGCCGTCCCCGAGCACAGCGCGATAACTTCACGCCCTATCCGGGTAAATGCTCGACGAAGGTTGTCTTGGCTTCGGGTAGACGAGAGGAAGCGCTTCAAGTCCTCTTCGAACCCGTCAACGTTCGCTCCGAGCGGAGCCACCCAGTTGGTGTCGAACGCCTCCTTTATGTAATCCATCTCCCGGCCACTCATGTGCGCCAGACAAAGGTATATCATCTTATTCTTTCCAGTGATTGACATTTTACAAATTTATCAAATGTCCGCCTCAAATCCAAGAGGTCGCGGTGAGGTTAAATCAATCCTCTAAATGCTAGCCATAGGGGGAAGAACTGATCATTAACACTATAGGCGTTCTTGTCCATGGTGATGAAATCCTTTTCAAGCAGACCTTTCAAGGCGGAGCTTACACATTCAGATTACCATAAAATAGTTACTATAAAATGATAATCATAAAATAGTAATAGTAAAGAAAATGTCTCCTCGATAGCCGCTTATCGCAGAATCGGGACACTCGGGCGGCCATTGTCTGCGCAGTAGTACTCCGCAAACTCCGACTCCACCGCCTCCCAGTCTATCTGCTTGGACAGAAGGACCAGTTCATGGTTCATGTCGATAAAACTTTCCAATGCTACGTCAAAGATGGACATCTGGTGTTCCGCTGGTTTTTTGCCTATCATGCTCTCAATTATTTGCAGGTTTCTTCCTGCATGATAAGCATTTTCTGCAAATAAATCAAGTGCTTTTTGAACTCATTTTATTGAATGTCAATTATTTGCGACTAAAGCAGGGGCGACTAATTAACCGCCACCTTT
>ONUG01000140.1 GCA_900320965.1 uncultured Bacteroidales bacterium | reverse complement strand
CTTCCGTATGCTCTGTGGGGCGGCCCGTTTACGGTTATAAACGCTTGGTTTGAAAGTGTTTCCGGTTTCACAACAACCGGTTCATCCATCCTTGACAATGTTGAGGCCCTCCCCAAAAGCCTCCTTTTCTGGCGTTCTTCTACCCATTTTATCGGAGGTTTGGGAGTTGTCGTATTCCTTCTCCTGATTATTCCGGACTCCTCGCAGATGCGTCTGCGGTTGACAAACCTTGAGCTTTCCACTTTATCCAAGAGGGAATATAGGTCTGGCACCAACAGGACGGTGTACATATTCACATACGTCTATCTTGGAATGTTGGTGGCCTCATTCATCTGCTATCTGATCGTCGGAATGAGCCCGTTCGATGCGATCAACCATGCGATGAGTGTCACGGCGACGGGCGGCTTCAGCACCCGCAATCTTTCTATCGGGGCGTTCGACTCGGTCGCTGTCGACCTTGTCACCATGTTCTTCATGCTGCTTTCTTCCATCCATTTCGGGATGGTTTTCATAGCCATTGTCACCCGTTCCATCAAGCCTTTCAAGAACGAGATCTTCAAATTTTACATCTGGACTCTTCTAATCTCGAGCGTTGTTGTAATGGTCTCCCTCAAGGTCCAGGGTGTTGAGGAAACTTGGGGAAGCGCCTTGCTGTCGGGTTCTTTCCATGTGTTGAGCTATGCTTCAACCTCAGGGTTCGGCATTTCCGACAATTCAGTCTGGCCGGCGCTGCCGTCCGCGATGCTTGTGTTTGTCGGAATATGGTGCGGAATGGCCGGCTCAACCACCGGTGGCATCAAATCCGACAGGGCATTGCTGCTTTGCAAAGAGGTGAAGTACCAGTTGAAGACCGTGCTCCATCCGGCTTCCGTCAATGAGGTCAGAATCAACCGGAAGGTGGTGAGGCAGGAAGTCATCGCTCCGCACATCCTGTACATCGCTTTGTACATGATGTTGATAATCATTTCTTTAGCGATTAATCTGGCGGTAAATCCGAATAACCCCAACGCTATCGCCGCCACGTTCTCTTCTCTGAGCAATGTGGGACCTGCTATCGGAGATCTCGGCACATTCGGCAACTTCGGGGCTGAACCGACTGGGGCGAAGATTATTTACACGCTTGACATGTTCCTCGGACGTGTGGAGATCTATCCGATCTTTGCGGTCATCATGATGATTTTCAGCAAGAATTCCAAGTGATGGGAAGGGAGAGCTTTTTCTACAACAGGTTCAAGGAGCATTTCCCTTACCAGCTTACTTCTGACCAGGACAGGTTGTTCGCTCTCATGGCGGTTTTTCTTTCCGGGGACGACCATGATATCCTTGTTGTCAATGGATATGCCGGTACTGGAAAAACGACAGCGATAGCCGCCGTGATCGAGTCTCTGGACGACTTGAGACCTCCAGTGAGGAAGGGTGGAGAAGAGACCGGGGAGTACGAGGAGATCTGCGTGCTTCTCGCTCCCACCGGCCGGGCCGCCAAGGTGTTGTCCCAGTATTCGGGAAAGACTGCCAAGACGATCCACAAATGCATATATCGCCAGAAATCAATAAGTTCTGATGGTTTTGGACAGTTTTCCCTCGCTCCTAACAAGCAGTCGCATAAGCTTTTTATTGTCGACGAGGTCTCACTTATCGGAATAGATAATTCCGCGTCCCATGGTGATGCTTCTTTTGGGACCGGCGACCTTCTTAAAGACTTGGTCACATTTGTCAGGGCAGGGAATGACTGCCGGCTGGTACTGATTGGGGATTCCGCCCAGTTGCCTCCGGTTGGACTCGATGCCTCGCCGGCTCTGGATTCTGGTTATATGGATGGTTTCGGAGGCGTGATGTACGGTTGCTTGACTGAAGTTGTCCGTCAGTCCAAAGAATCCGGAATACTCTGGAACGCGACCAGAATCAGGGAATTGATCACATCTGACCCTTATGGCAATGAGTCTTTCAGCCTTGATTCTCTTGGCCTTCGTTCAGATGGCTTCGAAGATGTCGTGCGGATAAAGGGCGGAGAGCTGCTGGACTCGCTTAACCAGGCCTATTTCTCTGAATATTCAAAAGACGACGCTGTCGTGCTTTGCCGTTCCAACAAACGCGCGAACAGGTATAACGCCGGGATCCGGGCTCAGGTCTTTTATGACGAGGAAAGACTTGTCAAGGGGGAGAAACTGATGATAGTGAAGAATTGTTACCAGTTCACCGGGGACGTTAAAGGGATGGATTACATTGCCAACGGTGACATCGCCAACCTCGTGTCGATCAGGAATTTCGAGGAGAGGTACGGCCTTAGTTTCGCTGATGCCCGTCTTAGTTTCCCGGACTACGATGACACTGAGATCGTGGCGAAAGTATGCTTGGACACGTTGGAGTCGGAAGCCGCTTCCCTGACCTATGAGCAGCAGAACCAGCTCTACAACGGTGTCAATGAGGACTATTCCCACATTACGACCAAGAAAAAGCGCTATGAGGCGGTGAGGGAAGATCCGTATTTCAATGCCCTGCAGCTGAAATACGCCAACGCAATCACTTGCCATAAAAGCCAGGGCGGGCAGTGGAGCTGCGTCTTCATTGACAATCCATTCTGGCAGGATGAGTTGTCCGTGGATGACTTGAAATGGCTTTACACCGCTCTGACCAGGGCCGTGGAAAAAGTCTATCTGGTCAATTTCAAAGATGAGTGTTTTATTAACAAATAGATTGTCATGAAGAAACTTGTTTTATCGCTGTTCATCTTTGCCGGAATCCTGGCTGGAGCCCAGGAGTACAACCGGATTCCCGCGATGTGGAGATGGACTGGAGACCATCAGGTCGCATTCACACATGATTTCAGAAAGGCCTCTGATGAGGATTTCGTCTTTGACGCTCTGAGCGGAAAGAAAGTCAAAGGCGTCGTGCCTCCCGCACCCAGGATGGCCCCTGGAATGCAAGGGAGAGGAACGTCTCCATTTAAGTTCGCCGGGGAGAATATGACTTATTCGCCAGACTCCTCAAAAGTGGCGTTCACCCGCGACAATGACCTCTGGGTCTTTGATGTCGCCTCAAATAAAGAGACCAAGCTGACTAGTGACGGGTCCGACGTGATCTTAAACGGTTACTCCTCATGGGTCTATTATGAGGAAATACTTGGACGCGCCACTCGCTACAAGGCTTTCTGGTGGTCTCCCGATTCAAAGAAGATCGGTTTCTACCGTTTTGACAACACCGAAGTGCCTTTCTTCCCGATTTATTCCGCTGTGGCTGTCGATGCTGATCGCTCCGGTCTGCAGCTCGGTTATGGCCAGAACGCCGGCGGCGCCGTGGATCTTGAGGACATGTCTCCGACAGGAGGTTCCGTCAGGATGACTCGCTATCCCAAATGCGGAGATCCTAACCCCAAGGTTCGCATCGGGATCGTGAATCTGGAGAATGGCAAGACCGCCTGGGCTGATTTCGACGAGAATGATGACCAATATTTCGGAACCCCTTTCTGGGGTGCTGACAGCAAGGCTTTCTTCATCCAGAGGGAGCCTCGTATCCAGAATACCCTCGACCTCTATGCGGTCTCTCCTGAAGACGGGTCCAAGAGTCACATCTACCATGAGACGTACAAGACTTGGCTTGATTGGATCTCCGGGATGGTGTTCGGCCGTGACGGTCTGTACATGGTCCGCTCTTTTGAGACTGGCTGGGAGCAGATCTATTACTTGTCTTATGACGGGAAAACTTGCAAGCGCCTGACTGACGGTGACAACTGGAGGGTCTCCATCCTCTCTGTCAAGGAAGGCAAGCCTGCTAAAGGCTTTGATGGCACTTCTTCAGAGGTGGTTTATTCAGCCCAGAGGGATTCTCATGTGAGGACAGGAATCTATCTTGCCACAAAGGGCTCTGTCACAACTATTTCCAATCCGGCGCTAAGCGCGTCCCAGATCAGCGTCTCCCCGGATAAGAAATATGTGATCGCCTCACAGAGCAACTCCAACACCCCTGACCAGGTGTGGATCTTCAACCTTTCGAAGCCTTCCAAGTCTGTCAAGGTTGCTGACATGGCCGGTCCTGGTTTCGATCCGGACGCTCTGACTCTTCCGAGGATAATCACGATGACCACCCATGACGGTCTGGAACTTCCTGGCCTTATGGTCTATCCCAAGGATTTCGATCCGTCCAAGAAATACCCAGTCCATGTCGACCTTTACGGAGGGCCGGATTCTCCTCAGGTTTCGGACAGGTTCCACGCTTACAATCCTTACCAGTGGTATTCAGACAACGGCATAATCGAGTGCGTGCTTGATTGTAGGGCTTCCGGCTACAACGGGCGAAAGGGTCTTGACATGATCTACAAGCATCTGGACGAGATCGAAGTTCAGGACTTTGTCGAGTGGGCGGAGTATCTCAAGAAACTCCCTTATGTCAATGGTGACAAGATCGGAGTGGAGGGATTCTCTTTCGGAGGCACGATGACCGCTTTGCTGGTGATGAAGCACTCTGACGCATTCCATTACGGAATCGCTGGCGGTGGAGTATATGAGTGGGCTTTGTACGACACGCATTACACCGAGCGTTTCATGTCAACCCCGCAGGACAATCCCGAGGGGTACGAGAGGACGAAGGTCACCAACGCCGCCAAGGAATATCCTGTCACCGACGACAATTACGATGGCTCGGTCATGCTTAAGCTGACTCACGGCACCGGTGACGACAACGTCCATTTCCAGAACACGCTCAAGCTTGTGGATGCCCTCCATGCCGGTGGCAAGAAGTTCGAGCTTATGATCTACCCGGACGGCATGCATGGCTACCGTGGCTATCAGGGACGCCACTTCAGCGCTGCCAATAGGGCATTCTGGCTCAAGTATCTTAAGGGAGAAGGTGCCGAGTAGCTTCGAGAAATTTATTGTGGAAAATGCGGAAGCCGAGGTCCCTCGGCTTCTGCTTTCCTCTGTCCAATGGCCTGTTCCCGACGATCCGGATCTGTCTATCTTCGATGGGAAACAATTGGCCATCAGCACAATTGAGTCCAGGAAGAAACTTAAGGATAAGGTTCCTGAGTGGTATTCCATCACTTCTTTGGTCTATCCCGCTTCCGTGAGCGCTGAGCAGTGCAGCTCATCTGTCACGGCGGCCTACAAAGCTTCGCTTCTTGCGAGGATTTTGGAAGGGGCTTCCTCGAAATCCGTCGCTGACCTGACTGGCGGTCTCGGAGTTGATAGCTGGGCATTTTCCCATGTCTCGGATAAGGTCCTTTACAATGAGATGGATCATGGGCTTGCGTCCGCCGCCAGGCATAACTTTCGTGAGCTGGGATCGGAGAATATTCATGTCGTCAGCCTGGAGATCAAACCCGGTGGCCTTGGCGACGTGCTTGGGAGTTTCAAGCCGGATGTCATATTCCTTGACCCGGCTAGAAGAGACTCTGCCGGCGGCAAAGTTTTCCTCCTTGAAGATTGTTCTCCGAATGTGCTGGAACTTGTTCCGGAGCTCTTCAGCTATTCCAGGAATATCCTTCTTAAGCTTTCGCCGATGGTGGACATCAGCATGGTCGTGGAGAGGCTAAACAGGGCGTATGAGGGTCATTTGGAGTCTCGTAGTGGGGATGGATGGAATGGCAATTGGGTACGGGAAATCCATGTCGTGGCGAGTGGGGGAGAGTGCAAGGAGTTGCTGGTGTGGATGGATCGGGAATGGAGTGGGGAGTATGTCGTGACTTGCCGGGAGGATGGCGGATCGTTGTCATGTTCTTCCGAGGAGATCCGTTCCGCAAAGGCTATTCTTCCGGAAGCCGTTGATTTTAAGTATATTTTTGAGCCTGGGAAGTCTTTGGCTAAGGCTGGGGTGTTTAATGTCCTTTGCTTCCGTTTCGGCCTCGTCAAGCTCGCCCGCTCCACGAATCTGTTTTCTTGGAACATCGATAGCCTTTCCGGCGGCAATGCGCCTGGGCGGACATTTACCCGGATAGGGCGCGAAGCGCAGGGAGCCCAGGCGCCTTTTGCCGCCGGAAAAATCAATGATGTTTTTGCCGATCTCGGAAAAATATATGAGGTCACAGAGGTTGTCCGGATGAACAAGGCCGGGATGAGAGACATCGGGAAGCGTTACCCGAAGTCTGAAGTGTCAGCCAGGAATATTCCCTTCTCAAGCTCCGAATTG
>ONUG01000139.1 GCA_900320965.1 uncultured Bacteroidales bacterium | reverse complement strand
CTGCGACGACAGCATCGTGCGCGGTACCCAGTTGCGGGACAACACCCACCAGCTCCATGAGAGCGGCGCCAAGGAGGTCCACATGCGCATAGCCTGCCCTCCCCTGGTGTTCGGCTGCCCCTTTCTCAACTTCTCCGCCAGCAAGACCGAGCTGGAGCTCATCACCAGGCGGATCATCAAGCAGTTCGAGGGCGACATGAACAAAAATGTCGAGAAATACACCGACTCCAGCACTCCGGAATTCAAGCGCATGGTCGATGAGATCGCCCGGGAGCTCAATCTTGACTCGCTGAAATTCAGCACTATAGAGACTCTGGTAAAGAGCATAGGGCTTCCCCGCGAGGATCTCTGCCTCCACTGCTTCGACGGCTCTTCCGCTTTCTCCCTTGAGGAGGAGAACAAATAGATGAGAGCGGCCGCTTTCATCGGGTTCATGGGGGCTGTCCTCGGGACCGCCTTTTATGTGGCGTGGCATCTTTGGAGACTGGCGCCGAGCCTGGGCTGGAAGATCGCCATTGGATGCCTGTTCGGCCTTTGGACCGCAAGTTTCTTCGTAGGATTCGCCTACATCGAGAAAGTGCCCATGAGCCTGGCCGTTCCGCTTTATGAAGTCGGAAACACTTGGCTGATAGCGTTTTTATACTTGCTGATAGCCTTCGTCCTGTTGGATCTTTGCTCTTTCTGCAGGGTTATTCCCAAAGGATTCCTGAAAGATTCATGGGGCGTTTTCGGCTGCGTCGCCGGGGCCGTAACCATCCTGCTGATCCTTGGCGGAATCCACTATCATCACAAATACCGGGAAGAGCTAACAATCAAGACTTCCAAGCCCCTGGAAAAGCCCCTGACCGTGGTGCTGGCCAGTGACCTTCACCTTGGCTACCACAACCGCAAGGCTGAGCTCGGGCGCTGGATTGACCTATTCAACGCAGAGAATCCGGACTTGGTCCTGATCGGTGGGGACATCATAGACAGGAGTTTGAGACCGGTTCTGGCCGGTAACTATGCCGAGGAGTTCAAGAGGCTGTCCGCTCCTATATTCACGGTTCTGGGAAACCATGAGTATTACAGTGATGTGGATGGCTCGGAGAAGTTTTTCAGGGAGGCCGGAATCGGCTTGCTGAAAGACAGTTACGTCGACACTCTCGGCATCCGGGTCGTCGGCCGCAACGACCTTTCCTACCCCTGCCGTCCTGCCCTCTGGGAGATTCATCAGTCCCATGAGACTGTCGAAGGGATGGATTCGGAGGCGAGTCCTGC
Organism: uncultured Bacteroidales bacterium; assembly: GCA_900320965.1. GTDB lineage: Bacteria > Bacteroidota > Bacteroidia > Bacteroidales > UBA932 > Cryptobacteroides. Next base: position 4,876 of record ONUG01000139.1, on the reverse strand, counting down.
CGCCGGCTCCCTACGCTTCGCGCCCTATCCGGGTAAATGTCCGCCGGCGGCAGACTTGCCTCCGAATCAACCACTCACGATTCTTCTGGATCACCAGCCGTACAATCTGGTGGAAGCCGAAGAAGCCGGGATTGACTTCCAGTTCAGCGGCCACACCCACAGAGGGCAAGTCTGGCCCATCTCATGGGTCACCGACGCCATGTACGAGAAATCCTGGGGCCACCACCAGCGAGGGAACACCCGCTACTACATCAGCTCAAGCCTCGGCATCTGGGGCGCCAAGATCCGCATCGGCACCCGGTCCGAATACCTGATCCTCCACATTATACCCGAATAATCTCCGCCATCATACAGCGGGCGGAGCCACCTCCGACCGCCTCGATGTAAGGAATACTGACCGGAAGAATCTCACCAAATCCGCCCAGGACCGCCAACTGGTCCTCACGTAGACTGTCATAAGCAGTCTGGGACATGACAATTAGATGATCGCCAAAATCATTCTTGACTTCAAGGATATTCCCGGCATAATGACGCATCTGGTCAGCGGTAATCCGGATTATCTCCTCGCCGTTGCCCCTCAGACTATCCTCAATCTCAGAAAGCTCAGGAGGAGAGATGATCACGTCCTCACAAAGCACGGCAAACTTTTCTCCGACAGACATCACCACATTAGTGTGATAGATCGGGTTGCCAGAACGATCCACGGCATCGAAAAGGATGGAGGTGTAGCCCATCTTCCGGCAGAACTCATCCAAGACAACCTCTGAAGTGCGAGGAGAACGACAAGCGTAAGCCACCCTGGCTTTCCGGTCCAAGACCATGCTGCCTGTACTCTCAAGAAACTTTCCTTTATCCTCCCAGAAGGACAGGTCCAGGATCCTTTTCGTACCCGCTGAAGCCATTATCCTACGGATTATAGCAGGATCACGCTCGAGTCGCCGATTCGGGGCGAACATCGGGTAAAGGACCAAAGTGCCATCGGCATGGGTCGAGAACCAATTGTTGGGGAACACCGCATCAGGAGTTTCAGGTTCAGGAGAATCATTGACCACAACCACAGGGACATCATGTTCTCTCAAAGCGCCGACCATGCCATCAAACTCCTCAACAGCCTTATTCCCAGCCTCTTCCAAAGAAGAACGAGTCTGAAAACTGTTACTCGAGGCTGTCTCTTCGTTGAATCCGAAACACGCCGGGCGCACCATTAATATTTCGGGAATTGTTTTCATTCTCTTCGATGATGCGATGGAAATCATGAGATTACGAATTGAGAACACTATCGAGAACTGGCCAATCGCCAAGACCCAGTCGTGGCGGATAAGGCCATATATTATTATCATGACAGACCCCACCACAGCCATCACCCAGTGACCTGTGGGCAGGATCGAGGCTTTTCTCTTATAACTATAGACAAGTTGGTAGACAGAGCGTAGCTCATACACCGCCTGGCCCAGGACCCCGAAAAGAAGGAGTCCCATGGGGACATATTCATTGTGGAGGAATGTGGCGCTGAAAGTCGGCAGATCCCTGATGATCAAAGCCAGGATCACCAAGGGGAAAACGGCCTGAAGGAGAACAACGAAACGAGGGACCTTCTTGTAGAGCCCCAGGATGCTGATGTTCCACATGTAGATGTAGTACCCGACGCTCTCGCCAAAAATAATAGAGAAATCCTTTCTCAGCCACCCGTAGATGTAAAGCACAACAGCCCCGACACTGCTCAGGACCCAGTATATTCCCGGAGACTCGACCCTACGGGACTTCTCTGACAGATACCACTGGATAAGGAGCCGAAGCCCATAGATACCCATCCCGGCAAGGCCAAGGAGATATACCCACAACGGACTATCCATGATCACTCAGGTTTATCTGAACCGTAGAAATGATTCAAGACTATTTCTTGTGTCCCGGCAGGAAGAGGACGGATGATAGACTTGAGCATTTGCAAGGGGAAGTCCTTTGTTTTCAGCACTATCATACCATCTAGACAATCATTGAAATCCGGGTCGACATTAAAGCAGGAGACCCTTGCCCCACAATTGAAATATTTCCTGAAAAGGACAGGCAGACGGTACTTCCCGTCCGAGATGCCTCCCAGAAGCCGATCAAAAGCATCGATGTCGCCCCGAGGAATGCCAGAAAGCAATTCTTCAGGATTAACTCTCAAGAAGCCAAGGGAATAAGGATGCGTCGGCAAGGCAAAATCCTCAGCTGAAGGGAGGGCGAAATCTCTCTGGAGAAAGTACACAGTGAGGCTCTTGTAAAGGTCGGGCATGGTTCCGCTTATCGTCACTGTGCCAGTAAGGCAATTGATCCGGGGATCCTGGATCACAGCCACAGTGAGGCCGGTCAGCAATAGCTTGAGCGGAAGAACTTCCCGCTGGTACTTCAGAGCCACGAACGATCGCCCGAGCTCCAGGCCGCGGGAAAGAATCTCATCTGCGGCAGGGCCGAACCTCAGAAGGCTGTCCGTGTAGAGGCCACCCCTCCCGAATCGACGGAATATTTCCGAGCCGTAACCGACTCGATATGCCCCCGCAATCTGCCCATCGGGAATATTCCAGAGAATCAAATGCTTGTAATACTCGTCATAAGGGTCTGTGTCAAGAGACTTGCCTGTCCCCTCCCCGATCGAACGGAATGTCTCCTCTCTGAGGCGATATAGTTCACGCATCGCATCGGGGGCATCTTTCGCATCTATGAGATAGGCCCGGTAATCTCCCGCCTGGAACAACTCCTTGTCTTTTAGCTGTTCCATCTGGGGACGGACGAGCTTGGGATCAACAGGATCGGCAACCGGTTCCTGAGCCTTTCCCGGTCCCTGAGCATTTTCCGGTCCCTGAGCATTTTCCGGTCCCTGAGCGGAGCCGAAGGGCCGGTCACCCCGCTGAAGGGCCTGCGCCTCAAGAGCATAGCACCGATTCCGAAGATATTTCCCAAGAGTCTGGACATCCAAACCAGCAATATCCTTGGCTGGAATCGCCTTCCCGATCCGTACCTTGACCTTAGTCCCTCTCTTGTTGGCAAGTTCCCAGATCAGCCTTATGGTCCTGAGCCTTGGATGGATAGAGCCAAGGAAATGGAAAAACCGGGAATTAGTCCCGTCGAAATAGATCGGAATGACCGGCAGCCCTGAGTTCTTTATGAGTTTGGTGATATTCTCCGGCCAGGGCTTGTCCTCGATGATCCTTTTGTCGCTGACCGCCGTCCGCCGTCCCTTTTTCTGGTAGGTCGAGACCTCGCCCGTCGGGAAAAGACCCAGAGAACCACCAGAGCCGATATGCCCCAAAGCAGAACGGATGCCCCTGATGCTCTTCGCCCCTCCCGTCGAGAAATTATCCACGGGGATGAACCATTTCGTAAGATTCGGCACCTGAGCCAAAAGGAAGGTAGTCAGAATCTTGAAGTCCGGTCTCCTTGAGTTTATTATCGCATTGAGAATCAGCCCGTCAGCACCGCCAAACGGGTGGTTGGAAACCGTCAGGAATCCGCCTTCCGCAGGAATATTGGCAAGCTGCTCGGGAGGAACCTCGTAAGAGATCCCGAACCTTCTCAAAACTTCCTCTGAGAACTCAGGTCCTTCAAGATCAGCCACATAGGGGTACACCTTATTGAGTTTCCCTATGCCCAGGACCCCATATAGAGCCCCGGCCACGAACTTCCCCATCAGGCCTTTCAGCCCCAGAGCTTCCCTTAAACCATCTTTGCTAATCAGTACTTTTTCGCTCATTTTCTCAAATAAACGTTTAAATATACTGATTTTTCCCTAAAGGCGGTTAATAATTCGGGCAAGGTCTGATTTTAGGGTGGCGTACCTTGCCCGCTGAGAAGGCCACTGACAGGCCATTTAGACCTTGCCCGAGAGGGAGAATGTCAGAAGGACAAATGACCAGTCCTATTCAAACAGCTCGGTGGCTTGGCGGAAGAGTTCGTCGATGAGGTGGGTATCGGTGAAAGGTCTAAGCCCCCATGGCAGCAATACGCACATCATTTTGACGCCAGGAGCATTAAAACTAATGACTCGGCGTCAAAGGAAGGGGTATAACGCTACCAATCTAGCAGAAAGTAACCCGGAAAAGCTCCTTACCGAGCTTATGAAGCGCTGATTCTATTTTCTCAAGCTGCCTTTTGTGAGGTTTCGAACGACCGTGCTGATACGCCCACAACTGTTTGGGGTGAATACCGGTTATTCGTCCTAACACCGCAGGATTGATCACTCCAGCATAATATGCCAATAGATCCTGGAAATCCCAGCTCATAACAAACTCATATTCTTTATCCAGCCACTCGGGATAAAAGAGAGCTGAATCACGCCCAAGTTCGTCACGAGTTATTCGTAGCGTCTCTTTAAGCTCAGCGACAGCGGCTTCGACCGTGTCACCACTACCAAAAAGGGCTGGATAATCCTTGCAATAAACACTATAGAAGCCATCCTTGGCCACACTTACAACCACATCAACCTTTATCATAAGGACTAAATATAGACAAATTTCTAATAATCCCCCGGCAAGGTCAAACCCTATCCGCCTATCGCAGAAAAACCACTAACAAATGTTTAATCTACAACTAATTAATTCCAGTCAGCAATCTCTCCACCAATCTCGATGCGGATTGACTCGGTGGAGGTGTTGAGGGTGACGTTGAAGGTGTAGTTGATGCCGGGCTTGAAGTTAAAGGAGCCTTCGACGAGATAGGATACGCCATTGGCGACCATCTCTTTTGCTTCTGCCACAAGGTCTTCGATCGGGCGCGACTTGTGTTTGCCGCGAATCATAGGGATGGCACAGTATGAGCAGTTGCGGTTGCAGCCTTCGGCAATCTTGAGGTAGGCGTAATGGCCCGGAGTGCTTTGCAGCCTCTCCTTCTCCAACTGCTC
>ONUG01000187.1 GCA_900320965.1 uncultured Bacteroidales bacterium | reverse complement strand
GGACAGAGCTTATTGCCTTGACTGCCGGCAGGCTTTCTATCTCGACTTCCAAGAAGGTGATATCCATTACCTTCGTCACAATGAAAGAGTTGGACATACGGAAGCGCCGAACAAATAGACATCAATCTTTCCCCTACGAAAAGACAAGGTACAACACGGCTCATGAAGCCGATCAGTCAAGCGCGAATCAATAAACCGATGGCAAGTTTCAGGACCATTATGAAAAAGATACCATACCTCCTTCTTCTTCAGCTGACATTCACATTTACTGGTTGTGAGCATCCCCGGCACAAGAAATCCTTTGATGACATGAGGGTTCAATACTATGCGCCGGCGGCTGAAAACAGAGAAGAGATGAGCACAGAAGTGTTCCACTACTGGCGGGATATTGAGCCGGAAGACTATTTATTTGCCGCGCCTTCCGATGAGCGGATCGCCGAATGGAAAGACCTGTGCGGGGGTAAGAGTCCCGAGGGAGATCCTTTACCACCGGCGAGCCTGACAGGCTATAAATCCATCAACCAATATGTGACTGTCCAGGACTTTTACTCGCTGTGGTACTATGATAGTACAAACCGATATAATGATGAACTTGCATTGTGGCGGCTTGAACAGTATGACACAGCTTCCCACTCCCCCGCCTCAGAACGTGAGAGATTCGACATCCTTAAGGCAAGGATACAAAGCCTCCAGGACTTCGAGCCGCAATTCCAGGTGGACTTGAACAATCATGCCGGATTGCTCGCGGATTTTCAGGAATTTGTCTCAAGACTGTTCCTCAAGGAAGTCATCAGCCATTCAGACAGTCTGGTTGTTTCGGCATTGAAGAATGAGAATGACGAATGGCTGAACTACCATGCGGCGGTGGATTCCGCCTTCAGGATAATCGACGGGGATCCGAGCGGTTTGGACGGGTCATCATGGAGCATGGCGATCTCGGGCATACGTGAGGATGACGCCCTGATACGTGAGCACTCCCTATCGGACTATCTTTTCCACCTGACGGGAGAACTTGACGAACGCGATATTGTCCGTCATGTGGCCGTCAGCGCTCAAAAAGTGCTGCGGGAATACTACCGTTTCATGGGTACTTTCAAGCCTGACGTATACTCCTTCAGACCGTCGGCGAGGCGGGCCATCCTGAGCGAGGAAATGGAGGCATGGAAGAGGTGGATGGACGCCAGGGATTCAGTCTCCGGGTTATTAAGCGGTTCACGGAAAGCCGTTTATGACAACTGCACGAACAATGTGAGGCGTATGAAACTCATAATGCTCAAGAACCGGTACGAGGGGTATGGCGTGACCAGTGATGACGTGTGGAGACTGAGAATTCCATATACCGCCCCTGACGAGGAGCTGGACGGTCCCTCCTTTGATGAGCGCTGGAAGGCATACTTGGATTCCTTGGAATGATTAGTTTAGAATCTTTTCACTGAATATCAATAATGTATAGATTCGAAAGGGCAACCGGCATTACCATAGGTTCCGTCTTGGTGGCCTGCCTGGGCTTTATACTGTGCGTCCGATTATATGATGGCCTCTATCAAACCGAGGGATTACTTTATTTGTTTTCCGTCTCTTCAGTCATGCTGCTCGCCTTGATATGGCAGGTAAAGGGGAGAATCTATGGACATGAGTTTTGCCTTTCAATATCTCTGACGGTTGTCGCCTTCTTTACCCTTCTGCTATTATTCTGCGAATGGAGACCTCATGATGGAGCTAATGATCCTCCCGGATGGCAGTTGGTATCACCATGGTGGCTGGGAAGCTCAAGGCAGATCCATGAAGTATTATGCGCACCGGGGAACGTCATACCGAATCATCCATCCATATTATCAGCGCTTATAGAAGGAATAGCTTCTTTTAAAGAGTCCCTTAACAACGTATTTTTCGGATCGTTGTTTTCGTGGCCGGGATTGGTTCTGTGGACCGTCTTCCTGTCTGTTTTCCCTTTGCGGCGGTTATTTATACTAAGGAAGATACGGCGGAGAATACGAAATACGACACTCGAGGGCGACACTATGCTTGATGAAGAGCTTTAACCAAGGCAGGACTATTATTTGGAAACACAGGAACTAACCGCGAGCTTCTGAAACTTTTTCCCGGAAAAAACGTAAATAATTTGGTTGTGTAAATTTTACACATTATCTTTGCGTTGTTTTTACACATTAAAAGTTCTTTTAAGTATGAGGAAAGTTATTGTTTTCAAGGTTGAGAATGTATTGGTGAATGGTTATGATGAGAGGAAAAGTGATGAGTTGAGCGGGAGAAGATTGGTGAAGGAGATTGTGGGGGAGGAGATGTTTGAGAGAGAGTTTTGTAAAGTGGTGGGGAAGAGAAAAGAGGTGATGGGATGTGGTGAGATGATTGAGAAAATGTTGGAGTTGGAGAGGAGATTTGAGGAGGAGGGGGATATGATGAGAAAGTATTGGATGAGGGATGTGAGGAGAAGGATGGAAGAAAGGGAAGAGGGTAAGGAAAAGAGATTGGTTGAGATGAGGAAGAAATATTCTGATGAGGGGTTTGGGAAGAAGGTGATAGGGATAAGGAATGATTTGGTTGATCTGGAGAGGATTTGTGGGGTGACCGGGTCAAGGATGGTATTTGTGAGTGAGGAGAGAAGAAGAAGGGTTGAGAGTCTGTTGTATAATAATGGATTGAGAAGGATTGAGGTAGAGAGTGATTTGGGATTTCTGGAGGGGATGGATGAAAGGGAATATGTGGTGTTTGATAATGTGGAGGATTTGAGGGATTTGTGGGTAAAGGTTGGGTTAAGAAGAAATTGATATGAGGGGGGATCCTTGACTCCCCTTTCTTTCCAATAACCGTCATTCTTGTTAATATTCAATAATTCAATTGATAATCGTATCTTTGTTATGATGTCTGTCACCTGGAATACTGAGGCTTTCTTTGCCAAAGCCACCAAAGGCTCCTTCGCCGCTAAGGCCGCGAGGGTGGATGTATTTAAGAATAATTGCGAGATATTCAGGGAAGGAGGCTACGTGACATCCTCCGGGAAGACTGTCACACTCGATCCATGTCCGATGCTCGAGGGTACGGTGGTGTATGACTCCCCCATTCCCCTGCCGGAGGCGGGACAGGTTGACACCACGCTCCTTACGGGGGTGGCGAACACCGGGTGCCTTGAGCTGGGGCGCGATCTGCAGCTGAAGGGGTACAACCCCGTCATACTGAACCTGGCCGACGCGTACGTCGCCTGCGGATGGTACGAGCGGGGGTCCAACGCCCAGGAGGAGAGCCTCTGCCGCCAGACAACCCTCTCGCAGTCGCTTTACCAGTTCTACGACAGTAAAAAGGCGGAACTCAGCGGGGTTCCCTTCAGGCGGAAGGGATATCCTATGGACATGAGACACGGGGCCATCTACTCTCCCCGCGTCACCGTGTTCAGGAAAGGATCCAGAGACGGGTTCGCCCTGATGGACGAGCCATACGAGACGGCCTTCATCTCCTGTGCCGCCCTGGACTTCAACGAGAAGCACGGGAAAAACCTAGAATACAGGTCCTTCGACGGCGGTTTCACCACGGAGGGAAAGGAGATAATGCTATCCAAGATACGTACGATATACTCCGCCGCTCTCACCGCCGGCCACGACTCCATGGTGCTCGGGGCCTTCGGATGCGGCGCATTCAGGCTGAGGCCGGACCTTGTGGCAAAGATGTTCCGTGACGTCCTGTTCGAGCCTGAGTTCAAGGGACGCTTCAGGGCCGTGGTGTTCGCGATCCTGGAAAAGCCCGGCGCCGAGTCCGGGATGCGGGGAAAGTTCGCCCCGTTCTACGACATATTCGGGAAATACGGGGCTCCGTCGGCGACGATCAAGGATCCTGAACCGGCCGCGGAACCTGTCGATATCTCTGAATACAAGATTGGCCAGACCGGGCCAAAAGTATTGTCCGCCGCGAAGGCAAACCTGAAAATAGTTGACAAAGAATGAAGAAAGAGAAAGGAGAGTTCACTTATCCATATCCGCGTCCGTCCGTGACAACAGATTGCGTGATATTCGGATATGACGGGAAGGACCTGAAACTGCTTCTCGTCGAGAGGGGCATCCCCCCGTTCAAGGGCATGTGGGCCTTGCCGGGAGGCTATCTGCAGATGGACGAGGACGCCATCGACGGGGCGAAACGGGAGCTGTTCGAGGAGACCGGGCTGCGAGACGCCTACATAGAGCAGTTCCGCACGTTCTCGGCGGTTGACCGGGATCCCAGAGGACGTGTCATCACCATAGCCCACCTGGCGCTCGTCAGGATCTCGGAAGTGAAGGGCGGGGACGACGCGGCGAAGGCGCGATGGTTCCCCCTCAAGGATGTGCCGCAACTGGCGTTCGACCATGACATGATCCTGCGGGAGGCGATGAAGGCTCTGAGGCAGAAGATCCATTTCGAGCCGGTCGGCTTCGAGCTTCTTCCAGACGTGTTCACGATGCCCCAGCTCCAGCACCTGTATGAGAGCATCCTGGACGTGCGCTTCGACCGGCGCAACTTCGCCTCGAAGATGCTTCATCTGGGCATACTGGAGGACACAGGCAGCCGGGAGCCAGGAGCGCCGAGCAGGGTGCCCGCGACGTACCGATTCAACAAGGACAGGTACGACGCCCTGAAAAGCAAGGGGTTCAGATTGGAGTTTTAATCATCACTAAACAATATCGATTAAAGTATACTGCAATGATGGATGAATTTGAACTTCGTAGACTAGAGTGTTTTCAAGACTCGATTAATCTTCTTTCAAGCGAGGAAATCGATAATCAAAAGTATGATGAGGTAATCAAGTTATTATCTCTTGATCTGTCTCAATATCATACAAACCTCCATGAAAGGAAAATCATATTGTCCCTCCTTTTAACCCTGTGGATGAGAGAAATGGCTCAAAACTATAAGTTGGATTATGTCTATAGCCATCAGTTCAAGGGGAAGAAGTCCACAAGCATAAGGAAAGAGTTGTATTCAATTTTTAATTCATCAATTAATCCTGACTTGGATGATTATAACATGGCCGAAATAACCGCTCTGGCTAACGACATAAAGGCTATTATGCGAGAACGAGGATGGATGGAAGAAGAAAATGATTAAGTTAATACAGAAATTCAGACAAGCTCGTGAGGCTAAGAAACAAGAACTGAAGAAATCAAGAATCCTTAGCTGCATCAACGGCTCTGACATCAAGTACGAGGACCTGATCCCTATAGGTGATGAGGAATATGACCGGATAGTGGCCGCCCTGGAGGAGAAGGTCAACCGCGAGATCGGAGAGGAACCCAGATATATTCCTAGCGGGACAGGCGGCTCAACGGAAAGCGAGTATGAGAGGCAGGAGGACTCAGCCGACAGTTTCGTTTCAGCGATGGGATTCAAGGAGCCCCGCAATTTTCGCCGGAACGGGCTTCCTAATATCTTCGCCTGGCGCGAGATAATCGACAGCATGAAGAACCGGGTCAGGGACGCATATCTCATAAAGAACCGTCCCTGCGGGAAATGCGGGATGGACAAGACGATCTTTTTCTGCTTCCGGTCCAGCGACGAGAGCTGGAAGGAACTGTGCGGACGGGAAGGGTATATGCTCATCTGTCCGGACTGCCTCACAATAATAGGGTTCGTGCCGTATTTGCTTAGTTAGGTCGGTGTCCACATGACATTTCCACAAGAGTGCCGCGAGGCATATTTAATAACAGGGACGGTCTTCCACAGGCCGTCCTTTGCATTAAGTATTATCGGGGTTCTCAAACAAGATCATCTTGAGATAAAGGTCGTCGAAGAGATCCACGAACCATAGCGGGAACAACCCGGCCAGCCTCCTGTAAGCGTCCTCGTCACGCATCCGTATTATGGCGAACTGCGACAGGGTCAGGACGGCGTTTGTCGAGAGCTTGTACCCCCTGGCCCGGTAGGCCTCCTTGACGGCCTCGACCTCCCCTCTCTCCTCCTCCGTCAGCTCCACAGTGTCGAAGCCGTACTCGGACTCCGGTGAGCACGAGTCATCCATCAGGAAACGGTCAACACCGGGAACACGATAATAATCGAACCCGCTCATCTCCAATCTCCAGTTATACGGGTCTGACAGAATCCAGCCAGTCCCTTTTCACCTCGTATCCAGAGGGCGGACTCCCCTGTCTCCTGACAGGATCCGCTCATGAATGACGACTCTCCTAATCCTGGCATAAACCACTCACATTTACGACAAACATAAGGATTGACAAGCCGGAAAGCCGGCTAATCCGACAATAAACATTATCGCAAACAAATATAACCAATATTTTTAATTCGCAACGGTTTTATTTTGTTTTATAACGAGATTTATTATATTTGTCACAAGGAAACAGGTGCTTCGCGGACACCTTACCGAAGGGCCAGATGTGTTATTGTATTCGGTTAACGGGGTTACCCAAATACAATAACGCCCCTCCGGGGACGCATCCGGCCCCTCCCTGACGGAGGGAAAACGGGCTCGCTCCGTAGTCGCGCCCTTGAGGCGGGTCAAACCCGTTCCGGAACATCCTCCCGGCACCTGAAGAGGCCGCCCGGATATTCCGGAAACAGAAACCAGCAACAGACAATTGAAAGACGATATGCGTCCAATCAAGGCGAACAAAAGGGACAAGGTCCACACATTCCGGCTCACCGAGGCGGAGGAGGCGCAGGTTCGGTCTGACATGGCGAGCCTGGACTGCCTGTCGGTGTCCAAATACGTTCGGTACCTGCTGCTAAGGAAGCGCCCGGCGGCGAAGCCGGTGAGGATGACTGACAGGGTGATACGGAACCAGATAAACGAGATATCGGCGAAGATATCCCGAATCGGCTCTAACTACAACCAGGTCGTCCGCAAGTACAACACCTCCTGCTCGGCGAGGAAAAGCAACGGCGATCCCGTGATAAACACCAGGGCCACGGTCTTCTACATGGAAAGGCTGTCAACCCTGACGGAGGAGCTGCGCGCCGCGCACAAATCCCTTGTCGAGAGAGTGTCTCTCCTGCGTTTCGATGACGAGAACTGACCATACATACCAACCATTAAAACCAAACCATCATGCAAAACATCTTACTTATCGGCAACATCACCTCCGACGCAGTGGTGAGGTCCGACACCCGGCAGGGCGCGAAGAGCGAGTTCGTCTCCTTCACGCTGGCGTGCAACGAGCAGCGCGGCGACGAGAGGACAGCCACGTTCTATGATGTCATC
>ONUG01000133.1 GCA_900320965.1 uncultured Bacteroidales bacterium | reverse complement strand
ATTAATATAATCGGCATTTTCAAAGGTTGGTGTAGAATACACCAACGGTCTGATGGTCAGCCCTTCAAGTGTCTCGGTGATGAGGGTACCGTCGGGCCTTGAGAGGGTCAGTGTCAGGCTGGCGGTTCCGGGCAGTTCAGGGATGAAGTTGGCAGGATCCTCGATCGTGGCGGTCTCGCCGGTGGTTCCAGAGGTGATCTCTGTCTTGACCAGCGTTAGTCCCTCGGTGATCGTTATTCAGTCAAGCAGGCTGGCCTTGCTGTCCACCTGGAAGTCCCTGTCTTTCAGCGCCTCAAGTCCAGTCACCGCCACGCTTGTGAGGGCTATCTCCGACGTGGATTCGTTGCCTTGTGAGTCTGTGACGGTAAGAGTCAGCGTCCCGGCGTTGGAGAGGGCGCTCCCGGGTTCAACAGTCTGTTCCTCAACGCCTTCCGTGGCGAAGAACAGTTTAATCTCGCATTCCTCGCTGTAGTCGTCTTTCCAGCTGGCTACAGCCTGGTCTCCAATCTTGAGCTGGCCGCCTTCTATGGTCACAGCCAGTCCGGCTACGACATTGATCTCTTCAATAGCAACGGAGATCTCCGGCGGAACACTGTCGATGGTAGTCAGCGTGATCTCCTTGCTGGAGGAGTTGCCGGCATCGTCGGTGACCTTGACGGTGAGTTTACCTGCTTCGGCGATCTTCTCTCCGGAAGTGATTGTCTTTGAGGAGCCTCCAGTGGGGGTGAAGGTGATCTCGACCTTACAGCTCTGGCTGGTCTCGTCCTTCCAGCTGGCGGCTTGGGCGTCCCCGATCTTGAGATCGCTTCCGGAAACCGTCACCGGTAGCCCGGCGATGACGTTATACTCTCCTCCGGCCAGAGTGATGGTCGGGGCGGTGTTGTCCTGCGTCGGCGTTGGAGTCGGCGTCGGGGTCGGAGTCGGAGTGGGAGTAGGATTGACTGGCGTCGGGGCCGGCGGATCGACCTCATGCCCGCCTCAGCAGGAGGCGAGGGCAGCGTTCAGCGCTACCACCAACAAGGTGTAGGTAAATCAACGCATATTCATGAACCATGTTTTGGATGGAATGCCCTGCGGAAACGCCCTCCGGGGATAAGGATCGAGACCCCTTGCGAAGGGAAGATAACTCTCTGTGCCCGTCTTCGGACGGCAGCCAGACTGACTTGCCTGGATATCCCTATCCAGCGTAATACAGCCCGCTTTCCATTCCCCGTCCTCGCACGCTTCCCTCCCGGCCTGTCCTCTTCGGCAGCCGCATCCTGAACGCAGACAAACGCTAGTCGCGGCCACAGCCCTTTCGGAACGTCTCCCGGACGCATTCCGTCCGAGTAACACTTTCAAAGATACTCTTTTAGATTGGCATTTCCAATAATATTCCTTAACTTCGTCATAGATACAAGCGGAAGTAGTGTAACGGCAGCACGCAAGACTTCAGATCTTGATCGGCGTACCTCCAGTGCGCAGGCGCGGGTTCGACTCCCGTCTTCCGCTCCCAGACAGAACCGCGGGCTTAGTGTAACGGCAGCACACAGGTTTTCGGGGCCTGATCGCCGGTTTCCAACCCGGCAGAGGAGGTTCGATTCCTCCAGCCCGTGCCAGATGAACGAAGAGAAGCACACCCAGCAACCCAGCCCCCGGGACAATTTCAAAGCCTGGGAGGATCCGTTGTATAACGACCTCCGGAAGATCTTCTCCCGCTCCCGCCTGCGTGAAGTCCTCACCCACAGTTCATTTTATGAGAAGGAGGGCAAAGGCAACAGCCGCTATGTCTTCGCCGGGATGTTTGTCTTCAAAGGACAGGTCGCCGATGTGCTGTACAAGTATTTCACAGGCGACGGCACCCGCCTGCAGCATATTCTCGGCAATCTCTTTCAGAAGGAACGCCTTGAGCGGATGTTTGACGCCTGGCGTCTGAAGCAGTTCGTCAGAGCTGGAGAGAAGTTCGACATCGCCAGTCACCGGCACATCTTCGTCTATGCCGTCTTCGGCTATGTTTCCGGTCTGGAGGATGATATGAGGAACTGGTTCATTTCCAAATACATCCTTTCGGACGAAGTGAAGCATCTGTTTACGCACCGCAAGCGTAACCGGGATATCCTTGCGCAAGCTGATGAGATAGTCCGTCAGACGGACGGGCGGAGACTCACGCTGGAGATGTCGCTTACGGAGGACGGACTGCATCTGGCTCAGGCCGTTCTCTCGGACGGTACTACCCTTTGCGAAGCAACCAGCAAAAGCTGGCGGTACGCCCGCACCAAAGCTTCGAAGATGGCTCTTAATCTGTTGGCAACTCCCGGCCGGAAAGCGTTGCTCTCCAATCCTGAATATCAAGCCAGGGTGAAGGCAAAGTTGGAGGAGGAGAAAGCCCAGCGTGCCCAGGCCATAGCGGAACGTGATGCCGCCAAGGAAGCTCTACGCGTCAAGAAGGATGAGGAGCGGGCAGCGGTTGCCAAGGCTCGTGACGCCAAGCGCCGCGCCAGCCAGGCCGAGGCCAAGAAGCGGCGGGTGGAGAACGCCGCCCGCGCCGCGGCAAAGGCCGCCAAGGAGAATCGCCCCATGAGCGTCCGCAAGCGTCGTCACCTCGAGGACAAGAAGAAATGAGGCGTATTATTAAACAATTTGTATAATACAATTTGTATAATACATTTTGTTTATTACATTTTGATTCCTCTGTTATTTCCCCCAGGCGATTCGGTAAGTCAGGGCTTGTTATACATGCGCTCGAAGCTATTGAAGGAGAGAACTCTGGTATTGACACTCTTTATACTGACATTTATGCTACAGAGTCGTTGAGTGATTTTATTGATAACCTTTCTTCCGCGGTACTGGCTAAATTTCCGGAGAAAACCCCTTTGGGGATGCGGTTCTGGAGTTTTATTAAATCTATACGCCCCTACCTTACGTTCGATCAGTTGACTGGGTTCCCGCAGGTACATCTGGAGTTTGCTTCTCAGTTACAGAAAGAGGCTACATTGAAGAATATCTTTGACTTGCTCAATGGGAGTAGCCGGAATCCTATTGTCATCGCTATAGATGAGTTTCAGCAGATCTCTGGATGGGACGACCTACGAGGTTTACGACGTGTTCTTCTCCCGTTGGCTTGAACAAACATATTAAAAATGCCGGGCATGAACCCGGCTTATTTGTGTCATGGGGCGGGTTACAGTTCAGGACTGTTCCTTTCGTCCTTATCTGAAGGACGTAGGCGACGAATATGGCTTAAAATGAGTTACTTCGCGAAAGCGTAGGAGAAACCTTTGACCTGGTTCCAGGCACCACGGGTGAAGTCCGGAACCTCTACGGGCATGCACCCGTTCTTGATCGAGATCTCGCCCAGTTCAGCAAGGCAGCACCACTCAGCCATGTCGTAGACATCCATGTCAAGAGGAAGGCCATTGCGCAGGCAGTAGATCAGGCGGTAGTCCATGATGAAGTCCATTCCACCGTGTCCGCCGACTTCCTTGGCCAGGGCCTCAAGCTCCGGGGTAAGAATAGGATTGCGGTATTTCTCTTGATATTCAGCGATTTCCTCTTTGGAAAGATGCTTTTCAGTGTTGAAGTCCTCGATGCTGGGGGTTTCCTTGAGCTGGTCGCCGCGGAGGACGATCTGCTGTACCGGATATTTCCCTGCGTATCCCTCGGTGCCGACAAGCTGGTACATACGGCTGTAAGGCCTCGGGGTCATGACATCGTGCTCGATCAGGATGGTCTTGCCGTTCTCTGTGAGGATCATCGTGCTGGTCTCGTCGCCGTTCTGGAAGTTCTCGCTCTTGCGGCCCTGGCGTTTCTCGACGTTGCGGGGGCCGTTGACGGCCTTCGTCTCCATCGCCACAAGGGTCTTGAAGCGGTCACCTCTGTGAATATTAAGCACTTGGGCGACAGGTCCGAGGCCATGGGTCGGATAGACATCTCCCTTGCGCTTCTCATTGAAATCGAGCCTCCAGTTGTTCCAGTACTCATCCCAGAAAGGATCGAGGTTGTGGAGGTAGGATCCTTCCGCATGGAGGATATCTCCGAAGATCCCGGCCTGGGCCATCGAGAGGCATGAAAGTTCGAAAAAGTCGTAGCAGCAGTTCTCAAGCATCATGCAGTGCTTGCGAGTCTTCTCCGCCATGTTGATCACTGACCAGATCTCATCGAGTGAAGATGCCATGGGGACCTCGCAGGCGACATGCTTGCCATGCTCCATGGCATAGAGCGCCACGGGAACGTGGTGGACCCAGTCGGTGCAGATGTAGACGAGGTCGATGTCATCCCTTTCGCAAAGTTGCTTGTAGGCTTCGGTACTTCCGGAATATTCCGCGGCTCTGGGAAGTCCTCTGCTCTCCAGGGTCTTCTGCGACCTTTCGACATTCTCAGGAAGCACGTCGCAAAGAGCCACAATCTGGACTCCAGGAATATAAGTGAAGCGAGGAACAGCGCTTGAGCCTCTCATTCCGAGTCCGACGAATCCGACTCTGACGGTTTCCATCGGGGGTGCAGTCAGACCGATGACGTTCTCTTGTCCGGCCGGGCGGGCTGGAACATCGACTTTGATGGGGCCGATGGTGGCCTTTTTGGAGGTGCAAGCGGCTGCCAGTATGAGCAGCGATGCTGCGAGGAAACTCTTGATTTTCATAATATTATAGTTTGAAAAAATAGTTATTAATCTGAATAATCGGAAATATTGTCGAGATAAAGACCGAAGCCGTTGATTGTCGGGGGAGCGTAGGCGACGAGATTGACGCGGATCTTCGAGGTGGAAATCTTGTCGACCGGGACGATTCTCTTGTAGCCGATGGTGGTCTCACGAGCGATCTCCTTCCATTGTCCATCTGTACCGAGGGCCTCGACTGTGAAGGACTTGACTCGTTGGCCAAGAGGAATATATTCCTGCAAGAGAACCCTGTTGAAGGTCTTTTCCCCGGCAAGATCGAAGGTGATTGTTGCCTCGTTGATCCCGTCTGAGGTTGCCCAGAACGAGTCATAGTTGCCGTCCAGGATGTTGCCCTCTCCAAATCCTCGGCCTCTCACATCTGATGCTTTTGCTTTCGCTCCGAGTGCGAGATTATCCTTGAATATCTCGTCAAGAGCCTTGCGGAACTCCATGAGCCTGGCTGAATCAGCTGGATGGATAAGTCCCCTGTCATCCGGAGGAACATTCAGCAGAAGCAATGAGTTGCGTCCCACGCTGGTGTAGTAAATGCTGAGTAACTTCTTGAGAGACTTGACTTTGTCATTTTCGCTCTCTCTCCAGAACCAGCCCGGACGGATCGACACGTCTGTCTCGGCGGGATGCCAGACGGCTCCATGGACATTACCACTGTTGAGGGTGTCGATGGGTGGGGCGCCGGCTCCGGGAGTGAAGCCCTTGGTGTTGAGGGTGCTCCAGTTTGTCCTTCCAGCTACTCCGCTCTCATTTCCGACCCAGCGGCATCCGGGACCGGTGTCGCTGAACATTATGGCCTTAGGAGAATACTTCAAGACAGTCTCATGGAAACGGGGCCAGTCATAGACCTGCTTCTTGCCGTTGGGGCCCTCACCATTGGCTCCGTCGAACCACTGCTCGAACACCTCACCGTAGCGTCCGTCATGGACAGTCTCCAGGGTCTTGACATACACGTCGTTGTATTCAGGAGTCTCGTAATGAGGGTCGTTCCGGTCCCAGGGGGAGACGTACACCCCGAATTTAAGACCTTCCTTCGCGCAGGCGTCTGAGAGTTCCTTCAGCACATCCCCCTTGCCGTCTTTCCATGGGCTCTGGGCGACGGTGTGGGTGCTGACTGGATTCGGCCAGAGGCAGAATCCGTCGTGGTGCTTTCCGGTGATGATTATTCCTTTGAATCCCGCGGCCTTGGCGATGGAGGCCCACTGCCCGCAGTCGAGTGCGGAAGGATTGAATATGTCCTCAGCCTCAGTGCCAAGCCCCCATTCGAGTCCGGTGAAAGTGTTGGGCCCGAAGTGGGCGAACATATTCATTTCCATCTTCTGCCATTCCACCTGTTGGGGGGAAGGAGTGGCCCCGTAGGGTTCCGGGGGAGCGACCTGCCCGCATCCAGCCAGTAGAGTGAGCCCTAACGCACTAATGATCAAAAAGTTCCGTCTCATATTATAGATAAATCAACGTTGATAATACTTCCGGATTAAACACAGTCCTGGCAGCCTCACGGATGCGCTCTGACGTAACTGCCTCTATCGCTTGGCGGTTCTTGGAATCCGAAGAGACCTCGCCGAAGGCTATCAGGCTTTTCCCCATCGAAAGACATTGGGTCTCCCCATTGTCCGAGCTGATCGCAAGCTGGCCGAGAAGCTGCTTTTTCGCCGCCTT
>ONUG01000131.1 GCA_900320965.1 uncultured Bacteroidales bacterium | reverse complement strand
CATTCCGGAGACGATGAGGTGTGGACAGAGGGAACGAAGGAGATGCTGGACGATATGCATAAGCGCAAGATAGATATGGCCGACAGAATCTATATAATCAACGTAAATGGTTATATCGGCTCAAGCACCCGCTCCGAGATAGAATATGCAAGAAAAAAGGGTAAGCAGGTTTTGTTTCTAGAACCCGATAAAGCTATCTGATTTCCCATGACGGTAGAAGAGCATCTCCTGGTTCGCAGAATCATTCTGCACAATAGAATCGGTTGCATCGTCGCAAAGATGTCCGAGTTTTTCCGTATTTCCCTTACGGAAGCCTTGGACGTATTCTATAGAAGCAATACCTGCCGCCGGTTCCATGATGAGAAGACGGGACTGTATCTTTATGGGGATCTGTATATCATCGACGAGTTGGAGATAGAGCTGCTGGGAGCGAAAGGAGATAGTGTACTCCGCCGCATTCTTTTTCAATCCTTCAGTACTGACGAGCAGATGTCGGAAGTGGAAAAGTTCAGGCGATTCTTAAAGGATAATGTTTCCTTTCTGGATCCTCAACCTATGAGTATCTAGAGCGCTTAACAACGCTTTTCCAAATGCACCAAGCAGGGACCAAGTCGGGACCAAGTCAGGGACTAAGTCGCCAAAATGTCGCCAAAAATTGAGACGCAAAAAGAGCTAACCGCTGAAAATCAGTCAGTTAACTCTTTTTGGGGTGCCCCGGGCGGGACTCGAACCCGCACAGCCGTTTCGGGCCAAGGGTAAGTCCCTCGTGTCTACCATTCCACCACCAGGGCGTGTAGATCGACAATGCTGTCGCTTACACGACGGCAAAGTTAGTAAAAAGAGAGAATCTCACCAAATATCGGTTCTTGGAAGCATTTAGGGCATCAAAATGACGCCGACACCCTCCGTAAAGCGCCGTCGGAAGCATTTTAGGGGCCAATTTGCTACCGTCTACTCCAGTTTCGTGTCGGTCTTGGCCTGAAAGCGGGCGACGTTGACAATGAAGCGCTCGTGGGTGCCCTCGCCAATAATTCCATGAGAATCCTGGGCGACCACTCTGAAAGTCAGCCTACGTCCATCAATACCAATTAGTTCCGAGTCGCACCAAACTTTCATCCCTTGGGGTGTGGCACTGACATGACTGACATTGACATGAGTCCCGACGGTCTCGAAACCTGCGTCGAGATAGGGCTGGACGCTGAGACGGCAGGTCCGTTCCATAAGGGTGATCATAAGCGGGGTGGCAAAAACCCGCACAGTGCCGCTGCCGATGTGGCAGGCGAGAAGCTCCGGAGTGACGATTTCTTCCTGGTAGCCTTTTATTCCTAGTTCGACCATATTCAATTAATATTAAATTATTTCAGTAAGGCTTCCAGAACGGCGGCGTGATGGCCGGGAAGGATAATGTGGTGGTTGCCAATTGGTTCCGTCAAGAAATACGAAGCTGCGGAAGCAGGCAACCTAAGAACCGTCTGCGTCCTGCAAAGATCCGGCTTGGCCTCACAGCGAAGAAGTTCCCCTTCGCAAACGAAGTGCTTTGACAAATTCCCTGAGACCTTGAAGACCGTAACCGGCCCGGACGGAAGCTGCCCACGTATTCCTACCCCGATCCCGGACTCGAAATGAGTGTCCAATCCAAATGAAGAGACCATGTCCAGCGGCACCGTGCAATGCGAGAAGACGATCTCACCCGTCTCGGGATCAATGCTGGACGGATTGGCCTGGAAGCCGCTGACTCCCGAAACGGCCCGGCCAATCATCATCGACAACATAGCGGGAACATCGCCCTCACAGCCAGCGACATAGCCCTCGGAATTAAGGCGGGCAAGTGCCAGGCAGCCAGTGTTATGAATAGAGGTCAATAGGTCGAAACACCTGATGGTCAGGCCGGAAAGACCGTAATCGGAGACAAGGGTCTGTAGTGCTTTATAGAGGCGGTACGCTCCGGGGAGGGCTTGCTTGACGGGGGTTGAGAGGGGCCCTTCGACTCCGCTGCGACCAACAACCTCATTCCAGGACTCCGCGACCTCATCCTTCAAGGATGAATATTCCTCCAGCAGTTCCTCCATCGGAATATACTGCAGTGAAATTCCAAGCTTATCCAAGATCACATCCCGGTCGAACTCACTGGAAATCAGCCAGTCAGACGGATGGCCCACAATCCCGAGAGTCTTATACTCAAGAAAGCGGCGAGCCTCCTCAACCTTTGAAAGAGCCTCAATTCGAGAACGGATGTACGAAGGACTCCCGTGCAGGATCTCCCCACGAAGACCCTCTTGACGCAAATAGGACAGGATTTCCATCGAGGCCGCCAGCGAGTTGCTTTTCCCGGAAGTCAAAAGCAGGATCGGCTGACGGGAAAGGCCCTGCAAGGTGGGCAGCAGATCCTTGAAAAGACCCTCAGTACCTCCTGTCCTGACAAAAATCAGCGACAGCTCGGTGCCGTAGTCTTCGTAGTCATCTCCCTTAAATGAATATTCAATTCCAAGCCCCTCAAGGAATTCCTTGGTCGCGGCATCGACAGCGGCCTTGTCATGGAGCGTGGACGTCAGAGTGAAAATAGAAATCATATTCGCCGGATTTGTCAGTAAAGATAGTATTTATTAACTTTCGTAGCAATAAAAGATCAACACCATGAGGCTCTCCAAATTAACCACACTATTCTTAATAACCGTCCTCGTTGCCGCGTTTTCCAGCTGCGGCACCGCTCACCGCTTCACCACCTTGCAGGTAGGGACCTACAACATCCGAAACGATAATAGAGGCGACTCCCTCAAAGGCAATGGCTGGGGCCAGCGCCTTCCGATCATCGCCCAGCAGATCCTCTTCCACGACCTGGAGATATTCGGGACCCAGGAAGGCAAATACAACCAACTGGAGCAGATGAAAGCCCTCCTCCCAGGTTACGAATATATTGGGGCTGGACGTGATGATGGAATACATGCCGGCGAGCATTCAGCGATTTTCTACAAGACGGAAGTCTTTGATCTTCTGGATCATGGCGACTTCTGGCTCTCCCCCACGCCCGATGTGCCAAGCAAGGGTTGGGACGCGGCACTCAACAGGATCTGCACCTGGGGCCATTTCAGGGTCAAGGAGACCCGGCAGGAACTCTATTACATGAGTCTCCACATGGACCACATCGGAGTCCAGGCCAGGATGGAAAGCGCCAAACTTGTGGTCGATAAGATCAAGGAAATCTGCGGCGGCAAGCCCGTCGTCCTGACCGGAGACTTCAACGTAGACCAGAACAACCCGATCTACAATGTGTTCACCGGCAGCGGCATCCTCTCCGACAGTTATGAGATCTGCGAGATCCGTTACGCCCTCGACGGCACAGCCAACGGTTTCGACCCCAACAGTTTCACCACCAGCAGGATAGACCATGTTTTCGTCACTCCTGGCACTAGGGTAATCCGCTACGGAGTCCTGACCGACACCTACCGCACCATGACCCCAGAGGCCCAGAAATACGAGAATGGCAACTTCCCCAAGGAGATCTCCTTCCAAGCCTACCAGGCCCGCACTCCTTCAGACCACTTCCCCCTGAAAGTCATTCTCCAACTTAAAAAATAACGTCATGTACTTCTCCGACCACAACGACAAGATCACATTCATCAACGAATGGGACGGCAACCTCCGGGTGGAGGGCAAAGGGACGGTATGCGCTGAAGACCTGGATGCCAGACCCGGCTCCTTCAAGCCCCAAGAATATTCCTCACTGGAATTCGACAAAGGAATAACCAAGGTCACAAAAGGCTTCATCGAGGCGTTCACATCCATCGAGTGCCTTATCATAGCCTTCTCGGTGAAGAGCATTGAGCGCACACCAGAGCTGGACAAGTACCTGGTAACCAACAAAGTCCTTATCAGGGGCGAATATAACTCCCTCGCTGAACGGCTGGCCAAAGAACTTGGACTCCAGTTCCTCCACTGCGACATTCCCCTGGGCTGGACCAGGTTCGAGAGTGGAGGCGGCTACACAGAGAGTACCAAACGCACCCTTTGCTTCAGGCTGGACGGGCCGCCATACATCTACAAGGAGATCTTCACTCCTGGAATATCCGCCGGAAACAACGGAGGGGCCGATCTCAGGGAGGATCTCCCCGAGGATTTCTATGTGGGCTGCGACCTTGAAGGTTTCACGTACCACATGCCTGTCAAATGCGAGGAAGCGATCATGAAAAACAAACAACTCGGCCGCTTCCTACGCATCTCCAACCAGCGCCTGAAACCCCGCAAATAAGCTTTCTGAATCATCATGGTAAATCTAAAGGACAGCGTCAGCAAATTGGTGAAAGGACTTGGCGGAAGCTTACGGGAGTTCCCGCTGGAGGCTCTTCTGGGGCTGACATATTTCATCATATTCGTTCTGGCGAAAAAAATTGGAGCGGCAATGGACGAGAAAGACATCTACTACATGTTTTTCTGGTTCTTCCCGCACTATGTCCTTCTATTCTCGCTCCACAGGTTAAGCGGGAAACACCTGGCCTTCAAAGTCTTATACATCCTTTCATGGTTCCTGTGGATTCCGCTGTTGCTTTGGGGACAGGCAATTCCCGACTGGAGCCTGGCCGTAGCCTACATACTCGCCATAATCCTGCTCATAATCGGCAAGGAACCTCTTGATAACCAGCAATATGGGAAGAACATCCTGGACACTGGCGCAAAACTCGTCCCCGGCTTTCTGATCGGTTTCCTGTTGATGGCGATAATAACCGCGATCGTTGCTTCAATAGGATTCCTATTCGACCTCAACCTGTCCGACAACTGGTTCACCCACCCCAACGCTTTCATAGCTTTTGGGGTCATCCCTTTGCTCTGCTGCTCTTTCGTAGCCAAGGAAAGAATCAGGATGAACAGCGAGAAAGCCCTGCGGATCGCGATAGACTACATCCTTTCACCGGCGCTCATTATTTACGCCGTAATCCTCATCCTCTACATCCTGAGGATAATCATCCGCTGGGAACTTCCGGACGGAGGCGTGGCCTACCTGGTCGCCATATTCATGGCCATGGCCCTGCTCTGCTATCTGCTGCGACTCCAACTGGAAAAACGCCATTTCGAATGGTTCTACAAGGCCTTCCCTGCAGTGGCTGTCGCTCCTCTTGGTCTTCTCTGGGCCGGAGTGATCCGGAGGATAAGCGACTATGGGATCACCGAACCCCGGTTCTATGTCCTGCTAATAGCCATTCTCCTGACCATCTTCACCGCCATGCTGGTGAAAAAGAAGACAAGGAATTTCCAGCTGATGACCCTCATCCTGGCCGCGGCGCTCATCCTCTTCACCTACATCCCAGGAATAAGGGCGAAGGATTTCGAAAGAAGAAGCCAGGCTGGCAGGATTGAGGACAACCCGGAAATCGACGACCAGGCAAGCGCGGTACCGGAAAGGCAGCTCTTCCTAACTTTGAGCGACATCTCAGAACCAATTGATTTAATGGAATATACCCAACTAATTCCTTATCATTGTTACCACTACTACGAAGATTCGAAAGTCGCCGTTTTCTACAAGGACAGCACCCTTACCGAAGAACTTCTAAGATGTGAGATACGTCAAGCCCTGGACTTCCAGGATAATGATTCCGCCTCGACTCTAATCTATAAAAACGACGAATACATGGCGGTGTTCGAGGCGATACATGACGTCAACAATGACGTCACCTCATTCACGACAGGCCACCATACCTTATTCAAAAAACCCTGAATATCACTAAAATAGCACAACCATGAATGTCGGAATAATCGGAGCCGGACACATCGGCGGCAAGATTGCCAGGACCCTTGAATGGACCGAAGGGATAGACTGCATCGCCGTAGGATCAAGAAGCCAGGAAAAGGCCGACTCTTTCGCCAAAGAATTCAGGATTCCACGAGCATATGGCTCCTACGAAGCTCTCCTTGACGACCCGGACGTGGATCTAGTCTATGTTGCCACACCCCACTCGCACCATTTTGAACCGACGATGAAGGCCCTTGAAAAAGGCAAGGCCTGCCTTGTGGAGAAGGCATTCATGGCCAACGCCAGAGAGACCAAAGCCGTCCTCGATAAGGCCAAGGAGAAAGGCGTATTCGTGGCAGAAGCCATCTGGACACGCTACCAGCCCGCCAGAAACATAATTAACAGGTTGATCTCCTACGGGCGTATAGGCCAGATCCGCCAGATCTGCGCGACCCTCTCCCATGGGGTCATGCACCTGCCCCGCGTCACTCGTCCGGAACTCTGCGGAGGCGCCCTTCTGGACATAGGGCTTTATCCCCTGAACTTCGTCAGGATGGTTTGCGACAACCCAATAGAGAAGATCGAATCGCAGTGCGTCCTGTCTGACGAAGGGGTGGACATAAGCGAGACCATTTTCCTGACCCTCGAAGGAGGGATCCTCGCCACGATAAGAAGCTCAGTGTGCTGCGAAGGCTACAACACCGCCAGCATCGAAGGCACCGAGGGCTGCATCGTCATCGACAACACCAACAATCCTGGCCTGATACGCATCTTCTCAAAGGGCGGTCGCCTGCAAGAGGAAATCGCTGTCCCAGAGAGTATTTCGGGGTATGAATATGAGTTCCAAGCCTGCAAAGAGGCAATGGAAAAAGGTCTCATAGAGCCGCCACAGATGCCGCACTCAGAGACCTTGTTCCTCATGGAGCTGATGGACTCCCTCCGCTTCACCTGGGGCGTCCGCTACCCGATGGATTAAGTTTATTCAATGTAAATATTCCTAAAAGCGAGCGGACCACCTTCGCTCTGGAGAGCGATGTATCCCGTCTTGTGGGAGAGAGTAGCCTCATTCTCGAGGCTGCCATTGATGTAGACCATCATCTTGTCGCCCCGGCAGATAATCTCCGCACGGTTCCACTCCCCGTCCGGAAGCTCAATCTGAGCCCCGGAATGAACCCTCTTCTTCATCGGGAACTTGACAGCCGGATCATAAGGTACTTCCTTGATCCTGGCCCCGCCAAGAGACACGATATCACCAGCCCTTCCAGCCATAAGCTGGCACTCATAGGCTGTCGGCCAAATCTTGTCACCCTCCTGAATCCTTTGGAATATGCCACTGTTCGTGCCGCTTCCAATCCATTTCCACTCCACATGAAGCGAGTAATCCCCGTACTGGCGGGCAGTCCTGAGGTAGCCGTTAGGCTTGCCGGAAATGACTA
>ONUG01000092.1 GCA_900320965.1 uncultured Bacteroidales bacterium | reverse complement strand
CGGCGGCCCAGCCGTCAATCCCGATCATCACGACATGCTTCGCTTTTTTCTTAGCGGCGGAAGCGTCCGCGGCCGCGATGCAGCATATTGCCGCTAAAACTAACAGAACTTTTTTCATGGCAATTATCTCATGTCAAAATCAACCATTATCGGAAGGTGGTCTGAAGGTCTCCAGAAATTGGAGAGATTCTGGGGATCCCTGATCGGCGTGGTGTACTCGTCCCAAATGACCTCGGCGGATGTGATCCGGTCAAATAGCGGCTGCGTGCAGTACACGAAATCGATCCTGGCGTTCTTGCTCCCGACCGTCGGGATGAACTCGTCGGGATATTTTTCCTTTATGACATCGATGTAGGGTGTGTTCTCACGAATATAATCGTGAACCAGAAGCTTGGGATCATCGTCCGGGTAGCCGTATTTGTCATTGTCCACTCTTGAGCGGGAGTTGAAGTCGCCCATCATCATCCACAGCTCATCCTTTGCTCCCGGATCTGTCCCGATCGTGTGCTCGCAGATGTATTTCATCTCCATTGCCCTATACTTGTCTCCGCCATGATCCGCCTTGGAGGCTTCCCTGTCCTCAACTCCGGGGGCATACGCTTGGGGCCAGGTGTGGAGAGTCACGATGTTGACGGGTTTGCCATTGACTTCTATAGTGGCCCAGCCAGCTCCATGAGCTACGATCCGGTCAGGCTCCTCGCCGACTATTTTGTCGATGTAAGTAATTGGATATTTTGAGGTTATAACTTGCGGGTAGTTGTCCCTGTAGCCACCTATTCCCCAGTATTTATGACCGTAACGGGCAGCCAGTTCCCCCCAATTCTCCACCAGATAACGCTCTTCTTTCGGCATTGCCTGGTCGGAATCCGTGATCCAGATGGACTGCGCCTCGCACCAGACGCAAATGTCCGGGTCCTTGGCCTTGACAAATTCCACAAAGCGGTCATAGTTGTCGTTTTGTCCGTCCCACATCCCGTTTTGGATGTTCCAGTAGAGCAGTCTGAGAGGGACAGGCTTCTTGTCGCAAGAGCAGAAAAGAGCCACCGTCAGGATGGCAAAAATCAAAGAGGATTTCAGTGTTTTCATGATTGGTGATAGTTCAGCGACTATAAAGGTAGCTTTTATTTTCCGTTTTTTTTGAATATATTGCAAAGAAAAGATCATTATAGTTATGAAGAAAAGAATACTCAGCCGTCTGGGAGACATCTCCAGAATCCATCATCGCGCGGCTTTTGCCGATGTCCAGCAGCATATTGACAAGCATCAGGGCTCAAGCGTTTTTGTTAATCTTGCCAGTAAGAGGTTCTCTTGTAGAGAGTTCAACCACCATCCGGTCTCTTCAATCAAGCTTGCGAAGATCCTTGAGGCCGCCAGGCTTGCCCCGAGCGCAAAGAATCAGCAGCCGGTCCATGTCTGGGCCCTTACAAGCGCTGAGGCCTTAGAGAGAATACGCCCTATCCACACAATGTTTGACGCTCCTGTGGTGATCATGGTGGGCTTCAAGGCTGATGAGGCTTGGACAAGGCAGTGTGACGGAAAGAACTGGGCGGACACCGACGCGACCATCGCCGGGACGCATATCCTTCTCGCAGCCGCTGACCTCGATCTTGGCTGCACGTGGGTTGGTTCTTTCGATCCCATTAAAGTTAGGGAAGCGTTTCCTGAGACAGAAGGGTATGAGATAAGCGCCCTCTTCGCGATCGGACATCCTGCCGCCCATGCCGTGCCTTCTGCCAGGCATGAGGTTCGTAAGAGTATGGAGGAGTTCGCTACTGAGCTTTAGCCGACAGTTCCGGTCGGGGATACCTTACCGTGAAGCATGCACCTTTGAGAGAGAATGACTTGGAGTAGAAAATCTCTCCTTCACATTTCTCCACTATATTACGGCATATGGACAATCCCAGTCCTGTGCCGTTGCTTTTTGTGGTGAAGTTCGGGGTGAAAAGCTTTGATCGGTTCTCGTCGGTCACTCCAGGGCCGTTGTCCTCGAAAACGATGTCATAGTACCCCTCTTTGTTCGAGAGCCTCAGAGAGATCAGGATATTGCCCATGAATGGCTCGTCACCCTTTTCCCTGGCTTCGTTCTGGGCATTCTCGATCGCTTGGACTGAGTTGCTGATCAGATTCACGAATACCCGGGTTAGCTGAGGTTTAGGACCGATCGCTTTGGCTCCTTCCAGACCCATGTAAGAGAAACTGATGTTCTCCCTGCTGTCAAACAGGTCAATCTCTTCCTTGAGAAGCTTGTCAAGGTCGATCTCCACAGGTTCCTCGGTGTAGAGTTTCGCGAAGGTGGAGAACTCGTTGGCGGTGTCGGCCAGAAGGTCAATCTGGGATAGTACCTCCTTGGAGATCTCGTCAAACCTGTCTGCCCAGGATGGATTGCCGATGCTCTTCATCCTTATGAGTCTCTGGATCTGGAGTTTGATGGGAGTCAGAGGGTTTTTGATCTCATGCGCGACCTGCCTTGCCATCGTTGCCCAGGCCTTGTCCCTCTCCGCCTGGGTCAGTTGCTTGGTGGAGTTGTAAAGGTCATGGACCATGTGATTATATGCCCTGACCAAGGTCGAGACTTCGTCATCCCTCTCATAGACAATGTATTCCAGGTTGTTGATGTCCACCTCATTCATCTTCCTTCCGACCTCGGTGATCGGCTTGATCATCTTCTCGACGACCCTCTCGGTCAGCAACCTGGCCAGAAGCAGAAGAATCAGGAATACAGTTATGATTGTGATGGAATGGAGGACGGCCTCGGACTTGAAGTCAAAACTCTCGTCGGTAAATGGAGCGCCCATTATGGCGACCATGTTGCCCTGGCTGTTGAACACGGGGGCGTAGAGGAAATATGTCTTCTCTCCTCCTATGGATTCCTGGCCTATGTAGTATCTTCTGTTCTTGTAGAGTATGTTCTCGAAAGCGTCCTGGTTCATCCTCGTGCCCAAAAGAAGCCGGTCGAACACTTCAGGAGTCGTGGAACGGAACTCTTTACCGGAGGTCGTGTACAAGGTGATGTCGCACTTCATCGTGTTGCTGACATCCTCCAGGGCGGCAGCGGCCTCCTGTGTGTTTAAGTCCGTGTAGCTTTGGGCGAAACGGCATCTCGCTTCCAGAAGAGTCTGGATGGAGTTGGTCTTCTCCGCCATCGAGAACTTGAGGTTGGCATTGTTCCTCCTGTAGACAAACAGTACGCTGACCGTCGCCAACGCGATCATTGTCATGACCAGCGCGATCATCATAGAAGCGTTGATCCGTGACCTGAAATAGTTTTTCTCCCGGACTTTTTCCCTGTTTTGGAATAGGGTCAAGGCCGTAAGGAGGAAATAGAAAACCAATGTCAGGAACAAAAATGCCACGAAGTAATAGAAGTCCTCTGTCTTCTGCCTTGAGATCAGTATCAGGTCCTCCTCAGAGATGTTGTTGATGAAATGGGTGTACCCCCCATGCCTGACAACTCCAGCCTCGGCCTGAAGAAGCTCTGCCTTTCTTTCGGCGTCGAGCACGGTGGGATAAGCGTAGTTGCCTTTGTAGGAGACCAGCTTGTCTGAGGAGTACTTGGCGTAGGCGTACCTGACGGGCAGAAGGACATCTCCCGGTGCGGTATATCCCAGGATACGGGCATATCCCCTGTCCTCCCTGTTGGATTTCGGGGAAATAGTCAGGAGCATCATCGTGACGCCGGAGCCTTGGTTGTAATAAGCGAAATTGCCTGTGTAATAGCTGTTTCCACCAGCATCTCTACGGTAACGGAAACGGGTCCCGTCGGCGATGGCGGTGCCCCCTGTCACCATCCTTGTGAAATACGTTATGGCTGCGGGATCCTTCTCGTTTTCCGGGAAGAGCTCCACGATGATGTCATTGTCTTGCGAGAGCCCGACCATGTAACTTTCGATGATCCTGTTGAGGATTATGCTGTTACTGTTCGGGATCGCGGCGAGGGAGTTGATCAGCTGGTCGGTCGCTATTTTCTCTTCGATGAGCCTGAGCTGGAGCTCGAGACTGATGTTCCTTTCCATGGCGAGCCTGTTGGCCAACACGTTGACCCTGTCCCTTTCTTTCCTGAAACCGAGGACTCCGGCCATGGCCACCAGGTAAGCGGAGAACAGGATGGACATGATGATGCTCGCTTCTTTGGATTCTTTCAGCGTCGGCAAGATCATGTGGCACAGCAGGGGGATTGTCATCAGCAGGGCCGCGATCATCAGGTACACCAGGAGGCTGTACACGGTGAGGTCACTTAGCCTGTAGAGCTCAAGGGAAATGCTTGAGTTCTGGATAATGCTCTTGAGGATAAAGTGGGTGTAC
Source organism: uncultured Bacteroidales bacterium (assembly GCA_900320965.1). Taxonomy (GTDB): domain Bacteria; phylum Bacteroidota; class Bacteroidia; order Bacteroidales; family UBA932; genus Cryptobacteroides. Next base: position 4,623 of record ONUG01000092.1, on the reverse strand, counting down.
AAGATAACCCCGCATAACAGGGCCAGAAGGAGCGCTGTCCGTATGGCAGGCCTCTTCCTCAAAAGTGATTTCCTGGCAAAGAACAGGGCGCTGATGAGAATCACTATAAGAATCGAGACAATCAGCACGGATCCCAGCGAGTTGAAAACCTGGCCGTCAGCGTAGATCGTAGGGGAGAACAGCTTGGATAAAAAAGCCGATCTGCTGATCGTCCCCTGACCGGTCATGGACTCGTTCACCACTTTGAACACGGGCCTTCCGCCAAGTCTTACCACCGCTCCGCCATTCTCCGAAAGTGGGACGATCGAATATCCTCTGCCGGGATTCAATTTCGGATTGAGCCCTCCGGATGTCTCTTCGTTCATCGTGTCCATGATCTCCAGGCCCGCGATGACCTTGGCGAGTCCCTTGGATCTTGACAGCACCAGGAACCATTTCGATCCGTAATTGACAAATGTGGGCTCTTCTCCAACCTCGGCGAGAGGGGATGAGATGCTCTCCATCGGCCTTGACAGCCTCTGGATCACCATTTTCCCGGTTATGTCGTCATTCCTGACAGGGAATTGGTTGCACCATGACTGAAGGGAGTCCTCGACGTACCTGTAGATGACCATGTCCTCCGGCAAACCCAGGCTCCCGATCCACTCCACTTTCTCGTCCAGGGCCTTGGAGATGTAGGTCTCAAATGACTCCATCCTTCTGGAGAGGGAGCGCTCGGAGCGTTTGGCCGCTTTGATCACGTCCGCAGGTGAAGCCCGCATGGATAAAAGCATGAATATGAGAATCGCGGCGGCTGCCGCCAATCCCCATGCCCAATACTTCATTATTCGCTTCTTACCTGAGTTCATTCGTGGTGGTATGGCTCTCCTTTGATGATTGTGAATGCCCTGTAAAGCTGTTCGGTGAACACTGTCCGGACCATCTGGTGGGGAAAAGTCATTTTTGACAAGGACACTTTCCCGTCAGATCTGTTGTAGACTTCGTCCGAGAAACCATAGGCTCCGCCGATCACGAACACAATATTCTTGCCACTTGCGGTGAAGCGCTCGACCTCCTTGGCAAATTCGACAGAGGTGTATTCCTTCCCGTGCTCATCGAGAAGTATGACCATGTCTTTTGGCCCGATGGAGGCGAGAATCAGTGAACCTTCTTTGTCTTTGACCTGGGCTTTGGACAGGGACGAGGCGTTTTTCAGTTCAGGAATCTCCTTGACAGAGAACTTAACGTAACGGCCGAGCCTGGAAGTGTAAGTCTCCAGACCCTCCCGGACCCATCCGGTGTCGGTTTTGCCAACTGTCAACAAGCAGATCTTCATCAATCGCGAAAATACTAAAGTGGCTCGGTATTTGCAACAAAACCAGGTGTTATGAGGGTGCGTATCAGGTTTTTCCTCGCCTGTGCGGCGTTGTTGCTGTGCTTGACTGCGAAGGCGGCCAGCGACAGCTATGATGTTTTTGTTCCGATCTCGAAATATCTCTCCACGGGGGATTCCGAGAGCCTCTCGGCTTGGTTCGCTGACAATCTTGAAATCTCGATCATGTCATCGACCAACGATTCCAGCCGTAACCAGGCGAAGCAGATCATTAAGACATTCTTCGCAGCCCACACCCCACGTTCTTTCGAGATAAACCATACGGCTTCCAGGACCAACTCCAAATACGCTCTTGGCTATCTTAATGCCGGAGGGGAGATGTTTGAGGTCACGATATTCGTGAGTAAAAGCAAGGACCGATACTTGATCCAGCAGCTTAAGATCGATCGGATCAGATGAGACTCTTGAAACCACTTCTTACCGCCATTCTTTTCCTATGTGTCTTAGCTGGGGAAGTTTCCGCACAGTCCACCAGGGTGCGGGGGCGTGTCCTTGATTCGACCAACGGAAACGGAATCCCTTATGCGGGGGTCTTTTTCAAGAATTCCACTGTCGGAGTCACTTGCGACGATCAGGGATGGTTCGCCCTTGAGACTAGGGTCGACACCTTGTCGGCTTTGACCGTTAGTTGTCCCGGTTACTATCCATCTGAGATAAGGATCAATCCCAAGAATTTCAATTCTGTGTTTTTCAGGCTTCTCCCTTACGAGGATGTCCTGCCTCCGTCATACGTGAAGGCTGACGACGGATATGTGAAACTCATTCTTGAGAGGGCCAGGGGAGGAAAGATCCGCAACAATCCGGAACGCAGAGATCAGTATGACTGTGAGATATATAGCCGGAATGAGTTCGACCTGGTGAACCCGGACATGGTAGCGAAGCTGCTGCCGAAGAGTTTCCATTTCGTCTACGATTATGTGGACACGTCCCTGGTCTCCGGTAAACCTTATCTTCCGGTGATGATCGCTGAGTCCAAGTCGCACTACTACCATTCCCGTGAACCGGAGCTCAAGAAAGAGGTTATCGAATCGAGCCGGATTTCCGGCATCCAGGAGGAGAAGACAGTGGCCCAGTTTACGGGCGGACTCTACATCAAAGCCAATTTCTACGAGAATTATCTCAATGTTTTCCAGGTGGAGATTCCTTCCCCGCTGGCTGACAACAGTTCCATGTTCTACGACTATTTCCTGGTGGATAGCTTGTCTGTTGACGGAAGGAAAAACTACAGGTTGAGGTTCAATCCTTCAAAGTGGACATCTTCTCCGGCGTTCGATGGGGAGATGCTTATTGATGCGGATGATTTCGCGATCAAGTCCATCCATGCGAGGCTCAACAGCAATTCCGGGGTGAATTGGGTCAAGAGATTGGTGATTGACGTTGAGAACCAACGGCTTCCGGATGCCACTTGGTTTTACAAGCAGGACCGGATCTATATTGATGCGGCGGTCTCATTACTTGGTTCCAAGGAAATCGCCCTGATGGCCAACAGGCAGATTGATTACTCGAATCCATCTTTCTCCAAGAGCCAGATTCTGGGTATTCTCGACACGAAGGCGCCGGTGCTGATGCACAGCGATGTCCTTAACAGCGACGAGGAATATTGGTCCTCGATCCGTCCGTATCCGCTTAGCGAGAAGGAGCAGGGCATCTATGACATGGTTGACTCGGTCAAGAATGTCTCTTTGTACAAGACGGCGGAGAGGTTCGTCGATATGTTCTCCACCACCTTCTACAGTTTCAAGTATGTCGGTTTCGGGCCGTATAATTCCATGTACAGTTTCAATGACCTGGAAGGCACGAGGCTCCAGATGGGATTGAGGACGACGAAGGATCTCAGCCGCAAATTCAGGCTTATGGGTTACGCTGCCTATGGGCTTGGGGACAAGCAGTGGAAAGGGGGAGCGTCGACAGAGATCATCCTTGGGAATATGCCCCAGCGCAAGCTGACACTCTCTTACAAGCACGACATGTTGCCTCTTGGATCCAGTGCTTTTGGTTTCGGCAATGGTGACGTTGTGACCTCCATCCTGACCAAGAAAGGCGGGAGGAAGATGAGCATAATCAACGATATCTCACTTAGTTACCAGCATGAATGGTCGCAGGGTCTCAACATGACGCTGGGCCTCCAGCATCGGGAGATATTCCCGAGCGCCGTCGTGCCGATGCTCAGGTGGGACGGATCATCTTTCAATTCAGTGGCCTTTGACCAGGCTCTTCTGCAGCTTCGTTTCTCGAAGGATGAGATTGTCACGAGGGGTGTCTTTGACAAGCACTATGTCTTCTCGTCGTATCCTGTGGTGACTCTCAATATGGCTGCCGCCATGCAAGGTGTAGGACGGAATGAGTACACGTATTTCCGCCCCGAGGTCAAAGTGCAGTATAACCTTCTCACCGCTCCTCTCGGAGCTTCCAGCATTGTCCTGAACGCGGGTACGATCGTGGGTCAGGTCCCCTATCCTCTGCTTAAGATCTACGAGGGTAATGAGACTTACCGCATCAAGAGCAAGGCCTTCTCTTGCATGGACTACTATGAGTTCGCCTCCGACACATGGGCCACTCTATTCTGGGAGCATGATTTCAGGGGATTCTTCCTTGGGAAGGTTCCACTTATCAAGAAACTCAAGCTAAGGGAGATAGTCCTCGTCAGAGCGGCCTACGGATCTCTAAGGGATGAGAATAATGGTGTTCCCGGAACCTCAGGAATCGGTTCCCAGATGGTTTTCCCTGTTGGTATGAGTAAACTTGACACTCCTTATGTCGAGGCCGGCGTAGGTTTGTCCAATATATTCAAAGTCATGAGGATAGATGCCGTGTGGAGACTGACCCACCGGGACAGGATCGTGGATGGAGTCGCCATGCCTCATCCCAATCGGTTTGTCATCAACGTCGGCTTTGAGTTTAATCTTTGATTCTTTTTCCTTTTGCGGACATGTCCAAGAAGATAGTATTCCTCCTTATACTGTTGTCATCCATCCTTTTGAGCGTGCCATTCCTGGTGCCGGGGACAGGGTATCTCTCACTGGTCGCTTTCGTGCCGTTGCTTTTTGCCGAGAAGGTGGCGGACGAGACTGGGATGAAGAGATTTTGCCTATGGCATTACCTATGCTTCCTGCTGTGGAACGCGGCGACCACATTCTGGGTTTGCAACGCTACCGTCGGAGGGGGAATATTCGCCTGCGTGGCCAATGCCCTGCAGATGTCACTTGTCTTCGGTCTGTTCAGGTGGAGCAAAAAAGTTCTGAAGGGAGCTT
>ONUG01000130.1 GCA_900320965.1 uncultured Bacteroidales bacterium | reverse complement strand
CGGACGAATATGAACGGGAAAACCCCGACTGTGAAGGTCAGGGTGAAACTGATCATCAAAGCGGCGAGAGCGCTATCGTTCCCGTTCGCGACGGAGACAAGGATAGACAAGAACATGAACAACGCGCTGACCAACAACGCGTAGCCTACATTCCTGGATATCACCTTAATGTTCATCTCGTCTAATATCTAATTCATTCAGGATTCCGGGAGGTCTCTGAAGGATGCTGGAGAGCCCTGGATCTCAGATCCGAGACCCTCTTGCGCAACTGCTGGTTCTCTCCGGCCAGCTCCGTGATGCCCTCGTTCAGCTCAACGAGCTCGTCGTCACCCTCGAACTTGTACAAGTACTTCTTATTGTGAGACCGGTAATTATTCAGTCCGGAAAGCATCTTGTAGATCGGGTTGACATAGTACACCAAGAGGAAGAACAGGAGCATGAGGACCAGCAAAAGGCCGACTGAGACAGCTACAGCCCCGGGAATGACACTTCTGTAGAATCCACGCTGGAAAGTCTCAGAATTCCTTTTTAGATCATCATAGATGGCCGAATTGAGGTTGTCTATGTACTTGTTCAAGGTCTGGAACCTGGGCTGGAGGCGCTCAAAATACCATTCCCTGGTGTCAATGAAATCAGAAAGCAAGACCTCATTCAGCTCAAGGGAAGTGAGCATGTAGGCCGAGTAAGCGTAAACGACGGAATCCGTCAGCGGCATCATCTTCTCCGAAGTGAGAGATTTCCTCAGGGAGTCGCAATGATCCATGAATTCTTTTTGATGGAAATCCGGCAAAGTCGTAAGATTATCGTCACCGATAACTTTCAGCATGTCAAGATTGTAACGCCCGCTCACCTCGGAGAGCTTCTGGGCCACTCCGATTCTTTTGATGTTCTCCGCCATCAGATCCGACACGTAATCGCTCATCCTGGAATACTCCAAGATGGAGATGACGCTGGAGGCCAACAGCGCGACCGCTATCGACATGAGGCTCAGTGTCAGCTTGGCCCTCATCGACAGCTTCATATTCTTTATTCTATGTCTTAACTTCCCGAACATTCAAGATTCTGATCTACAACTTACAAATATATAAAAAAACCTTGTTATCTGTAAACACCCAGGACGGTCCCGTAATCAGACAAGCCCTTCTGGATGGGAAACGACTCGAAATAAACCGAGTCCATGTAGACAGCGAAAGAAGTGACATTACGTATTCCCCTGCCTTTGTACACATCTAAGTCAGACACAAATACTTCGGGATGCCAAGGGAGATCCACAGCGGGTTTCTTCCAGCCGCTGGCCAGTGAGACGTCAAGCCAGTATTCAAGGACTACGGCAGATTCCGGAGGAAAGACTTTCAGATTGGCGTCAAGCATCTCAAGAACTGTCTTATGGGACATCCTGCCTTTTCGTCCCGGGGCATCCAGATCTTTAAGAGGCCTGTCCCACTGTCTTTCAATCGGGGCGAACTCAAGGAAAATCCCTTCTGAGGGTTTAACCTTTTCTGGAGGAACCATGGTATGCTGATAGGCCAGATGAGCAAGCGAGGCCTGCGGATCAACCGATCTTATAGCCTCAAGCATCCGGTTCTCTATCAATAGAGCCTGGTCCGAAGCATTGAGGTCCCGGCACTCCGGACAGAAACAAGGCAGCGAATTATCATCCAACCAGTAATAGTACCGGTGATTAGTCGCCGGCAATGCCCTGGCCAAGACGGCCGCATTCGAGGCAATTGTCTCAAGAGCGGCTTCCGAGTGGGCACAACAGTTGAAATCCGGCACCCTGCGTCCGCTCTCATCCATCCGGAACATGGTGGAATCCTTTTCAAAAAGACTTCTTGGAAGCAGCTCACCCATCGCATGAAGCTGATGCTCAACGTCAATACCATAAGAGTCGCATTTTTCCAGGAATTCTTTCCCACGGGCGGACTGGATGAACTCCCTCACCTGTGAAGGAGTAATGTGAGTTCCAATCGTGTTGATTCCGTATTTCTTAGCGATTTCCGGCCAAGACACGGAGGCAAGATCATCAACGGAGAGAACCACCCCCTTCATCCTGAACCAGGACTCTTTGTCACCCCTGGCCTTGGACTTGACATCCAGGCAGTACCACACAAGAATGGATAGGAGCAAGGCAGCCGCCGCTACCGCGATGAAACGGAACCGTCTCATACCTCATCTCCGGGCATGAGTTCAGACGGAATCACAGACTCAGGGCCCTGTACACGGGCACCAGGCTTGATCTTGGCCCTGGATTTCCTGGGAGCCAGCCCGAGTTTCTCCAGCTTCTGGATCTTCTTTATGACACTCTGGTTGGAGTCTTTGAGTTTTTTAGTGGCATCCTCATAAGCTCCACTGGCCTTCCGCAACGCGTCCCCAAGCTTCACATAGCCATCCAGCCAGCCAGAGATCTGTCCCATCAGTTCCTCAGCGGTCGCATAGACCTCGGCAATGTTCTTTTCCTGATTGGCCTGTTTCCAAGCCATCTGGATCATATTCAGGACGATGATCAAAGTCATCTGGCTGACAATCAGCACGTTGTTATCCTTAGCGACCTGCCAGAGCATCGGATCTTCCTCAAGCATAAGCCGAAAAGCTCCCTCGACAGGGATGAACATGATGTTATAGCTGACTTTTCTGCGGCCCTCAGGGATGTATGAAGCATAGTCCTTAGCCTTTAACTCGTCGACATGCTTTCGCACACTCTCGACATGAGCCTTGGCATTGCGGACAGTGTCTTCAACGGTCTCGCTGACCATGTATTCCTTATAAGCCTTCAAACTGACTTTCGAGTCGATGATAACTGTCGTGTCATCAGGATAATAGACCATCACGTCAGGGATCATCGTCCTTCCCTCGTCACTTTTTATCTCATGACCAGCGTTGTCCGTAATCACACCTTGGGTGAAGAAATGCACCCCTTCCACCAGACCGGCGTTCTTAAGGACATCCGTCAGCAGCATTTCCCCGAAATTACCTTGCACCTTCGAATATCCGGTCAAAGCGTTCGCCAGATTGCGAGCTTCATCGCCCACCGCTTGGGAACGTTTGAGAACATTTTCGATGTTTTCCTTCATGGCGGCGCTTTGCGCGGCGCTCTCTTTCTGGGTCTCCCGGACACTCTTGTCAAACTCAGCGAATTTCTCCTGAATGGGCTTAAGCAGCTCAGCAATAGACTCTGAGCTCTGTGCTTTGAAGGCTGCGCTGTTCTCAGCCGAGAGCGCCTTGAAAGCATCTTTCATGCTCTGGAGATCCTTCTCGTGCCGCTCAGCTTGCAATCTCAGGGCTTTCTCCTGGGCCTCCTGCTGGGCTTTCGCCGCGTTTTCACGGGCCTCCGACATGGCTTTGTCGGCCTTCTCACGCTCTTCTTCGAGCCGTTTGCCGTACTCTTCCATCGCGGCCAGACGGCTCTCAAGCGAGGCCTTCTCACCTGTCAAGGATGTGATCCTCTCTTGAAAATCATCTTCAGCATCCTCAAATTCCTTGGTCAGCCTGGCTCTCTCCTTAGACCCACGGATGATGACCCAGATCATCACCACAAGGGCAGCGACCGCCAAAGCGGCCAGGATAATCATTATGACGGTGTCCTTGCTCATGGGGCTAGAGGATATTCATGGACTGTTCCCTGACTTTCTCAAGCTCATCCTTCATCTTGACAACAAGGCGTTGGATGCCGGCATGGTTTGCTTTCGATCCGGTGGTGTTGATCTCCCTTCCCATCTCCTGGATGATGAAACCCAGTTTCTTGCCAGGATACGGCTCACTATCAATGGTGTCGAGGAAATACTTGCAATGCTGGCGAAGACGGACCTTCTCCTCATTGATGTCGAGCTTCTCAAGGTAGAAAATCATCTCCTGCTCGAATCTCGATGGATCGACTTTCTGCTCCAACTCCGAAAGGTTCTTAAGCAGCCTTTCCCGAACGCCGGCGACCCTCTCGACTTCCAACGACTCAACCTCATCCTCGAGGGCCAGGATCCCTTTGACCCTGGATGTCACATCCTTGTAAAGCACTTCACCCTCTTTGGCCCTGTAGTCATTCACGGCAGTCAGCGCTTCATCAATTGCTTTCTCAACGACAGGCCAGTTGTCTTCCGTGATAACATCCTGACGGGAGGTGTCCAACACATCAGGGAAACGAGAGATCGTGGTTATAAGCTCGTTGTCCATCCTGGCCTGGTCAGCGAAATTCACGGCCCGGAAGCTTGTGAGCTGGTTCCTGATCTCCTTGATTTGGTTGAAATACTCCTTCAGCAGGTCCTCATTTATCTTCTTGGCCGCCCCGGCACTTGGTTCCCAGGTAAGGAAAAAGTCAATCGTACCCCTTGACAGGGACTCCGCGATCTTCTGACGCACAATGAGTTCCTTATCCTTAGGGAGAAGTTGGGTCTTTATGTTCGCATCGGAATTTTTTCCGTTGAGCGTCTTAATCTCGATGGTGAGTTTACCTGTTTCCAGGACGGCCTCAGCCTTGCCGTATCCGGTCATTGACTTGATCATATACACAATAGCGTTATCACACAAAAATAGCGATTTTATGTGGATATACCCAGACCGGGCGAAAGTATTTCTGATGCTGTCAGATATTTGAGAGGTATTCGCTTTCAGAAACGCTGCTGGAGCGGACCGCATCGACGATGGCCGCTTCCATCACCCTGGCGGCGAGAGTGCCTACCGCATTAATCTCCGCAGGAACCTTGTCTGAACCGGCTGAAACAGCGTAAATCGTGTCCCCGTCCCACATCGTGAAGACCGGCCTGATGGCCCTGGACATGCCGCAAGCCGCCATAGCGATCACTTTTTTCAACGAAGGCAAATCCAGATCGGCATTCGTGAATATAGCGGCAAGAGTCGTGTTCGTTGTCCCGGAAGCCGCGCCAGGGAACACTCCACTCGGCCCCAAAGACATGACAGCGTCTTCCGCGCTTACGGAACACTTCCTGTCTTCAGTCAACAGGCCAGAAATCTTTTTCCCATTCTCATAGACATCGCCCATGGCATTCACGACCACGGCCACCCTTGATCTCAGAGAATGGGATAACCGTCAGGTTGCCTGATGAAAATGCTGAAAACATAGGACTAAATATTACCAAGGACAACCCTCTGGGCAACGGCGCGAAGGAAGGTGGCCACTTCAGGAGCGACCCCACAGCAGGCCGGAGAGCCGGAGAACGGTTTGCCGGAAATAAGCAGATAGTTTACACAAGCCTTCAGATAAGCGCCTTCCAAGGACTGATGGTGATTGTCCGGGCCGAGCAGCTTACCTTCCGGCCAGATTGAATCAGCGAGATTGAAAGCGTCTCCTATTGGCGAGATGCCTGTGTGGGCCTTCCTCGCCATCTTGGCGACTCCCCTTCCAAGGTGATAGTCAAGGTTTTCAGCGGTTCCAAATCCGCCAGCCTCAAAGCCGCTATAGCCCCATGTCCGCTCCAGAAAGACCTTGCAGCCAGGAGATTTGGCCAGAACATTTCTCTTCAATGTCTTGAGATCTTTGAGCACCTGCTTGTCCTTGTCACGGGAATATCTGGCAGGATTGGCGCTCTGATCCTGAAGGAAGGCATAGTCATAACCTCCGAAATCGACAGCAGCCCTGGAGTCACTATTCTCAAGGTGCTTCCCGAAAGTGTAACCACCTGCCAAATACTTTCCTATACGCAAGTCAAGGCCCTGACTACGAGCTATTTCCCGAAGCATCATATCCGAATCATGGACATAGGTGAAAGAGTTGCCGATGCAGAGGACCTGAACCACACCCGGGGAGTTTCCACCTTCCGGAAGTTGGAACTCTTGTGAAAATGCCGGGAGGGAACAACCTAGGCAGATAATAAAAGAAACGATTAGCTTTCTCATTTGACTTGAGTGTTATAGTAATCAAAGATAAACATTCTTTAGCTATATTTGTGAGAATAAAAGGAAATATTGACAATATGCTGAAAATCGGAGACAAGATGCCGTCCTTCGAGGTCATCGACCAGGATGGGAACACCGTGAAGTCGGACGACTTCATCGGGAAAGGGAAAAAGACCATAATCTATTTCTACCCTAAAGACAACACCTCCGGCTGCACCTCAGAGGCTTGTTCATTCAGGGACAACTATGCGGCCTTGACGGAAGCCGGCTACAACGTGGTGGGTGTCAGTAAGGATAGCGCCAAGGCCCACACCGGATGCAGGGCAAAATACGCGCTTCCTTTCCGACTTTTGGCCGACACTTCCACCCAGATGCTTCAGGATTTCGGCGCATGGGGTGAGAAGAAAATGTACGGCAAGACAACGATGGGGACCCTCCGCAGGACATTCATTTTCGACGAGAACGGCATCCTTGAACGGATCATCGAGAAAGTTGACACTAAGAACGCCGCTAGACAGATCCTTGAAGGATGACAATAGTCCGCTTTTTTGTATCTTTGCGAGATTAATCAAAGAACACGATAATGGAAGAGACCAAGAAACTGAATTTCCTTGAAGAGATA
>ONUG01000129.1 GCA_900320965.1 uncultured Bacteroidales bacterium | reverse complement strand
CCATGGCGAAATTCGCTCCTTTCGATCCGAGCGAGCGCATGTAGTCGCCACCAATCTTTACCCCGACTTTGTCACCGAGCCATCCCACCAAGCCGATTCCCGCGGTAATAGGAAAGTAAGTATTTGTGTCAAAAGTACTTCCCTTGTTCCAAGAATCCTCAGCCTTCCAGATGGCCTCTTTGGTCACATCGCCGTTGAACTGACCGAAATAGTAAGCGGGGAAAGACTTGTGATAGTAGCTCACGCCCAATCTCAGATACGGTTGAAGCCACTCACTTTTCACAAAAGGGCGGAACTGTATTCCCGGTCCCGCCAAGACCGACAAGCCTCGTTTCAAAGCACCCGAGTCATAGTAACGGGCCAATCCGAGGGTCCCTTGAACGTCGGCATAGAGCCATCCCTTGAGTTCATAGGCAGAGTAAAGGCTCACTCCTCCGTAGAGATGCTTCTCCTCAAGGTTAAAGACATAGTCGCCTCCCGAGGTCTGATGGAAATCAGAGACGACCGTACGCGTGTGATTGATCGCTGTCCCTCCCAGGCCGAACTCGACCGAGTGGGATGCGTTTTGTGAATATGCCCCCGAAGGGCATAGAAGGAAGATGGCCAGAGCCATCGGAATCAGATTGTTTCTCATCATTCAAGTATTTTGGAAATGATTGTCAGTCAATAGAGTATTCAGTGATATTCTTGATCCCCGGGATCCCGTAATATGCGGCTTCGATGTCTCCTTTCAAGTACACCTTCTTCCCGAGCAAGGTGGGATTGGTGACAAGGTTAAGTGCATCCCGGACCTCCCCCTTGGCCAACTGGACAGACACACAGGAAGACTTCTCCGAGACAGTCGAGCGAGCCCCAAGAGCGATGTTTGTCATCGAGTCGAAAGGAGGTTCGAACCTGATACCATTCTTGCTGGAGGACAGATCACCTCCGACAATGTAACCGCAGACCCAGACAGCTTTCTCGCCCGGGTGATCCTTCACCTGCGACACGCCATAAGCCCTGCCTTTGCTGGTCCCGGAATCTCCGTTTTCACTCGAACCGATCTCGTATTCTTCAGTAGTCCAGGTACGCGCGGTGTCCACCGCGATTGAGAGTTCACCGCCCTGGGATCCAGCCCCCGCGGGACAAGAGACCCCCAACGTGAGCATATCCCTCGCCTCGAGGTTCCTGGTCAACAATTTCGTGGATCCGGAAGCGTCATTCAAGGTAATGGCCAGGCTACCAGGTTTGAAATACCCTGTCCTGTTTTCCGAAGCGGAATAGGTCAGGGATCCATCTTGGGATGAGACTGTCAGTGTCCCTCCAGGGTACTTCGACCCGAAGTCCGGGTCCAACACAAGCCGAAGGCCGCAGTTCAACTGCGAACAGTCGAGCCTCGCCTTGGTAACTTCTCCAGACTTCACGACAACCACCTGCTCGTCACCGAACTGTGGGGCGTCGAATTCGGGTTTGGAGAATATGCGAGACACCACGCTTATAGTGTAAGTGCCAGGATTGACGAGCATCGATTCCGGGGAATCGCCATAGGCTCCGTCATAAAGGACATTATTCGCTGAATTAACGACCTTCAGTTTGAAAGCGTCCGTGTCCGGAATGGCCACAGGTGCCTTGGTTTGGATCCCGGGAGAGAAACTCCAGCAAAGGGAGCCTTGCCCGTTATCAGAAGGGAATTTGTTACATGACAATAATATGAATCCGATTGTCATGGCGGCGATCAGCGCCGGCAAAGAAAGAAAACAAGAGTGAGTCTTCATAGCTTCATAACTGTTAAAAACGATCCTCCTCGGACCGGTCACAAAGCTATGGACAGTAAACGGAAATGGCAGTCTGGAAACAGAAAAAAGAAAATGAAAAAACAGAAATTTCCGTTTGGATGGCCTTGGAAAGGCTATAAATCACGAAGCGATCGCAGTCACTGCGATCGCTCCGCTACTTAACCTAAACTTAAACTATGAAAAACTTCGTGTCAAATATACGAATTCTTTCTAAAGAAACAATTATTTCGAATGTTTTTTTTGATGTTTCTATAAAAAAATTTAATGACCATGCCTTGAAAGCAATTCTTTTTCCAGGTCATTGTACCCTATTCCCATGCTTTCATTCAAGACAGTGAGATGATAAAGGAGGTCAGCGGCCTAATAAATATACCTGCCGACATTACCTTGAACCGCCTCCAGAATCGTCTCCACAGCCTCTTCTCCCACTTTCGATACTGATTTTAATCAAAAATACAACTATCCCAGACGGATTTTAGCATATTTTAGGAGCAAAATTTTTTCTCCGTAGTCGTCAAAAACGATTTTAGCCTTTAAATCAGGGACTCTTCCTGTTATCTCAAGTATCTTACCGAACCCGAAACGATTGTGCTCGACCCGTTGCCCGGTCCGCAATTCGGTCATAGGAACCGGAACAAACTCAGCGTCAGGAATTTTGGGAGGAAGAGGCCTGTTCCTGACCTCATACCGGGACATTGGAGTGGGCGTGGGTTGAGGAGCAGAGACTGGTTTGGAAGAACGTCCATAAGAACCACCGAATCCTCTGAATATGAATGGGGAAGGATCAGGGTCGGGATCCTCGTCACCAAGCGGGTTGGAAATGTAGCGGGGATCAATCTCGCGGATGAACCTGCTGGGAGAGTTTGACTCGTGCTTCCCATTGCGCATCCTCGTGCCAGCGAACGAAAGGCACAAACCACGCTTTGCCCTGGTCATGGCCACGTACAGCAGACGTCTCTCTTCCTCGATGTCGGACAAGGAGGCCAGCATCCCGCCTGAAGGGAAAAGATTCTCTTCCAATCCGGCTACGATCACATACGGAAACTCAAGACCCTTGGCGGAATGGACCGTCATCAGGGCTATCTTGTTCATTGTGTCCTCATCGCTTTCCATGTCCACATTCGACAGGAGCGAGATGTTCTCCAAGAATTCTCCAAGAGTCACCACAGGGTACTCCACCTGTGTCTCATCATCGATCTCGCTGTCCGACAGAAGATCCTGAAGATATTCATTCTGACGATCTTCCACGAACTGTACCGCACTGTTGACAAGCTCCTCGACATTGGATGCCCTCGACTGGCCTTCAATGGAAGAGTCAGTCTTGAAATGGGCATACAGCCCGCTGGTATCGGAGATCTCCCTGGCGAGAAGATGGGCATCAGTCACTTGAACCTTGGAAGCGAACCCGTTGATCATGTCACAGAATTCCCTGATCCTCGCCACAGCCGGGGCTTTAAGGCCGAAATCAGCGAAGTCGACCGAATATGCCGCCTTGAACATCGACAGTCCTTTGCTCCTGGCCATAGCGGACAAAGCGTTCAAGGATGTGTCCCCTATCCCCCTCGCCGGCATATTGACGACACGCTTGAATGATTCGTCGTCGTTGACATTCACAGCCAGTTTGAGGTAAGCCATCATGTCCTTGACCTCCGCCCTGTCGAAGAAAGAATTGCCGGAATAGATCACATAAGGCAGATTCCGCTTCCTGAGCGCCTCCTCCAGAGCTCTGGATTGGGAATTAGTACGGTAAAGAATGGCGAAATCCTGGTACTTGGCATGATCGGTCATCATCCTCGAGACAATCTCGGAGCAGATCATAAGAGCCTCCTCCTGCTCAGAGAAACTTCTCATCAGACGAATCTTATCGCCCGTGTCCCCGACGGCGACACAATTCTTGGGGATCCTGCCTTGATTCTTCTCTATCAATGAGTTGGCCGCTTCAACAATATTGGCGGTTGAGCGATAATTCTTCTCAAGACGGAACAGCTTGCACTCAGGGTAATCCTTTTTGAAATTAAGAATATTCTCAATTTTGGCCCCGCGGAATGCGTAGATTGACTGAGAATCGTCCCCAACCACGCAGATGTCCCTGCGAGCCGCGCTCAACTTCTTAAGAATCACGTACTGGGCATAGTTGGTGTCTTGATACTCATCCACAAGGATATAGTCGAACCTGGAGGAGATTGACTCAAGGGCCTCGGGATTATCCCGCAAGAGGATATTCATATTCAGCAAGATGTCGTCGAAATCCATCACCCCGCTCCTGCGGCACTTGTCAGCATACAAAGAGTAGATGTCGCATATCCTCGGCTTCCTTGAAGCGATGTCTTTCTCGACCGCCTGGCGGTTGTTCCTGTAAGCGGTAGCGGTCACGAGGTTGTTCTTGGCCAGGGATATCCTCGACAGGATGTCCCTGGGCTTGTAGACCTTGTCATCCAAGCCCAACTCCTTCACGCACGCCTTGATGGCGCTCGTGGAGTCACTCTGGTCGTATATGGTGAAAGAAGAAGGATAGCCAAGGGAACCGGCATATTCCCTCAGGAACTTCACGAACACGGAATGGAAGGTGCCCATGCACAGTTTCCAAGCCATACGTCCTCCTACCATCCTGGCGATTCTCTCCTTCATCTCCGTAGCGGCCTTCTTCGTGAAAGTCAAAGCCAGTATCCTGGACGGATCAACCCCCTTTGACAAGGCGAAGGCTATCCTGCTGGTCAAAACCCTGGTCTTTCCCGACCCCGCTCCGGCCACAATCAGCACCGGTCCATCCATCTCGCTGACCGCCTGTCTCTGCTCCGCGTTCAGCCCCTCGAAAATAGCGTTCTCAATGTTTTCCATAATGGCACGAAAATACGGAAAAAATCCCGAAAAAATGAGTACATTTGCAGAATGTAAGTTGAAATTACTATCATCTTAATATCTATTAACAATAATGTCAAACAACATCGTGTTGAAAAAAGGGCTTAACATCCCGATCAGCGGAGAAGCGGCCCTTGAGACAATGAGTACGATCGCGCCTGACGTTGTCGCCATTAAACCTACTGATTTCAAGGGTTTCTCACCGAGACTCATGGTCAAAGAAGGTGACAAGGTGCTCGCGGGATCACCTGTTTTGGCAGACAAACAGAATCCGGACATTCTTCTGACCTCGCCAGTAGGCGGGACAGTCCAGGAGATCGTCAGGGGTGAGAAGAGAAAGCTTCTGGCCGTTCTTGTCAAAGCTGACGGCGCTAATGAAGCGGTCGATTTCGGCGCCAAGGATCCAAGACAACTTAAAGGCGACGAAGTCAAGGAAATCCTTCTCAAGAGCGGTTTGTGGCCATCAATCATCCAGAGGCCTTACGGTGTCATAGCCAATCCGGAGCTGACCCCGAAGGCTGTTTTCGTATCAGCGTTCTCTACCGCCCCCCTGGCGGCCGACTCCGAGTTCGTTTTCAAAGATGACCTCGCGGCTATCCAGGCCGGTGTGACCGCCTTCTCCCGTTTCGCGGAAGTCCACGTCTGTGTCAACAGCGAAAGCTCAGCGTTCTCCTCACTGAAGGACGTCACAGTACACACCGTCACCGCCAAGAAACATCCGGCCGGCAATGTAGGTGTCCAGATCAGCCATATCTCTCCTATCAAGAAGGGCGAGATTGTCTGGACCGTGAACCTCGTGAGTCTCGCCGCTATCGGCAAGCTATTCCTTGAAGGCAAGGTCAACCTTTGCCGCAAGGTGGCCATCACAGGACCCGCCGCCACAAAGACCGGTTACGTCAACACCCTGCCCGGCACCCCTATGAGCGCTTTCCAGGGATGCGTCGACTCTTCCGTCGAGACAAGGTTCATCAGCGGAGACGTCCTCTCAGGAGAGAATGTCGGAAGCAATGGCTACCTCGGTTTCTTCGACAACCAGGTCACTCTGATCAAGGAAGGCCGTGAGAGAGAGATTCTTGGCTGGGCGAACCCTTTAAGGTTCAATCAGTTCAGCTCATCCATGGCTTACTTCTCATGGCTTCTTCCCAAGAAGAAATATTCCATGGACACCAACACTCACGGCGGCAAGCGCGCTTTTGTCTGCTCCGACGTGTACGGCAAGGTGCTTCCTATGGACATATTCCCCGTGTATCTCATCAAGGCCTGCCTGGCCGGTGACATCGACAAGATGGAGCAGTTCGGCATCTATGAGGTCCTTCCCGAGGATCTTGCCCTCTGCGAGTTCGTGGATCCTTCCAAGAATGACATCCAGGCCATCATCCAGGACGGTATCGATCTTATGATCAAGGAAATGGCATAAAAGGCAATGACTATGGAAGAAAATACAGTAAAACCCGGCCTTTTTGAGAAAGGCGGCAAACTTGGGTGGCTGCATTCCACATGGGATGCCTTTGACACCTTCCTTCGTGTTCCTGCGACTGTGACCGCTAAAGGTTCACACGTCCGCGATTCGCTTGACATCAAGAGAGTGATGATCATAGTCGTAGTCGCCCTTATTCCCGCCGCCCTGTTCGGCATGTGGAATGTCGGCTACCAGCACAACTTGGTCATGAATGACCTTCCCGGATTCTGGAACCAGTTCTTCTGGGGCCTGTGGAAAGTCCTTCCCCTCTTCCTTGTTTCTTACATCGTCGGACTCGGAATCGAGTTCACAAGCGCCCAGATCAAGGGTGAGGAGGTCAATGAGGGTTACCTCGTTTCAGGATTCCTCATTCCTCTGATCGTTCCAGTGGACGTTCCTCTATGGATGCTTGCCATCGCCGTGGCCTTCGCCGTGATCTTC
>ONUG01000128.1 GCA_900320965.1 uncultured Bacteroidales bacterium | reverse complement strand
ATTGAAGTCTTTAACGACTCCGACTATCTCCGCATCCGTATCAGGACAAGCGACCCTGATGCCTTTCATGTGAGATCCTACCTTGATCTCCGGATAAGCTCTAATGAAAGCCTCATTAACCACATACACTCCTGTTGAGGCCTCTCCGTCTTTCTCAGTGAAGCCTCTTCCTTCCACAATATCGAAACTAAAGAAATCCAGATAGTTAGGACTGACATCTATACCTGCGAAACGGGCGGTGACCCCATTGGATTCCCTAGTGTTCAACATAGGGGTTCCCATCAGAATAGACTGGTTGGCAAAAGTGATATCGACAATGTCCTTGTCTTTCAGCAGCTCTTCCCTGACCGTCTCTTTCTTGGCCGCGGTCTCGAAACCAAGCCAGCATTGTACTATGTCCTTTGTCTGGAATCCCAGATCGAAATTCGAGACATAATTGTTCTGTATTCCTATCATCAGGCCCACTTCGATGAACAGGAATGAGAGCAGGAATTGAAGGGCCAAGGTTCCTATCCTGAATTCCTTACCCTTCCCTGATAGGCTGATCCTTCCTTTCAGGACAGAGGAAGGGGAGAAGGAGTTGCCATAGCTGGATGGTAGATACGTGACAAGAAGTGATCCGGCCAATGCCACCAGAAGGCAACAAATGAGTATTGGACGAAGTTGTCCAATCCTAAGGGGTACAGTGAGGAATGATGCCAGAGGTGAGCCAGACAAGAATATGGTGATGATCAGCGCTACTCCAAAAGACAGCAGGCAGAGGATGGCGGCCTTCACCAGGTCTTTCCCCAGGATCTGGGAGTCGTTGGCCCCGAAGATCTTCCGGACGCTGTTGCCCTGTATGCGGAACGGGAGTTCGGCATTAGTAAGATTGAAGACGTTAAGCAGACCGACGATAAGGAATATAAGCGCGATAGCTGTCAGTATGAAGTCCCTGCTACGGCTTCCAGTACCGTTTAAGAATGGGTCGTAATGCGCTGAATGCAAGGTGGCAAGCCTTGATTCATTCAGGACTCGTTCCCTTATGTCCGAAGGAGTGTCCTGGTATTCCCACAGAACCCAGTTCCTTTCGAATGCCTTTGCCAGGACGGGGGCAATCTTCTTAGGATCAGCTCCTTTACGGAGCTTGACAAAAGAGTCGAAAGACTCATAGTTCGGGTCATTGTTCCCAACGTACATGTCGCCCAGCTGCCCGAATGCTCCGATTCCCGCAATGAGCGAGTTGACAGGGAAATCCTTGAACACACCTATGACGGTAACTTCCTGGATCCCGCCCCTTTCCAATTTCAGATGCTTTCCTATAGCCTGGCCACTTCCTCCGAATAAGGTCTTGGCCGAGGTTTCTGACAGCAAAAGGGATTCAGGGTTGTCAAAGCCGTTTACCGTTCCCGCCACCATGCGGAAAGGGAAAACATTCACGAAATCATTATCAACCAATGCCGCCACAGGGAACTCCATCGGGGTGTCATTGTTAGGATCGACCAGCATAGATTCGCTCATAGTCCCTACTGCCTCCACTTCCGGAGAAGCATCCCTGATCGCCTGGATCTGGGGCCTGTTCATGAGACTCTGGTAAGGCGCCTGATCCCTAGTTCGGCTCTGAGGCCTTTCGAACAAATAAATCCGCCCGCTTCCAGGGTATGATCTGTCGAATGTGACATCGTACCACACCTGACTCATCAGCACGATGAACACAGTGAAAGAAATGACCAGACCTGCCGCCTCGATCAATGTGTTCAGTTTGTTCCGTGATAATAATTTCATAATTCGTTAGTTTAAAATTACTCCTTTTTGAGTTCCGTGGCGGGGTTGGTCCGGGCGGCGCGGAGGGTCTGCCAAAGGACGGAGCCGAACGCGATTGTCAGCGAGATGATAACGGCCACTATGAACACCCAACCGTAACCCTCAATCCGGTAGGCAAATCGTTGCAGGTAAATACGTGCAGCCCAGATGGCCAGTGGAATGCCGATGATGCAAGCCACTCCCACCAGCACCATGTAACTTCGGACCGTCCGCCAGGTCTCGTTGGAGACATCGCTGCCAAAGACCTTCCTGATGGCGATCTGCTTTGTGTTCTCATCCGCGAAGTAGGTGCTCATGGCCAGCAGGCCCAGCAAGGAGATCAATACCGCCAGCACGGCAAAGAGTTCCACCAGGCGCAAGGTCCTCCGCTCTGGCTCCAGCTGTCTTCTGTTTAAGTCCCTTATGAATCCGTAGACCCAGGAGGTCTGTTCCACACCAAACTGCTCGCGGGTATATTCCCCATACGCCTTCACGATCTGGTCTTCATACGACTTGTCCTCCCCAATCGTTCCTATTAACATACAGCTGGCATACATCAAGTTATCCTTTCCCACGATGATGGCTCCATTAGGGTTTATTTCCGACTGGGATGCCTTGTCTGTCGGAAAGTCGTGAACTATTCCTCCGATGTACTCGGGTGTAACATTATTGAAATTGATCTTCCGAGCGAAAACGGTCGATGTGTCCGAAACATTAGCCGCATTGAACGCCGATTCACTCATCCAAACGGAATTTCCAAGCGGATGTCCGAAGTCTTCCAGTATCTCCATTCCCAGTAATCTGAAGTAAGTTGTGTCACAGAGGATCACAGGCATATCCACATGATGCTCTTCATCAACTTTGATCCCCAGGGTGGCGAACATGGTACCTGGCAATCCCACACCCACTCCGACCTCGGAGACGCATGATAAAGCTTCAATTTTATCCTTCAACAGTTTAGCCATGTTATCGTCCCTTGCGTCGAATTCGAGATAAAACCTGTTATCGACGGCAGAATGTGTCGGTCGGGAAAGCATGTGCCGCATCTGGACTCCCAAGATAAGGGCCACGGATATCAAAAACACGGTTATCACATTCTGGATGATAATGAATATTTTGCTCAAAACCATCTTGGTCCGGCGTCTGAAGGTTCCCTTTATGACATCTATTGGCTCGTAACGGGATGCGGCGAAGGCTGGTAAAAGGCCAGCGATGGTTCCAAGCAGAAGAATGCCGGCAATGTAGGCTGCTATGTATCCTGTAGTCAGCATGAAGGATATCCTGACGGTCATTTCACCCATTCCGGTTGCCGCCATCCTGGCATCTCTTGAAGACACAAGACCATTCATCATCGGCGTCAGCAAGTAGGCCAGCAAAAGGGCGGCGGCGAAGCAGATGGCGGTAAAGGAGATGGATTCAAGAATACTATTCCTGAGTATGTCTTTTTTGTCCGCGCCAAGGAGCCTGCGGGTCGCCATTTCTTTTGAGCGTTTTCCTGTGAGGGCGAGATTGAGATTCACATAATTGAATATGGCGGACAGTAGCAGTAACAAAACCACGATAGTGAGCAGTCTTAGCATCTGAAGACTTCCCATGCGGGTGAGGCCGTTAGACTTGTGGAAGAAGGCCTTGTCCATTCGGTATGATCCCCATTGCTCCACTCTCTCCGCACTCCAGATATTGTCGTAGTTTTTGTGAAGCAACGCTTTCACCTTTGCCTCCACCTGTCCTAAATCAGCGTCCGGGCGAACTTTGTACCAAGTCGCTACGGCTCCAATGCCGCCGAAATTCTTTCCCTGTTGGACGGCATAGTTGTCTGATATGTGAGTGATCACATCGACGGGCATAAAAAACGTTTGGTCGAAGTCTTTGAATATGCCTTTGATGGTCAGTTCTTTCTTGTTTACCAGGATTTTTCCGCCGACCAGAGGCTGATTGGCAATCCTCCTGGCAAGAGACTGACTGATAAGGACATCGGTCTTTGACACGAAATCCTTCGCGCTTCCTTCAATAATCCGGTACTGGGGGAAAACATCGAAGAATTCAGCATCGGTCTGCATCCCGGATCCCTTATATTCCTCCTCATCAGTTATCTGGATAGCCGGCTGCCACATCAAATAGGCGTGGGTAACATTCTCTATTTCAGGTATGCCCAGTTCCAATTCTTCCTTGTCCCAATAGGAAAGTCCGATGGCTTCCGGTCTTCCAAGCGCGAAAGTCCTCTTCCAGTCCGGCGATTCATGCGCCACCTTGTACTGTTGCACAACATAGGTGCCGATCAGGATCACGAACGCGAGGCTCACAGCCAGTCCGACAAACTCAATGGCCGTGTACAACTTGTTCCGGGATAGGAATTTCAGGTAACTTCTCATATTCTATTCTTTTTTAAGTTCCGTGGCGGGGTTGGTCCGGGCGGCCCTGAGGGTCTGCCAGAGGACAGCGAGGAACGAGATCACCAAGGCGATCACGGCACCGACCACGAACACCCAACCGTAGCCATCAATCCTGTAGTAGAACTGCCTTAAGTAACGCTCGGCGAGGAATATAGCGACCGGTACCCCGATCAGGATAGCCACCCCGACAAGGATCAGATATTCAAAGACTGCCCTGCGGGTCTCAGAGGCGATCGTTCCGCCGAAGACCTTGCGCACGGCGATGTCCTTTGTCTGCATCCCGGCATAGTAGGCGCTCATAGCCACCAGTCCGAGAAGCGAGATCAGAGCCGCGAGCATCATGAACAACTCTATCATGCTGATGAAGCTCCGGGTCTTCTCCAAGGTCTTTTCGATGAGTTCAGGAATATATCCGTAAACCTTCTCGCCAATATCCTCATCTCCTTCGATCCTAAGGCCCTCCTGGCGAGCGATCTCCCTTAGTTCTGCCCTGATGTCCCGATCGAGCCGGTTAAGCTCAAGCACAACATTAGTCCCATTTATCCTCTCACTGACATAGACCATACCCACCTGGTTACCAGCGATTTCCGAGGGGCCTTTAAGGGCAAAATCCTTGATTATTCCGGCGATTTCCATCTCACCCCAGATCACGCTGACAAAGTCGGGCGCGACAGGGTTATCCTCGTCAAAAGAGAACACATTCGCCGCAGTTTCAGTAAGCCATAAACCATTCTTTTGAGGAAGGTTGAAATCCTTCAAAACCTCAAAACCGAACATTTCGAAAGCGGCCTCGTCGCAACGCAGCAGTCTGACATCGATTTTCTTCCCCTCAAAGGTTGTGCTAACGCTCACATTACCGTTACCTGGGTATCCTTGGGTCCGGCCAATCCTGTCCACGTAAGGTTTGGCGGCCAAAGCGTCCATTCCCACGGTACCGCTGGACAGGTAATATAGATTATCCACGTTAGCCCCTATAGGCATATTCACGAGATGGGTGTATTGCAACTCCATCACGAGAGCCATGGAGATTAACGCCACCGTTATGACATTCTGGATGACAATGAATATTTTCGAGAACACCGATTTTGTCTGGCGCCGCTGCTCGCCTTTTATGATGGAGACCGGATCGTGTTTCAGAGTCATCCATGCCGGGATCAGTCCGGAGATTAGCCCGATCAGAATGGCCAGCAGGGCGTAAACGGCAAGATACCAAGGCGAGAACGCCACTTTGAGCCCGATGTCTCCGGCCAAGTACTTGTTGAATGTGGGTTCCGTGGCTTTGGCCAGAACCATGGCCAGGGCGAGACAGACAGCCACGAACAGGATAGATTCGGAAACATATCTCCATAAAATACTCCTTTTGGACTCTCCGAGGGTCGAGCGGATGGCCATCTCCTTAGCCCTTTTTCCAGCGAGGGCAACACTTAGGTTGATGTAGTTGAACAGGGCCGAGGCCAGAAGAAGGATACCGACGGCGATCAGCACATAGACAAGCGTCGAATTGCCTTTTTTCAGCGAATCGCCAATGCGTTTCGAGAAATACAACTCCTTAAAAGGAACTGCCAAACTGTGCTCAGGTTTATTGATACTGTAATAGGATTCAGCGAATTCCTTATGGAACATAGTGTCTATAACAGGCCCGAGTGTTTGTAAATCAGTACCTTCCCTAAAACGGACAAGAATAAGGTCATACGGAGTGACAAACGGGGAAGTGCTGGGGGCGTCTTTTTCTTCGAAGCCTCGATAGACGTCCCTTTCCTTTAAGATTGAGTTCTCAGAGATTTTGACGATACCTCCTATCACGCAGGTATCTTTAAGTAGTATGATGGTCTTGCCGACCGGATCCATGTCCGGAGACAGTTTCCGCGCGAAATTATCCCCAAGAATGACTTGGCTCCTGTCTTTCAGAACCTCTACCGATCCCGAAATGAACTCCTGGGGCAGGAACTCGAAGATCTCCGGATCCACATTAGAGATGTCCAGAAAGCCGGGGATCTTCTTCCCATTATAAGTGGCATAAGTGCCATAGTTACTTATCCTACCTCCCTTCTCAAACTCTGGAATCCTGTCATGGACCATCGACAGCTGCCCGGGATAAGCGGAAAGGTACTCATCTCCCGCCCCTGTCAGCGCGCAAATCCTCTCATAGTCAGGAGCTTCTCTCGTGACTGCGAACTGCTGCCAGACATAGCAGGAAATAATAACCACGAAGGCGAGGCTCACTATGAGCCCCACCGCTTCGATGGCTGTGTACAACTTGTTCCGACTTAAGAACTTCAGGTAACTTTTCATTATAAAAGGGATTATGCTATCTTTGTATTGTTATTGACTAAACTTTTTGATTATGAAGGACGAATTAATTCTGATTCAAGACCTGATCCATGAGATCCGTGGAAAGAAGGTGATGCTGGACTTCGATCTG
>ONUG01000083.1 GCA_900320965.1 uncultured Bacteroidales bacterium | reverse complement strand
GTGGTGCTGGGAAGAATCGAACTGCCGACACATGGATTTTCAGTCCATTGCTCTACCATCTGAGCTACAGCACCATTATTGTTTGGGATTGCAAAGATAGACAAAAATCATTTCTATACAAATTTTTTTTTGGTAAATTCGCCCTGATGTACGGACAGAGATACATACAGGCGCTCCTACCTTTACGCCTCAAATGGGAACCTTTTTATTCATATTCAGAGGATTCCCTCCCCTCACCTCTTGTCATCGGGGATAGGATACGGGTGGAATTCGGAGGAAAGGAATATGTAGGAGTCGTGACAGCTACCGATGCCGTGGAAGGCGCTGGCAAAGTCGGATTGGAAAGGATAAAACCGATTATCGGAGTCGAACCAGGCCTGGAAAGAATCTCCGAAGAGGAGATCATGCTTTGGAGAATGGTAGCCGAATATTACCTCTGCACCCCCGGTGAGGTCTACAAAGCGGCATATCCGGCAGGAAAGGTCGAGGAGGAAGAAGTCAAGGCACGGGTAGCTAAGCGGCTGGAAGAGAGAGTGGCGAAATTGGAAGAGAAGATCACCAGGGCTCGGAGGGAAGACACTAGGGCTAGGTATATAGCCCTCCGGGGAGAACTGATGCGACAGGTAGCTGGCCCTTCGGCTCCGCTCAGGGACCAGAAAGAGGAGATTCTTCGCTCCGCTCAGAATGACAGTATGGATGCGGGAAGGTGGCCTGCAGCGATAGAGCTCTCCCCCGCCCAGCAGAAAGCATATTCCAAGATAAAGGAGACTTTCACGAGTGGGAAGCCCGCCCTGCTTCGCGGAGTGACCGGATCCGGAAAGACGGAGATCTACCTCAAACTCGCCATGGAGACTCTCTCCCAGGGACGGAATGTCCTGTTCATGGTGCCTGAGATCGCCCTCAGCAGGCAATTGGAAGAAAGGGTTAGGATCCTGTTTGGGGAACAGCTTCGGGTAGCACATTCAGCAGAGACCCTCTCAAGCAGGGCGGAGACGTCCTCCTTCATGCGCGGCCTTCCCTACATCATCCTTGGAACCAGAAGCTCGATATTCCTTCCGCACAGGAATCTCGGACTAGTGATTGTCGACGAGGAGAACGACTCCTCCTACAAGCAGGACAACCCGGCACCGAGATATAACGCCCGGGAGACGGCGATAATGCTGGCGGGAATATTCAAAGCCAGTATTATCCTTGGTTCCGCGACTCCCTCCCTGGAATCACTGTACAATTGCCAAGTCGGAAGATTCGGGCTTATTGATCTGAAAGAGAGATATTTCCAAGCTTCCGACTCGGATGTGGAGATTATAAACACAATAGCGGAACAGAAAAAAAACGGAATGGTCGGCAGTTTTTCCAGGAAACTGATCGACAGGATAAAATCATGTCTTAAAGACGGTAAGCAGGTGGCCATCCTTAGGGAACGCCGTTCCTACTCCCCTCTCCTGCAGTGCGAGGTTTGCGGAGCTATTCCCAAATGCTCCAGATGCGACTCGGCCCTCAGCCTCCACATAAGGGAAAACTCCGCTCCCAGACTGGTCTGCCATTACTGCGGAAGAGTCCGGGAATACACAGGAAAATGTCCCGAGTGCGGAGGAGATTTGAAACCTCTAGGAACCGGCACCCAAAAGATAGAGGAGGAAGCGGCCGCCCTCTTCCCCGAGGCCAGGATAGCCAGGCTGGACAGCGACAATGCCCGAAGCCGAGGACACGAGGCTGAAATCATCAAGAGTTTCGCAGCCGGAGACATCGACATCTTAGTGGGAACCAGGATCGTGGCTAAAGGATTCGATTTCAGTGGATTGTCTTTAGTTGCGGTGCTACAGTCCGACTCGCTTCTCGGCCAAAATGACTACCGGGCGGACGAACGTGCACTCCAGCTTTTGGAGCAGTTCAGGGGAAGATGCGGGCGAAGAAGCGAAAAGGGCCTATTCGTCGTCCAGACCGCCAACCCTGACCACCCGGTGTACAAAACCTTGACCGGAGACTTGGCCGGAGACGATTCGACCCTCAGATTCCTCAAGGAGAGAAAAGTCTTCGGATACCCTCCATTCTCAAGGGTAATAAATGCCATTCTCAAAGACAGGAATCTCTCCAGGGCGGAGCTTATGAGCCGGCTGCTTTCAGAGACCTTGACCGGAATATCCTCACGGGGCATGAAGGTTATAGGGCCATATTCCCCCCAAGTCGACAAGGTCGGCGGTGAGAACATCCGCATCATCCGGATCCTTCTCCCTAAAGACAGCAGTCTTAAGGCCAGAAAAAGAGCGATCGCCGAGACTTTGGAGACGTTCGAGAAAGAGAAGAGATATTCCGGGCACATCGCCCTTGATGTGGATCCCGTTTGACAAGCGAGATATTTTTATTACTTTTGTAGTTTGAATAATAGTCCAGTCATGGGAAAAGTCATAGCAATAGCCAACCAGAAAGGCGGCGTGGGCAAAACCACCACCGCCATCAATCTGGCAGCTTCTCTCGCAGTTCTCGAGAAAAAAGTCCTGATTATCGACGCCGATCCCCAGGCCAACACGACCTCCGGCCTGAACTTCTCTCCTGACAATGACCAGAAGAGGACAATCTACGAGGTCTTGATCGGCGAGATCGGCATACGTGACGCCCTAGTCCAGACGGAAATCCCTGATCTTCAGATGATTCCGTCCCACATCAACCTTGTCGGAGCGGAGATCGAGATGACCGGAGAGGAGAACCGCGAGTCCTTCCTCAAGGAAAGGCTCAAGCCTATTAGGGATGAATATGACTTCATCATCATCGACTGCTCCCCTTCCCTTGGGTTGATTACCATCAATGCCCTGACGGCCGCCGATTCTGTGATGATCCCTGTCCAGCCGGAGTTTTTTGCTCTGGAAGGTCTTGGCAAACTGCTCCAGACCATTCGACTGGTCCAGCATAAGATCAACCCAGGCCTCAACATCGAAGGCTTCGTGGTCACGATGTTTGACGGAAGGACCAAAGTCCACGCCCAGGTCGTTGGAGAGTTGAGGGAGCATTTTAAGGATATGGTGTTCAAGACAATCATCCAAAGGAGCATTCGTCTGAGCGAGGCCCCCTCACATGGCAAGCCCATAATCCTGTACGATGTGGTCAGTAACGGGACGTCAAATTACATGAATCTCGCCAAAGAGGTTCTTGAGAAGAACGAAAAGAATTAGAGAAGATGAACCAGAAGCGGGAAAGCAGGCTGGGCAAAGGGCTCGGCGCCATCCTTGGGGACATTGAGATTAACGTTCCCGAGAGAAAACCTGTAGGATACATCAATAAAGAAGTAGCTGGCGCGAAGCCTGTCCAGGATTACTCCGACGTGCTACGGATTCCTTCCGGGCTGATCGATCCTAACCCTTACCAGCCGAGAATGGCCTTCGACAACGACTCTCTTGAGGAACTTGCCGAGTCCATCCGTACTTTTGGCCTTATCCAGCCGATCTCTGTCCGCAGGCAGCCTGACGGTCGCTACCAGATCATCAGCGGTGAGCGCCGCTACAGGGCATGCAAGCTCGCTGGCATGGATGAGATCCCGGCTTACATCAGGGTCACAGACGACCAGGGGATGCTGGAGATGGCCATTGTGGAAAACATCCAGCGCCAAGACCTCGACCCGATCGAAGTGGCTATGAGCTACCAGAGACTCATGGACGAGTGCGATTTGACCCAGGAGAAGATGGCTCAAAGAGTTGGCAAGAAACGCGCGTCGGTGGCCAACTACCTCAGACTCCTCAGACTTCCGGCCAAAGTGCAGCACGACCTCAAGGCAGGGCTCCTAAGCACCGGCCACGCCAAGGTTCTTCTCAGTGTCGATGATCCTCACATCCAGGAGCTTCTGTGCGATCTGGTGATAAAAGACGGGCTTTCCGTCCGCCAGTTGGAAGAAAAAGTCCGCCGTCTTGGAAGAGAAGCCTCCCAAATTCCACCCAGGGCCCAAGACCTGCCTGACGACTATTACAGGATTCTCGAGCACATCGGCAAGTTTTTTGATAACAGCATCAGCTTGAAACGCTCACCGACCGGGAAAGGCACCATGACAATCAGGTTCAACTCCGACGAGGAAGTGAGAAAGTTCCTTAAGGCTCTTGAGGACTCGAACATCTAGGATGCTGTAATGAAGGATCTGGCACTCAAAGTAATATTGACAGCGCTATGCCTGGCCGCTTTCGCGGTCGGAGCCCGCGCGCAGTTCAGGGAGGAGGCATTCTCCCAGAGCTACGCCAGTCCTGCCGACACCCTGGCCGCAAGGGATTCCATCGACCAGATGTGGTCTTTCAAAGAGTTTTTCCATGGTGTGGCCAAGCACGACAGCACCTTGAGGATCGGATCCATGTTCGCTGGCTCAACAGTCTTCATCGGAGCCGAGCAGTTCTACAACAAACAGTACTGGAAAATCCCCATCACTTACGCTGGCCTCGGAACCACAATCGGGCTGGGCATCAAGTACAACAAGCAGTACAAGGCGTCAAAGTCAGCTTATGAGCTTGCTCTCGAATCCGATCCGGACACATCCTTGGAGATTGACGAACATGCCAAGCAAATGTCGACCTACATGTTCGCGAGCGCCGGCCTTATCTATTGGGGCACACTTATGGATGGGGTCGTCAACTACAAGCGCGAGATTAAAGGCCAGGCCGGAAAAGCCACCCTTTACTCTCTCCTCCTGCCCGGACTTGGACAGGCATACAATGGTGAGTACTGGAAGATTCCCATCTACTGGGGCGCTCTGGTAGGATCGTATCACTACTGGTCGACAAACAACAAGAACTACAAGAGATACAAACGAATACACAATGAGGCCACGGCGGAGGACAGCACCTACGAAGGCCTGATCCCCGCTGAAAGAGCCTTGTATTACAGGAATGTCTTCCGACGTTTCAGGGACTACTCCGTGGTCGCCATCGTTGGCAGTTACCTGCTTCAAGTCATAGACGCCAACGTGTTCGCTTACATGCAGGATTTCGAGGTCAATGACGACTTGACAATGAAGATCAGTCCGACAGTTATCTCTCCCTACAACGAATACGCCCTCTCTCCCGTCCGTCCAACCGGCACCGGATTCATGGGCAACAACGCGGTCGGCCTGCGCGTCGGCCTGACCTTTTAAGAACACTATTTCAGATGACCAGAAAGGCTTTAAGAATATTATTCCTGGCGCTAATTTTCGCCCTTCTCCCCATCCGGATCCATGCCCAGACCAAGAAAGGTTCCATATTCCGCAACAAATATAAGGAAGAGAACAAGGAGCTCAAAGCCAGGATCGACTCTTTGTTGAAGACAATCGACGATCTTCACAAGGACATAATCCTAAAGGACAGCCTGGCCCAGGAGATGCTGAGCATCTACGAGGAGAACGAGGACAAAAGCGCGGCAGGCCTCAACCCGGAAGATTACAGCCCGGAACTGACCGACAGCCTCCTCAACATCTGGTACCTTCACAGGCAAGTCAACGCCGATAATGTCAATGAGAGCTATGACATGGACTCCGTCCATTTCACCTCAAATGTCTCTGACGAAATCCTCCAGTCCAGGCTGGAGAGCATGAACTCCTTCATCACACTCCCCTACAACGAGACCGTCCGCAACTACATGGTCCTCTACTCGGAGAAGATGCCGACCAAGATGAGCAACATCATGTCCCTATGCCAGTATTACATGCCCATCTTCGAGGAGACTTTCAGCAAATATGACCTTCCGGACGAGCTTAAGTACGTGGCTATCATAGAGTCTGCCCTGAACCCTGTGGCTGTGTCCAGGGCTGGAGCGAAAGGAATGTGGCAGTTCATGACCAAGACGGCGAAGAGTTACGGGCTGGAGATCAATTCTTTCGTGGATGAGAGACTCGATCCTTTCAAGGCATCCGATGCGGCGGCCAGGTATCTTGAAGACTCCTACCGTCTGTTCGGCGACTGGAACCTCGCCATCTCATCCTACAACTGCGGCCCCGGCAATGTCAACAAGGCCATCCGCCGTAGCGGGAGCCGGGATTTCTGGTCGGTCTACGACTATCTTCCCCGAGAGACAAGAGGTTATGTCCCAGCCTTTGTCGGTGCGATGTATGCGATAAAGTACAGTAAGGAATATGGGCTCGCCGCCAACGGCGTCCAGATGCCTGTCCAAGTCGACACCTTTGAGATCCGCAAGAATCTCCACTTCGAGCAGATCAGCGACCTTGTCGGGATTTCCGTTCAGGAACTTGAGAACCTCAATCCACAGTACATCAAAGACGTGATTCCTGGCGACAGCAAGCCCTACATCCTGAGGATTCCTTTCAACTACACCAGCGCGTTCATCGCCAACGAAGATTCGATCTACACCCACAGGGCTTCGGAGCTTCTCAATCCCCAGACCCTACTCAGTTCCAAGCCCTCCCAGAGAGAGACCCGCTCCGGATCCTCTTCATCGTCATCTACTAGAATCGCTTATAAGGTACGTTCCGGGGACAACCTAGGGAAGATCGCCGCGAGGCACCACGTCACAGTCAACCAGATCAAGAGCTGGAACCACCTGAAAAGCACTACGATACGTGTAGGACAGACGCTCTACATCTATTCCTCATCAACCCCAAGCAAGTCCACGTCCGCCTCCGCCTCTAAAGCTCCATCAGCGACCAGCAAACCCGCGACGTCCTCTGGTCAAGCCACAACCTACAAGGTCAAGCAGGGGGACAGCCTCTACAAGATCGCCAAGAGGTATGGCACCACTGCAGACAGGCTGATGAAATACAACGGAATAAGCAGCAAGCTCAAAATAGGACAGATCATAAAGATCCCCCCGAAGTGATCAAAGTGACGCCACGGCCTGGATCTTGGCTTCAAACACCGATGGTTTAGGCTCACGCATAAAAGGATACCTTACATTCGATGCCCTGAAATAAACTTTCAGGGCTTTTCTTTTCTTAAAATAGAACTTGCGCCCCCCGACCGCCGAGAAGCTTATTCCCCTTCCATAATAAGCTGGTACCGTGAAGTTTCCAGGTGCGTCCCTTTCGTATGAATATATCCTGTCATCCCAATAGTCGACAAAAAACAGAGTGCCTCTGGAATAGAC
This sequence comes from uncultured Bacteroidales bacterium, assembly GCA_900320965.1. Taxonomy (GTDB): domain Bacteria; phylum Bacteroidota; class Bacteroidia; order Bacteroidales; family UBA932; genus Cryptobacteroides. Next base: position 3,905 of record ONUG01000083.1, on the reverse strand, counting down.
ATACCATTTATCTGTTTTTCTTCCTCCCTCCAGATACAGCAGTCCACCCATGGAGCGGCAAAGCGATCCTTCAAGTCGAGTCCTCAATTTCCACGAGTCCCCATCGTTTTCCCCGTACCGAGCCGATATTCCTGCCGATGACCAGTCAAAATCAACCCTCACACCCGTCTTGTAGACAAGATATTCCTCATACGGCCTGATCCTCTCGGTCGCCCTGACCGACAAGACAACCTCATCGCCAACCTGAAACGGGATTTTCATGAACACCTTGCACTGCCTTTTTGAGAAATCTGACATTTTGGACGCTAGATCCACTGTCAGGGAGGCACCGAAACGCTCTAATCCCACAGCCACTCCCCTCTCATCGGATGTTTTAGACCAACTCCTGACACCACCGGAGAAAGAGCCATCAAATGAGGCCGGATACAACCTAGCAACTGAGCTGAGCCTCCAGTTCTCACCGATCCTCGCCGACACTCCAGCGACAGCCGCTAAAGACTTCCCTTTTAAGTCAAAAGCCGACTCGGCGAAAATGTCCACACCAGAGACATTCCACCTCATATCTCCGGACACCTTTCCCTTACCTAAGGTTCCGCCCCCCTCGGACGACGCCCAAGCGCAGACAGACGCCTGTCCATTCCTTCCGAACCATCCCACTGACGCTCCACTCATCAATCCAGGAGGGCTCTTGGAAGATCTTTCCATAAGCTGTCTCAGCCCCGGAGAGGAAAGGAAAGAGACGAAGTAAAAACGTCCAAGCTGATAATCGGCGGCGACGCCCCTGTGGCCTCCGGCGTTTGACCAAGACCACGATGATGAGAGGCCGGTTGGCTTCCTAGAAAAAGATGAAGATGAGGATAGTCCAGAGAGAGACAGCCCGCTCCATAAGGACAAACCTTGCCCCAAACGGAGATTATAGTCTCCAAGCACCACTTTCGAGACCCGTTTCTTGCTGTGGAAAGTTATGTTAGCAGACCAAGATGAAGGTAGGCTCAGCAGTTTGTCCTGATATGAGTTTCTGGCTGCGAAAGAGAAATCCACCCGTCCCCCAGCCTCCAACCTATACTTGATTCCGTAGTTGGAATCTCCTGATTTATAAGCGATCCGGGCCAGATAGTCCTGTCTTGTCCGCATTGTGTCGCTAGACGAAGCGCCTGGCAGGGCGTGACTGGACAAGGATAAGAAAGGCCGGAGCGCCCTTGTGATTTCTTCTCCGAAACCATCCACCAGAGAAAGCTCCGAGAAAGACAAGACATCACCATAGACAGACCTGTATTCCTCGAGGCTGGCCACCTGGTACCTTGTCAGCAAACCGCTGGAGAGCAGCCTGGAACGGGAAGCTGAGTTTATCTCCAGAGGATGGGACAAGAAACGCATGTAGCGCTCGACTTCCTGTTCGTCAAGGTCCTCTTCAGAGGAGGCGCCAGTGATCCTGAGCACGGCATCGATCCTGTCTGTATCCTGGGCCGGAGCCGGCAACGGGACACAGGTCAACAGGGCAGGAGCCAAAATGGCTGAGAAAAAAAACAATTTGAAGTTTCCCATGTTCTATAGGTTTGTCTCAAAGTTAAGGCACCGATCCGGAAAAACCTTGAAATGATAAAAAAGATAAGCCAAATATTTCTGTTATTTATGAGGATTGGTTATTTTTGTGTTAATCTAAAAAAAAGGAAATGGGTAACATCAGACTTCACGACAAATCATTCCGACCTTTTATCGAGTACGACGAGATCGAGAGAGCCATTGACAAAGTGGCCGAAAAGATCACAGCGGACTTCAAGGACAGCAAAGACGTTCCTGTCTTGCTCTGCGTTCTCAACGGATCCATCCTCTTCACCGCAGAGCTTATGAAAAGGCTCACCTTCAAATGCGAGATCGTCTGCATCAAGCTCTCATCCTACGTCGGAACACATTCGACAGGAGAGGTGCGCGATGTGATCGGAATGACCGGAAGCGTGAAAGACAAAAGGGTTATCATCGTGGAAGACATCATCGACTCCGGAAGGACGATCGCCAACCTCGACAAGATCATGCTTGCCAACGGAGCTAAGGAGACCAAAATCTGCACGATGCTCTTCAAGCCCGGATGCTACACCCTCGACAAGAAAATAGACTATGTAGGGATGGAGATCCCTGACGATTTCATAGTAGGTTTCGGGCTCGACTATGACGGGCTCGGAAGGAATATTAAGGATATATACGTTTTGGACGACAATATGAAATACTACATCCTATTCGGTCCTCCGGGTGCGGGCAAAGGCACCCAAGCTGCCTCGATGGCGGAAAGGTTCAATTTGTGCCACATCTCTACTGGAGACCTCCTAAGGGGGGAGATGGCCTCAGGAAGTGAGCTTGGGCTCAAGGCCAAAGCCCTTATCGAGGCTGGAGAGCTTGTCCCTGACGAGATTGTGGAAGGAATGATCGAGAACAAGTTCGACTCTGTCAAGGGTTACTCGGGCTTCCTTCTTGACGGCTTCCCCCGCACAACCGCCCAAGCCGAGGCTCTGGACAAGATGCTCGCCAAGAGAGACACCAAGGTCTCCGGCGTGGTCTCGCTGATGATTCCCGACGAGATGATCAAGGAGAGGATCAAGCATCGCGCGGCCATTGAGGGCCGGGCAGACGACGCCTCTGACGCTACCATCTCCAACAGGATCAAGACCTACCATGAGAAGACTGAGCCTCTCGTGGAATATTACAAGAATTCCGGAGCCTACAACGAGATTGACGGCACCGGCACCATCGAGGAGGTCCGTGATAGGATCAACGCCCTCATGGAGAACATTTAATTACCCGAAAAAAACTCTCTGATATGACCAGACGTTTCCGGGCAGCCCTGCTGACCTTATTATTAGTAATTGCACCAGCGGCCGCCCAGGAACCGCTTGGCCTAATGATTGACCGCTCCATTAAAAGAGCCGAGACCCAGGCTTTGCTGGCCAAAAACCTCCAGGATAAAAAAGGCGCTCTCCCAAGGACTTGGGAGAATGGTGAGTTGAAGACCACCAACTATGCCGGATGGATCTCCGGATTCTTTCCCGGCACGCTATGGATGCTGTACGAACAGACCGGGAATGAAGAGCTCCGCTCTTATGCCGAAATGTTCACCGACAGGGTCGAGCCGGCCAAGAAGATAACCACAAACCACGACGTGGGATTCATGCTCATGTCAAGTTTTGGGCATGGCTACAGGCTGACTGGCAATCCGCATTACCTGGAAGTCATTCATGAAGGGACAGATAGCCTCCTGACTCGCTGGACTCCATCACTCGGCGTGATGAAATCCTGGAATGAGAACGAGAAATGGAAATATCCTGTCATCATCGATAACATGATGAACCTGGAGATACTCTGCTTCGCCACGAAGATGTTTGGCGACAGGCATTATGAGGACATCGCCGTCATCCACTCGAAGACAACAATCAAGAACCATTTCCGTCCTGACGCTTCCACATGGCATGTCGTTTCTTATGATCCAGCGACAGGCCAGCCTCACGCTAAAAACACCGCCCAGGGATATTCGGACGACAGCGCTTGGGCAAGAGGACAATCCTGGGGACTTTACGGCTACACGATGATGTACAGGGAGACGCTAGATCCCGCTTTCCTGGAGCAGGCCCGAAAGATCGCCCGCTTCCTGATGAATCATCCGAACCTTCCCGAAGACAAGGTTCCCTGCTGGGATTATAACGCTCCGGGAGCTCCTGACACCCAAAGGGATGCCTCGGCGGGAGCGATCATGGCTTCCGCTCTGATCGAGCTTAGCCAGCTTGACCCTGGACCTGAATCAGCCGGATGGCTGGATCTCGCGATCCGGATTCTCCGTTCACTCAGCTCTCCCGAATATATGGCCGAGGCCGGGGAACAAGGAGGATTTCTTATCAAGCATTGCGTCGGCAGCCTTC
>ONUG01000125.1 GCA_900320965.1 uncultured Bacteroidales bacterium | reverse complement strand
TATCATGACTTTAATGAGAAGTACCATCAGGGCGACTGGAGGTGCTGGTATGACTTCGGCATGGGTTGCCTCGGCGACTGGGGAGCGCATATTCTCGACACGGTCCATGAGTTCCTTGAGCTTGGGCTTCCGTACGAGGTCAGCATGCTTTACGAGAACGGCCACAATGACTATTTCTTCCCTTATTCCTCTACCATTCTTTTCCGTTTCCCTCAGAGGAACGGCATGCCGCCGGTGGATGTGACCTGGTACGACGGTCTTGATAACCTGCCGCCTCTCCCGAAGGGCTATGGCGGTGGAGTCGCGACAGCAAATGTGCCTGCTTCCGGTCAGAATGTGGGACCCGCGGCCAAGATTTCTCCTGGTAAGATCATCTATACCAAAGACTTGATCTTCAAGGGTGGCAGCCACGGATCCGAGCTTTCGATCATTCCTGAGGAAGCTGCCAAGGATCTCGCCAACAAGCTTCCTGAGACTCCTGAGAGCCCGTCCAACCATTTCGAGAACTTCCTTCTGGCTTGCCAGGGGATCGAGAAGACCCGCTCGCCTTTCGAGATCAACGGTGTCCTCTCACAGGTCTTCTGCCTCGGTGTGATCGCCCAGAGACTCAATGCGAAACTCTATTTCGATCCTCGTACCAAGCAGTTCACCAACAACGACTTCGCCAACGCCATGCTGGTTGGCCTGCCGCCTCGCAGGGGTTGGGAGCAGTTCTACACGATGTAATCCGGAGAGAATATGAGAAAGATATTCATCGCTCTTGCGGCCATGGCGCTTTGCGTCAGCGCATGCGCCCAGGACAACAGCTTGACTTCCAAAGAGAAAGCTGAGGGTTGGAAATTACTTTGGGATGGTAAGACCACTGAAGGCTGGCGAGGTGCCAAGCTTGACGATTTCCCGGCCAAAGGGTGGGTTATCGACAAGGGGGTATTGAAAGTTCTCAAAGGGAACGGCGGCGAGTCGACCAACGGAGGCGACATCATCACCACCCGCCTGTACAAGAACTTCATCCTTAAGGTCGATTTCAAGATCACTGAAGGAGCTAACAGCGGAATCAAGTATTTTGTGGACCCGACCTTGAATAAAGGCGCTGGCTCCGCTATCGGTTGTGAGTTCCAGATCCTTGACGACCTTCGTCATCCGGACGCCAAACTTGGGGTCAAGGGCAACAGGACGCTTGGCTCGCTTTACGACCTTATCCCTGCCCCTGCGGACAAGCCGTTCGACATCACGACCTGGAATACGGCGATGGTGAAAGTCGAAGGCAACCACGTCGAGCATTGGCTCAATGGAGTGAAACTCATTGAATATGAGCGGAACAACCAGGAGTGGAACGCTCTTGTGGCCTACAGCAAGTACAAGGATTGGCCTAACTTCGGCAACTACGAGGAAGGCTACATCCTGCTCCAGGACCATGGTGACGAGGTCTGGTTCAAGAACATAAAGATCAAGGAACTGTAATTTCTTTTGTTTTGCGAGTACCGTATATATTCATAAAGACGGGCATTGCCGCTCTGATTCTTTTCCTGGCCGGGTGTGTGGGCAATGAGCCCCTGGATCCTGTCGCTCCTGAGGAGAATCAGCCGGTGGTAGTCGAAGAGGTCCCCAAGGCTCCTACGGAAGCTTCGGAGACTACTGAGGCAACGGAGACCCCTGCGGCCACTAGTGAGGAGGTCGTTCCGGAAACAACGAAGAATACGGAAGAAGATACTACTGAGACGACTGAGCCTGAAGAGACCGTAGAGCCTTCGGTGCCTGAAGAAACTGTGGAGCCCAAAGTGACCACAGTGCCAGAGGAGACCGTTGAGCCAGAGAAGACCGTTGTGCCTGAAGAGAAGACCGTTGAGCCTGAAGAGAAGACCGTTGAGCCTGAAGTGACTGTAGAATCGGTGATTCAGGAAGAACCTCAAACACCTGAGATTCCGGTAGTTCCAGAGCCGGAAGTTGTCCCGGAGCCGGAAGTTGTCCCGGAACCGGAGGTCGATTTGTCGCTGAAGAATGGCGAGGCGATCTCCCTGAATCCTGGGGAGGATAACTCGGGGATCGAAGAAGATTTGAATAGTTTCTTCGTCATCTCTGGCGAGGGCTATGGCGCTATCACGTATTCTTTCTCCAGCCTGATGGAGGAAGTGACCAGGATCGGCAACAACGAGGTTTCTTTCAGTGTCAGGGATGAGGGTACGAAACTATACGCATGGATCGGCAATAGCCGTGGAGAGTTGGTGTCCTCAATCAGTAACACCGCTAATGGAAACATTCTGAATTATTTCCGTGGATCTGTCGCTGATGCCCTCGTCAACACTGGTGAGATGAGCCTTTTCATCAAGGCTTCAGCGGTGTTGGATTCCGGCGCCCCTGTTGAGGTCACTTTCGGAGGGCAGGACCACTTCGAGGCGGGTCTTGTCCGCCCTGTGGAGTTCGCTTCTGTCTCCAAGGTAGGTTTTGTCGACGGAGTCGACTTTGGAGAGAAGGGATCTTACGTCAGCATCGCCGATCTCCTGGCTCCTGTAGATTGGCGAGGGCGTGAATTCTCGGAATATCCGAATTATTGGGGATATTATGGCGTCCAGATCGGCGATGACCCCAATAAATATGGATTTGAGGTCCTTGTCCACACAGATGATGTGCAATGCGAGATCTCCGGCAAGCGTCAGGCGATTCTCTCAGGAATGTACATCGTTCAAGTTGATCCCGCTAAAGCGAAAAAGAGCTCTGACGGGAAGTATTTCCTTGTCACCGATCCGGTCCGTCCCAGTTCGACTGTGGAGATCCCTGTGAACAAATACGGCTACCTGATGTATTTTAACAATGGTCGTATGTTAACCGCTGATTTCAAATTGTTTGTCAAGGCGAAAGTTCACTATGGCTTCGGGTATCTGGACACCGACTGGGTCTGCGTGCCTGTGGGGCGGACCAATGGCTAGCTTCTGATTTCTAATTAAATAGGACGTAAATATGCAGGATAGACGGGATTTCCTGAAGTCTGTCACTCTGGCTTCGTTCGGGGTGGCATTGGGCCCTGGTAAAACGATGGCGGCGGAAAACGATCCCGTCACATCTGTTGTAGGGAGTAATGATGAGACTCTGAATAAAATCAGGCAGGCCCGTTATGTGGCCGCTCCCGGTAAGGTGACGACCGCTTCTTTGGGTGTTCTCCACTTCTCTGATATTCATGGAGATGACATCGCTGTGGCCAGGCTCCAGGACATTATCGGTAAGTACGGGCAGTACATCGATGCCGTGATCAATACCGGGGATGCTGTCGTGTATTATGCGGATGGCACAAAGAATTACCCTCAAGACCACCGCTGGTGGAGAGGTTGCGGCCTGGCGGAGAAGTCCCTTTTCGTCCTTGGCAATCATGACAGCGCCGTGAAATCCAATGAGAAAGGCTTTCTCGAGGGTTCCGCTGACTGGGATTTCAAGGGTAAGCATTGGGATTTTGACACCTATTTCGCTGACTATATCGGAAAGCTGGGTTGTGTGATGCCCAAAGGTTACGACAACCCCTTCAGCCCTTACTACAAATCTTGTTTCTGGCATAAGGATTTCCCTGAGGCCAAGATCAGGCTGATCGGACTTGACTGCATGCATTACAATGACGGCTTCCGTTACCGCACAAGCGAGCAGGAAGAGTGGTTGGCTTCCATTCTTGACGAGACTCTGGATCCCGGCAATCCTGCTTTCGAATATTCAGTGATCGTCGCAACCCATTATCCTGTCGATGATTTCAATGGTAACAACGAGGTGTGGAATGACGCATCCCACCGTTTTGATTATAACTTCAGTCCGTCCGGAGGCAGGGTGATTGACCACAGGACTGGGGATATGACTAATTTTCACGGCCCGTCCACTATGTCTTATGAGGCCAATAAACGCTTCTCTATGAGGAAGAAACGCTCCGCTCCTGGGGAGCAGTTCGGTTACGTCTGCGTCGAGGAGAATCCTCTTGCTGATGTGGTTCAAGCCTGGGTGGATAAAGGTGGAAAGCTAGTGGTCTGGTTAACGGGGCATTGTCATAATGACATGCTCTACTATCCTTCAAAGTATCCTGGAATCCTTTGTCTGACCCTTGATCAGGCCGGCAACCTGCGCGGCAACTCAGTGACTGACCGAGGCGAGGATCTGGAATCTCGTTTCTGCGCCAACTACTACGGGATCGACACCCAGCATGGACTGTTTAAGATAGTCCGTATGGGTCTTAATATGAACCGGTTCATGGTCCGCAAAGACATCCTCTGCTACGACTACCTCAAGCGTAAGGTATTTTTTGAGTAGGCTTAGTATTTCCTTTCCTTGCTCCCGAGGATCTGACGCACCTTGAGGGGTTCGTTGGTGGTGATGCAGTCGACTCCGAGGCCGATCATTTCCTTTATAGGCTCCTCCTTGTCAACCGTCCAGACGTTGACGCTCATCTTTTTGTTGTGGGCTTCCTTAACCCAAGTCGGGTTCTTCTGGAAGACTCCGTAGTGGTAGTCGATGCCGTTGACACCCTTTGCGAGGACCTCCTCAGGGGTGATGTTCCCTGAAAGGAACTGATTTGTGAAACCGGGGCAGAGAAGAGCGATCCTCTCGCAGATGTTCATACTGAAAGAAATGAATATCACCTTCTTAGGGTCGAATAGGCCATGCCTTTTAAGGGCCTCGACACTCTTGTCAACCATGTAATCCTCATGCGCTTTGTCGATCTGAGACTTGAGCTCGAAAACCAGCACTGTGCCACCCTTTTCTCCCTGGGTCAAGTACTCGTCGAGAGTGGGGAGCTTCTCGCCGTTCTTGAGGCGATAGTCCTTGAAATCGGCATAGTCGTGGGTCTGGATATTCACGCCCTTGATGTCCCGGTCGTGGTGGACGACAAGCACAAGGTCGGAAGTCATGTGGACGTCGAACTCGCTTCCCCAAAGCTTGTTTTGCTGGGCTAGCTCAAGGGCTTTGATAGAGTTCTCGGCGTAGCCGGCCTCCTCGCAGTTCCAAAAGCCTCTATGGGCAGTGATGGCGACTTTGGGCGCGCATGATGATGCTAACGCGACTAGGGCGGCGATGGCCGCGAGATTAATGAATCTTCTCATATCGGGACATGTTTAAAAGTTTCAGTGTTTCTACAAAGATAATATTTTCTTGATGTATTCTTGTCTGAAAGACTCGATATTCTCGTTCCACCACGCCTTGTATGGCTCAGGTATGTTCGCTGACCAATGGTTACGGTAGGGACTACTGATGACCTGGACCTCTCCGGCGACGCCATTCAGGCCTGAGAAAACCTCTGATGGAGGGCAGGTCGTGTCCACCAGACCTATCTCGACAAGGAAACGGGCCTTTGATCCCTTCATGAGCGATGCTCCGTCGAAGTAGGGAGCCACTTTCTTCGCTCTCCGTGCGTTCTTTTCGGTAAGTATTCCCGTGTCGACATCCAGCATGGAGGAAGTCGGTGTTTTGACCCCGTTATATTCCATGGGCCAGGGCCAGGCGTCATTCCTGTCCAGAAGGTAACCTCCGTTCCCGATCATCGCCGGCACGTTGATCACCACATCCGTGACACGGTCGTCTAGCCCGGCCAAAGCGACCGCTTGCGCTCCGCCTTGACTTTCTCCAAGCAGGATGATAGTCTTCCCGTCCCATAAAGGATCACTGGTGATGTAGTCCAGCGCGCGGATCGCTCGAAGGATCATATTCCTGAAATAGTAAGAGTTCCTGGATGTGATCGGACGGTAACTGTAGTTTTTCAGTGGACCGTTCTCGAGAGTTTTGTAATAGTCGTCTCCGGCATCATTCAACATTCCGTGCGCATTGAAATCGAAGGCTAAAGCTCCTCCGCGGGCCATGTCAACGGCTGCATTGACATGGGCCTTGCACCAGTCTCCGGATACCCCGGCGGCATGAAGTTGAATGATAATGGGCAGCGACCCTTCAGTTGCGTTTTTCGGTCTTGCCACATAACCCCTGACCGGGACTGTGTCCAAAGCGCTGACCTCAACGTCAAAACATTCTATTCCATCGTCATTGATGGCTACAGGCTTTGATCTCACAGTCATCTTTTTCGCCCTGAGTTGGCGTATCTGGCGCCCCCAGTAACGCTTTAAATCTTTAGGTGGCTGAAAACCAGGCTCGAATGCTGAAGCGTTGATGACGTAGCCAATCCTTATCGCATCCTCGGAAGGTTTGAGGTTCATCGGCGTGCTCTCTGGAAATGTCCCTTCCGGTCTGAACTCCAGCATGACGGCCACGGGTCCTGTCCGGACATCGGTGAAAACGACCCGCGGACTGGAGACAATCCCTATTTTCTCCTTGCGAGTCATTACCCCGTTCTCGAAAACGGCAACCTCAAGTGGGGTGGGATATTCCTTGACAGGATTGACGCTCACGATAACCGTGTCTCCCGAGGCGTACTGACCGTCCGGATGGTTTAGTCCGATCCTAAGGCTGGTCACGATACCTGCGCCTTGGCAGGTGGCAAGCGACAGGAATAGTCCGATCGCGGTGACAAAGATGGTGTTGGAAAGATTTCGCATATTCAAATATAGACATATTCTTGCTTATTTATTCCCGGAATTGGTTAATTTTGTAGGCTACAGTAAATTGTTAATTATTTTTACAAAAGAATATGGTTAAAGTTAATCTGGGAGGTTGCGACTCC
>ONUG01000148.1 GCA_900320965.1 uncultured Bacteroidales bacterium | reverse complement strand
ACAGAGGCCGAATGGGAATATGCCGCCAGGGGAGGAAGGATGTCCCGCCATTACGGTTTCAGCGGGTCCAACGACATGAATCCGGTTATGTGGTTCCTTGATAACGCCGATTCCAAGGTCAGGAACGTCAAGACCAAGAGTCCTAATGAACTTGGCCTTTATGACATGAGCGGGAATGTCTGGGAATGGTGCTATGACAGGGCCCAGGAATACACCCGTGACCCCCAGGTCAATCCGATCGGAGCGTCAGAAGGAGGCACGAGGATCCTTCGTGGCGGCAGTTGTGCCAGCCGCTGGGATGCCTGCAGGATAAGTAACAGGTCTTATATGCCAGGAAAGAATTTCAAAGGCACTTTCGGATTTAGATTGGCGATGTGACAAGATGGACAAGAAGACTTCCATAATTATACTGGTGATCCTGGCCATCCTCGGGACAGGATATCATTTCCTTTGGAGCGGCGAATCCCCGCAGGAAGAGGAAACGCTGGGAATCGTCCCGGGGACTTCCGTTGAAGGCGGCGATGTGATGACCCGCATCGAAATTCCCTATCGTCTGGAAGACAGCGAGTCGGAGATCATCGAGCACATGGGCTACACGCTCTCCTATAATAATGACTACAGGGTGCCTAACTGGGTGGCGTACGAGCTTTTGGAGACAGAGGTGCTCACCGGGTACAGAAGCCGTGAGGACGAGTTCACACCCGATCCTCTCGTCAAGGGGCGGCAAGCTTATGACAGGGATTATGTGGGTTCCGGCTATGACAGGGGCCACATGGCTCCGGCCGCGGACATGCGTTGGAGCTCCCAGACGATGAAAGAGTGCTTCTATCTGAGCAATGTCTGCCCGCAAAACCATAACCTTAACTCCGGCGCGTGGAACGACCTTGAGAAACAGGTCCGCTATGAGGCCCGGTATTACAAGTCAGTGTGGGTCGTATGTGGCCCAATATTCAAGTATAATAATCCCAAACACATAGGAAGCAACCATGTGGCGGTTCCGGATTCTTTCTTCAAGGCTCTGCTGGCCAGGAGGAAGGATGGTAGCTACGCTTCCATCGGGTTCATATTCCCGAACAGGGCCTGCGAGAGGAATTTGACTCATTACGCCATGACAGTCGATGAGCTTGAGGCTGAGCTTGGAATGGACTTGTTCCATAACCTCGAGACTCGAGCCCAGGACAAAGCCGAAGCTCAGATGGACCCTTATGGGGATTGGAGAATAAGAGATGAGATATTACGAAACTAATACACCATGGAACCAACTCTCAACTTGACCTGTCTACATGACAGTCACCTGGCTCTTGGAGCCAAGATGAGTCCCTTCGCGGGATTCGACATGCCTATCCAGTATTCATCGATCACGGAGGAACACCTGGCCGTCCGCCAAAAAGTCGGGATGTTCGATGTCTCTCACATGGGCGAGATTTTCGTTAGCGGACCTGATGCCGAGAAGTTTGTGAACCACGTGTTCACAAATGATGTCCGTCCTATGGCCCCCGGGCAGATCCTCTACGGGATGATGCTTTACCCGGACGGGGGGACTGTCGACGATCTTCTTGTGTACAAGGAGTTTGAGGCTGATCATTATCTCCTCGTTGTGAACGCCGCCAACATCGAGAAAGACTACCTCTGGATCAAGGATCACAGTGAAGGCTTTGATGTCAAGATCGTTAACCAGTCTGACAAATGGGGCCAGATCGCTCTTCAGGGCCCTCTGGCGGAAGAGACCCTCGTCAAGGTCCTTCCTTTCGCCGCGGAAGCCGCCTCGTTGGCGTTTTACACTTTCAAGGACTTCAAGGATGGAAGTTCACGGGTGATCATCAGCCGTACCGGCTACACAGGCGAGGATGGGTTCGAGATTTATGCGGCTCCCGGTCTGATCGTGAGGTACTGGGACGCTTTCCTTGCCGCAGGTGTCGCGCCTTGCGGTCTCGGTTGCCGTGACACCCTCCGTTTCGAGGCTGGACTGCCGCTTTACGGAGACGAGTTGACTCCGGAGATATCCCCGGTCATGGCTGGCTTCAGCATGTTCTGCAAGCTTGACAAAGATGAGTTCATCGGGAAAGAGGCTATCGCTGACCAGAAGGCGAACGGAACCGCTAAGAAACTGGTCGGTATTGAGCTTCAGGACAAGGCAATTCCCCGTGCCGGTTATCCCGTCGAACTTGCTGATGGGACAGAAGTCGGAGTCGTTACGACTGGCTACCATAGCATATCCTTGGAGAAGAGCATTTGCTTCGCCCTTGTCGACAGGGCCCACGGAGCGCTTGACACTCCTCTGAACATCAGGATCCGCAAGAAGGTTTTCCCTGGCAAAGTCGTCAAGAAGAGATTCTATCAGACAAATTATAAGAAATAGTTAATAATCAATAAATTAATAAATCATTATGAGCAAAGTTATTGAAGGCCTCCGTTATAGTGAGGACCATGAGTGGGTAAAAGTCGAAGGCAATGTGGCCATTATCGGTATCTCCGATTTCGCTCAGAAAGAGCTTGGTGACATCACTTACGCTGACCTTCCTGAGGTTGACGACGAGTTCGAGGCTGGCGAGGAGTTCGGCGCTCTTGAGAGCGTGAAGGCTTCCAGCGAGCTTCTTTGCCCTGTCGGCGGAAAGGTCGTTGAGGTCAATCCTGATCTCGAGGACGCTCCCGAGAAGATCAACGAGGATGCCTACGAGGCTTGGATCATCAAGGTCGAGATGAGCGATCCTTCTGAGGTTGAGGCTCTTATGGATGCCGCCGCTTACCAGGCTTTTTCCGAGAAGTAAGAGCTGCGATGGCAACATTCCAGTATTTCCCTCACACTCAGGATGACATCCGTGCCATGTTGGAGAGGATCGGGGTCAGTTCGATGGACGACCTCTACTCCGATGTGCCCAAGGATTACATCTACAAGGGTGAGTATGACCTTCCTGACGCCATGTCGGAGCAGGAGGTCCGGGACTTTTTCCAAAGTCTCGACGCTAAGGACGTGAAGCTCAAGGTGTTCGCCGGGCAAGGAGCGTATGACCATTACACTCCGGCCGTCGTTCCTTACATCATCTCCAGGTCCGAGTTCCTGACGGCTTACACTCCTTACCAGGCTGAGATCTCTCAAGGTACGCTCAGGTATATATTCGAGTACCAGAGCATGATCTGCGCCTTGACGGGCATGGATGTCAGCAACGCTTCCATGTACGACGGCCCTACAGCCGCCGCCGAGGCTGTCAAGATGGCTCCCTCGTGTACCAAGAAGAAGACAAGGGTGCTGGTCTCCAAGACTTTGCTCCCCAATGTCATCAAGACTATCGAGACTTACGCCAAGTACCACGGTATTCCTCTGGATTATCTCCCCGTGATGGACGGGCACACTTGCCCTCATCACATGAAGGCGGAACTTTCCAAAGGTGATGTCGCTGGTGTTATCGTCCCTTCAGTCAATAGGTTCGGTATTGTTGAGGATCTTACCGGCTTCGCCGACGCCATCCATGAGGAAGGGGGAATATTCATTGAGTATTGCGACCCTTCAGCCCTTGGCGTCTTGAAGACTCCCGCCGAATGGGGGGCTGACATCGCTGTCGGAGACGGCCAGAGCCTTGGCATCCCGATGACCTTCGGTGGCCCTTATGTCGGTTTCATGGCTTGCAAGAAGGAATATCTCCGTAAACTCCCCGGAAGGATTGTGGGTGAGACCCGCGACACCGAGGGACGCAGGTGCTTCTGCCTGACGCTCCAGGCCCGCGAGCAGCACATCCGCCGCGAGAAGGCGACTTCCAACATCTGCTCGAACGAGAGCCTGATGGCTCTCTTCGTGACTGTGTATATGTCGCTGATGGGACCTAAGGGACTGAAAGAAGTCAATGACCGTTCTTTCGCCGCCGCCCATTACCTCCACGATGAGCTTCTCAAGACAGGCAAGTTCGAGGAGGCATTCCCTGGCCAGCCTTTCCTGAAGGAGTTCGCCCTCAAGCCTTTGGTGTCAGTTGAGACACTGCAGGGAAAACTTCTTGAAGGAGGTTTCTTCGGTGCTCTTCCAACTGAGGAGGGCTATGTGACTTTCTGTGCTACTGAAAAAAGGACGAAAGCTGAGATCGATGCTCTCGTCGCGTTGGTGAAGGAGGCCTAGGAATATGAAATATTACGACAAACTTATATTCGAGCTCTCCAAAGAGGGACGTACGGGGTATTCACTCGGGACTTCCGGTTGGGTGGCGTCAGTGGCGGCCGGGACAACTCCCGCCGACCATTTACCCGGACAGGGCGCGGAGCGCAGGGAGGCGGGAGTTGTTCCCGGCGCCGCTATTCCCGCTAATCTGCTTCGGGCTGAGGCTCCTGCGCTGCCGCAGGTAAGCGAGGTTGATGTTGTCCGTCACTACACCAATCTCTCCCAGATGAACTTCGGTGTTGACACCGGCTTCTATCCTCTGGGCAGCTGCACCATGAAATATAACCCCAAGATCAATGAGGAGATAGCTAATATGCCTGGATTCCAGGGACTTCACCCTCTGCAACCGGCTTGCTCTGTCCAAGGTGCCCTTGAGGTTTACTACAACATGGAGAAGGCTCTCGGCGCGATCACAGGCATGGCTGGATTCACTTTCAATCCATGCGCGGGCGCTCATGGCGAGTTGACCGGACTGATGATCATCCGTCAGTACCATCTTCTGCGTGGTGATTTGAAAAGGACGAAGATCATTGTTCCGGACAGCGCCCATGGAACCAATCCTGCCAGTGCCGCGGTCTGCGGACTGGAGGTCGTGGTCGTGAAATCGAACGCTGACGGTCTTGTGGATGTGGCTGATCTTAAGCCACTTCTGGGTGACGATATCGCTGGAATCATGATGACTAACCCGAACACTCTCGGTTTATTCGAGAAGGAGATCAAGGAGATCGCCGCCCTGGTCCATGAGTGCGGAGGCTTGCTTTACTATGATGGAGCTAACATGAATCCTCTGATCGGAATGGTTCGCCCGGGAGACATGGGCTTCGATGTGCTCCACCTGAATCTCCACAAGTCGTTCTCGACGCCTCATGGCGGTGGTGGTCCTGGATCAGGCCCTGTAGGTGTCTGTGAAAGGCTTCTGCCTTATCTGCCTGTCCCTAAGGTGGTTAAGAATGATGATGGCTCGTTCGATGTGGTCCGTTCTGATGAAAAGTCCGCCGGCCAAGTGTCTGGTTTCCTGGGCAACTTCGGAGTGATCCTGAGGGCTTACGCCTACATCCTCATGCTCGGCAAACAGAACGTCAAGCTGGTCGGAAAATATGCTACTCTCGGGGCTAACTACATCAAGGAAAGCCTCAAAGATTGCTATAAGCTTCCGATCCCTACGGTCTGTAAGCATGAGTTCGTCTTCGACGGACTTGTCAATGACGGTTCCAAGAAGGCCGCTGATGGCTCAGTGGAAAGGGAGGGAGCGACTACCCTTGATGTGGCCAAGAGGCTGCTGGACTTCGGGTTCCATGCCCCGACAATCTACTTCCCGCTGCTCTTCCATCAG
>ONUG01000029.1 GCA_900320965.1 uncultured Bacteroidales bacterium | reverse complement strand
CTGTGTGGAATTCTTTGATGGTTGTCCGTCCCTGGGATCCTTCGGTGCGTTTCTGGATTATCACCTGATGGGGTGCTTTCAGGGCCTTTTTGTCCTTCCCGAAAAGTTCCTGGAGCTCTTTGGCGGAGAATAATGTGATGGTTGTGTCTGAACCTTGGACTTTGATGACCTTGTCAGGGGCGCAGGCCATTGATTTGTCCAGGTAAATGTTGTAGTAGTTTTTCCCCGAATCCGAGGCTTTGAAAGCCAGGGATGAACCCTGGAAGCGGACTTTCAGATAATTTCCTGTCCAATCAAAGGTGGTCTCTGGGCCATTCCTCAGAACTCTCCCGATGTAAGTGACCTTGCTGTCCGACGCGGGTATTGTCTCGCACAATCCCAATGCGGGGAACAGCAGGAATGCTGACATGATTGATGGCAGGATGATACGTTTCATTCCGTTATGGATTTAAAAGCATATAAAGTTAAGCAAGTTTTTTATTAATCACAAAAGTGTAGAGTCAAATGAAACTCAGCCATCTGCGTATAATGCGCCGTGTCGAATTATGCAGCCTGAACAGGTTGATTCTCAGTCTAGAGATGGAATATAGCTTTTTATAGTTTCTGGTTAGGAGCAGGATGTCGGAGCGGAACATCTCCTTCCTTATTCCTATCACTTTCCTGTATTTGCCGCCTGTGTAGCTGTCGAGGACGTCCAGCATTTTGATCATCAACAGCCTGTTCTTTATTCTCGCTTTCCTGTCATTGCGGCTGGTCCAGGATCCTTCCGTGCCGACCCTGTAGACAGACATGCTGTCATTGATGTAGACCATGCCTCCCCTCAGGGCGCACTGGATCGCCATCACGTAGTCGATCACGACCACATCCCTCATCGGGGTCCATTCCATGTAGGCCTCTCTCCGGCATAGGAAAGAAGCGGTGGCGCAGTACCATCCTCCGCCACCCAGAATGACTTTTCCGGCCGGAACCACACGGCTTCTGAGGGTGGGAGCGATCCAGCCGTCAAACTTTCCGTTTTTAAGCCTCAAAGCTCGGTGGGAGCAGAGGTCAGCCTCCGGATGAGACTCGAGAGAGTTCACCTGCTTGGAGAGTTTCAGTGGGTCTGTCCAGCAGTCATCTCCCTCACAGAAAGCGACATAGCGTCCCCTTATCAGGGGAAATATGAATTCTCGGGTGATGCGGACTCCTTGGGAATACTGGTTCTTTTCCTGGAATATTGGTTTTATGATGTCGGGGTACCTGGCCTGGTATTCCCTGATAATCCGGTCTGTCCCATCGGTTGACGCGTCGTCGTGGACAATGACCTCGAAAGGGAAGTCCGTTTTCTGGCTGACGAAACCCTCCAAGGCATCCCTTATGTACTTGGCGTGGTTGTAGGCCAGGCATATCACAGTGACCATGATCTCATCCATCGCTCCCGTCAATTAAGGTGTAGTCTTCAAGCATTATCTGGAGCTCATCCGGGGAATTGAACATAATGGCGTCGAGGATGGAAAGCCTCTCCACGAATGGTTTTTTGAACTGGGGATATTCCGGGAGGCCGGATTTGAGGAATTTGAGGGTGATGCCGTGCCTGGCGAAATCATCCCGATCGTAGAGTTTTGTCCCTCCGATCGCGTTTATGTAGGTGTCGGCGCCTGTACGGAGGCATGCGTCATAGATGCGCTCTTCCTTTTTGAACAAGGCATTCCCGACCAACTCTGACGACCTTTTCATCGGAGTCGTGATTCTAAGGAAAGCGCAGACTTCCCTGATGGAGTTCTCCAGGAAGGAGGCCAGATTGGTGTCCGGGTAGCTTAAGACTCGCTCGGCAAGGGCAATCCCATTGTCAAAGTAAGGAGCCCTGCTGTAGGCGTACCGCAGTGTTTTCAGTTTCTTGCCCACATTTGGCGGTACGACCTCCATGTCTTTTATGAGCTTGTAAGAGCTTCTTCCTTTGATCTCTATCCTGAAGAAAAAAGGTTCTCCCTCAACCAGGATCCGATTTCGGGTGATCCACCCGCTTCTTATGAAATTGTAGTCGTCACTCAGCAGAAACAGGTCGGCGGCTTTGATTAGCTGCCACCATCCAAGATAGGGGAAAAAGTATGGTTGATTGCCGGCGAGAATCATAGCACGTCGCAGTCTTCCAGAATGACCGGGTTGTCAGTGAGCAGGGGACAAGCCTTGCGGTCGTCGCCAATATTGGTCACCGGGAGGCTGGAAGCGCGGAACAATCCGCTCCCGAAGAAGCGGTCGTCAACGCAAAGCATCATCCCGCACATGTAGTCGTCGAAAGTCTGTCCTTCCCAGACAGTCCTGAAGGTCCTTTGCCTTATGAATGGCTGGATTATCATCCCATCGGAGGAAAGCTCTTCCCAGTCTTCCTCGTTTGTCAGGACTCCGGCCTTGACGCCTTCGCTTTTGCCAAGACGGTAAGGCTTGAGGATGTACTTGTTCTTATTTTTCCGGGCATCTTTAAGAATGTCAATAGTTTCGGGGTCGGAGCAGTCCCATGTGGGAATGGAGTGGGATCTTAAGAATGATGTCTGTTCGGGGGTAAGGAAACGGCTGGTGAAGTTATCCTCGAACCAGAGCCTCATGAAACGTTTGTCGTGCAAAAGGAATATGTTCCGAAAGTCGCTCCACATCCCGGTGTCAGCCATGGCTTTGATGGTGTCCATGCCAAATGACAGGATGTCATTTTGGTTCAACGCGCTAAGGAGCAGGACTTTCTCTGAGGCCCATTCTGCCCGCCGGCCTTCGACTTCTTCACTCTCAAGGATCGTCATAGGGAGCCCGAGGCCCTCGTAGAACTCTTTGTAAAGGCGGATCTCGTTGGTCCTGTCTGAACTTTTCAAGACATAGACTTTGTTTTTCCCCATGGCAATCCCAGCCATGTATTCCATCAGGGCAGGGTAGTCAGAGTCTCTCTTTTCTCCAGGGTAGCGAGCCATGAAGCGGTCAGCTGCCTGTTCGGCGAATCTTGACATGAATATCCCGTGGGCGAAAAAACGGGATGTGATCTCGCATATTCTCAGATCGCCATCGGCTCCGATTATGTAGTCTGGCCTCCATGTTCCTGCCCTGAAAGGATATTGCTCTTGATATTCGAGGATTTCCAGATCCCGTTCTCCGAGAGGGATCCATTTGAGGTAGTCCTTGTAGTTGGAGGAAAGGAATTCAGCGCACCTGTAGATGATCTTGTGGAGTGACTTGAGCTCCTCCCTTCGGGTAGAAGTGATCGCCACGGGTCTGGCATGATACCAGCGTAGGTAGTAGTCTGACAAGTTGGTGATCATCCCCCGAAAAGATTTGTCTGGTAGCCGAGGCATTGGAAACCATTGCGGTTGATCAGAGGAATCATGTCCTCACTGATTTCCAATTGCTTACGTACCCAGTAGCAAAGCGAGACGCTCATCCCCAGGGAGTCTGTGTATGCCATCATCTTCCGGATGCTCTCCTTGCTCAGATCCCTGTCCGGGGCGGTCCTGCCACGTTGCTTGCGGTGGTCGGAATTGGATGGCATGAGGTAGGACTCGTAAAGCCGCCTCTCCATCTGTTTGTCAAATGTACCGAGATACTGTCCGAGCATCGCGAGGTTTTCGGGACAGACGGTCAGGAACTCCGGTTTGTAGTTGATTATTCCGGCTTCATGGAGAGTGTTGAAGAAGGAGCGGATCGCTTCGTCAGTAAGGCAGGGCGTGAATATTGGCTGCACGAGCGCGGAGTTCGCCAAAATGCCTCTCTCGGAGCAAAGCTTGACCGCTTCCATCCTCTCCTGAATCGGCGCGGCGAATGGCTCGATAATATCCCTGAATCCGGAAGGCATTATGGAGACGCTGGTGTTGAACTGCATCCTGTCCTTCAATCTTTGGAAAAGATCCAGGACGCTCTCCCCGTCATGCTCGATCGTCAGATGGCGGGCACCTGCTTTTGATGCGATGAAAAGCCTGGCCCTTGATTCCGGGAAGCGGTCGAAATGGGCTATGAACTCCCTGAGTATCCTGTGGGCTACACCGGTAAAAAGGGATGCTTCCTGGAACGCTTCTGTCTTCGGGGAGAAGTAGTAGTAGTGGTTCCTGTTCTCTGAGCCAGGTCCGTTATTCTTTTCCAGCAACCGCTTGACATACAACGGATAATTGAGGTCGACGGTAAGTTCTCTCTGATGGTCGCCGTCGGTGACGAGGCAATACTGGCACCCGACGCCACAGCCACCTACCGGATTGATCTCGAAGGTCAGGGTAGGGCACCTGCCAGTGTAGTTGTGGATTTCAGGATGTATTTCCTCTGGATCCTTCGCGATCTCCTCGAAACGTGGCCTTGGGATCAGAATACGTTTGTCGTATTTCTCTTTGAAAAGTCTTGATCCGGTCTCAAGAGCCTTCAGAGTCTCTTGGTTCGGAGTCACCTTGACACCAAGGGATTCAAGATAAGAAGAATCTACAACCTGGGGGGAGAACCCTTCCAGGTTGTAGACATCAGTTTCATGTGAGTAGATCGGTGTATAGCTTTTCATTATGTTGCTATACTCCCGGTTAATTCGCCATCAGCTGCGGAAGGAAGGTGCTGAACACAAGGACAATAAGTCCGAGGACAAGCACGGCGATGGTCTTCTTTGACACACCTTTCCACTCTTTGAGGATGATTCCCCAGACGTTGGAGAAGGTGACGTTCAGAGCCATGAGGATGCACCAGCTGAAGGTGATAAGGACAGGGTAGTTGGTAAGGAATCCCTTGCCAAGGCTGAGTCCGAAGAACTGGCTGTACCACAGAAGACCGGCCAGGCAGCAGAAAAGGAGGTTGTTGACCCAGAGATTGCCTTTCTTGTAGTCACCCCATGTCTTGTTCTTGCTGTTCTGGAAGAAGCAGTAGGCGGCGTTGGTGAGGAAACCACCGAAGGTCACCAGCATAGTGGCAGGAAGGGTCTGGAAAATCGGCTTGGTCCCAGGGAGGAACAGGTCTTTTCCAAAGCTGAGGCCGATGTTGAAGCAGGCGCTCATGAAACCGGCCAGAAGAGCGACAGCGATGCCTTTTCCGAAGTTGAAGTCCTTGACAGCTTTCTTTTTCTCCTCTTCCGGAAGAGCAGCGGACTTCATGGCTAGCGCATCGACAGGCCGAATGTGAGGCCGCCGACACCCCAGAGCACACCGAATAGAATCGTCATCCAAGCGGCTTTTGGCTGAGAATTGATCAGGGATAGGAGATCGCCGAAGCTTCCGCCAGTGCCGGAAACGGAGAGAAGCGAGCCCACAAGAGGGAAGAGAAGCCATGCGAAAACTCCCTGGATGATCCAGTAACTTTCCCAACTCCAGTCCTTTATTTTATTGATAGGAACGTAGCTTGATGATTGGCAAAAAGCGCCGATAGCGATAATTAGTAGACCGATAATTAGTGCCATATTACGGATTGGTTTAAAAAACTACCGCTATATTAATGAAAAAACACGAGAAATAAAACAAAATAAGCCGGATTTGAAATCCGGCTCATAGTCATTGGCGCCTTTCGGCACCTTTGTACTGGGTAGGAGAATCGAACTCCTATTGCAAGATTGAGAATCTTGAGTACTAACCGTTATACGAACCCAGCGTTATTCGAGATTGCAAAGATAGACAAAAAACTTTATGTTGCAAAAAAAAGTCGCGCATCGCGCGACTTTTTATTCCTTTTCCGCTGAAAATTATTTCCTGCGGTCCTTGTATCTCTGGTAGAATTTGTCGACGCGACCGGCGGTGTCAACGAGCTTGACCTTGCCAGTGTAGAAGGGGTGAGAGGTGTTGGAGATCTCAACCTTCACGACCGGGTACTCGACGCCGTCCACCATGAGAGTCTCTTTGGTCTCAGCGCAGGAACGGGTGATGAACACGGTCTCGTTTGACATATCCTTGAAAGCTACAAGGCGGTAGGTTTCGGGATGAAGTCCTTTTTTCATTGCTTTTACTATTAAATTGTACAATCTTTCGCTCAAAAAAGCCTGCAAAGATAACCTTTTTCCAGGAAAATCCAAGCGTTTGCCATCAATTATTTTATTCGATAAGGCTGGTCGTCGTAAAGGGAGTAACGTTTGGCCTTGCGTATCCATTTTTGTTCCTCGAGTTTGACATGCTCCCTGATCTCTTGGAATGACAGTTCCCCTTTGATGTAGCTGAGCATGACCGGGTCCGAGAGTTTTTCCTCGAATCCGTCAAGAGTCTCAAACTGCGGATAACGCTCAAGGAAGTACCTGATCAGCTGGAGGGTGTGCAGCAGGGAGTGGTACTCCGCGCCTGGCTGCAGCATTATCTGATAGCCTTGGCACGGAATTCCTTGATGCCGACCGGCCGCTGGGGTGAATGAGCATGGCCTCATCATGGCACCTGCCGGTGAGGGGATGACCTCATGTTTGTCATGCCTGATGAAGGGAGCTCCGAAATATTCATAAGGCCTTGCCGTCCCGATCGCCGGAGTTATCGTCGTGTTGTTCCAAAGGCCTCCTCCTGAATACATCTGGCAGGTGAACATCCCTGGAATATCCGATGCCGGGGCGATTGTCCATGGGAGCAGTTGCCTAGTCGAATCGCTCGCGAGCGCGGAGATCACGTGAAGGGGGAATCCGGCCCCAATCTCCGTGTAGTACAATCCGCAGAGTTCACCGAGAGTCAGGCCGTGCCTGTGGGCGACCTTGGGCGTGTGGGGCTCAACAGTGCCGTAGGGCATCGATCCTTCCACAATCCTGCCGGCAGGATTGATGTGGTCCACGATGTAGAGCGCTGGAGCATTTTCCATGGCGCGGAGGACCTCCATCAAGTGGAATACATCTTTGCTGTAATTGAAGTACCTGGCTCCGGCGTCCTGGATCTCTACCACGACAGCGTCCAGCCCGTCCAAGGCTTCCGGCTCGAAAGCGATATGGTTGGTCCCCGGGGTAAGTTCCGTATCCCGGGGACTGAACATGATGGCTAGATTGCCTCTGTCCCTGAACAAATCGCTCATGTAGCGTCCGCTGGCGGTGTCCCAGCTGTTCTGGGTGCAGAAGCATCCGACCTTGCCCATTGTAAGGGCCTTGTCCAGCTGGTTTTCCAGAGGTGTCGTGCGGAAAGAGAACATTAGGCGCTTATTATATTTTTCGCCACATCAATCACCTCGTTAGAGAGAGCCTCGGCCTCTTCAAGAGTCGGGGCCTCGGAATAGATGCGGATAATTGGCTCGGTGTTGGAGCGTCGGAGGTGGACCCATTTCCTCTGGGCCTCAAAGCTGATCTTGACACCATCAAGGCAGTTGACATCCTCGTTGGCATAGATTCTCTTCAGTTCGTAGAGGATCTTGTCGATCAAGGCTTTGTCCGAAAGCTCAATCTTGTTCTTCGCGATGTGGTATTCCGGATAAGTCTTCCTTAACTCGCTCACTTTCACCTTTTTCCTGGCTAGGTTGGAGAGGAATAAGGCAACACCGACCATAGCGTCGCGTCCATAGTGGATCGCCGGATAGATGACTCCTCCGTTGCCTTCGCCACCTATGAGAGCGTTTGTCTCCCTCATCTTGGTGGTGACATTGACTTCACCGACCGCCGCCGCATGGTAAGTCCCGCCGAATTTCTCTGTGACATCCCGTAGAGCTCTGCTGCTCGAAAGGTTGGAGCATGACACGGGTGCGTAAGGGTAGGTGACTTCCTCAAGGGATATTCCTTCGGCCTGGGCAATCTTAGCAGCCCTTTCGAATAAGTAGGAGGCGACACTCACGAGGGTATATTCCTCCCCGAAGGGCTCTCCATCCTCGCTGATGAAAGCGAGCCGGTCCACGTCCGGGTCGACGGATATACCCAGGTCGGCCTTCTCCTGGACAACGGCCAGGCTCAAACCCTTAAGGTTGGAAGGCAGCGGTTCGGGATTGTGGGCGAAATTGCCGGTAGGGTCGCAGTTCAGTCTGACACATTCGACACCAAGCCTTTCGAGCAGGCGCGGCATAATAATCCCTCCGACAGAGTTGACAGCGTCCAGCACGACCTTGAATCCGGCTGCTGAAATGCTCTCAACATCGACATCCGGAAGAGCCAGGACAGCGTCCAGATGCTCATCCGTGTAGTCATGCTCTGTCACCTTGCCAAGGTCGTCAACCTCGGCGAAATCGAAGTCTCCCTTCGCCGCGAGGTCGAGAATCGCCTGACCCTCAGCAGCTGTCAGGAATTCTCCCTTGTCGTTCAGCAGCTTGAGAGCGTTCCACTGTCTTGGGTTATGCGATGCAGTCAGGATAATCCCTCCGTCGGCGCCAGCGAATGTGACCGCCATCTCGGTTGTGGGTGTCGATGCGAGGCCGATCTTGACGACATCGACTCCACATGCGACAAGTGTCCCGACCACCAGGTCTTCAACCATCTTTCCTGAGAGTCTGGCGTCCCGGCCGACAACTATCTTGTACCTTTCCCCTGGCGCTTTGGGCTTCCTCTGGGGCAGGGTGGCACTGTAGGCGTAGGTGAACCCTACGATATCAACTGGAGAAAGCCCTTCTCCGGGCTTTCCTCCAATAGTTCCCCGTATTCCGGAGATTGATTTGATCAGGCTCATTTCTAGACAGCTAGAGTGAGCATAAGGGCGCCGACGAGTCCGAGGATCGCGTAGAACTCAGGAAGAGCGGCGTAGATCAGAGTGTTGGTCTGGACGTCATGTCCCTGGGATATTCCAACGATACCATTGGCACAAACCTGTCCCTGACGGATAGCCGAGATCATGCAGACGATTCCGACACCGATTCCGACTCCGAAAAGAAGGGGACCGTTAGCCGCGAAGTCAAATTTGTAGACAAGAAGCCACATGAAGAAAGCCACGAAGCCGTAGATACCCTGTGTGGCCGGAAGAGCGGACAGGATCATGTAGCTGCTGGACTTCTCTGGAGCGTTCTTAAGGGCGCCTTCGGCGGCGTTGCCAGCGATCGTTGTGCCGATGGCGCTTCCGACACCGGCGAGGCTGAGCATCAGCCCTAGCCCGAGATAACCGAGAATTTCGTTCATTTGTCTATTGGTTTTGTTTGTTTGTTATTGGTCTGTAAACTCTGCCTTTTCCCTCGTATCCGCTGTTCTTAAAGAACTCAAGGAAGTTGAGTCGGAGCGGGTGGACGAAGGCGCCGAGGCAGCACATGGCGAGGTTGAGGGCGTGTCCGATCAGGAATATGACAGCGAAAGCGATCCATCCCGGGCCGAAACTCCCGTCACCGACAGTCATTGCGGCAATGTCATTGAAAGCCTTGCCGAGCATGCCGCCGGCCAGGCCGAGGGCATAGAGTCGAAGGTAACTGAGGACGTCGCCCAGCAATCCTGTGGCTGTGTTGTAAGTCTCCCACAGTCCGGGGCCGATGTTCTTCAAAGGGTTCCTGTGGATGTCGCTGAGGAGGAATATTCCAATTGCTGAGATAACTCCTATCGCGATTATGATCCATTTAGTGACGGTAGAACTGAGGACTCCGGTCAGTGAGATGCCTCCGATAATGACACCTCCTACAATCAGCAGGGTCCATCCCCAGGTTCCGAGCGATCCCAAGAAGCCATTCTTCTTCGTGGCGTAGACGGCCTTGAGGATGAACGCGAGCGACAGGTGAAGGATTCCGATCAGGACAGAAAGCACCATGTTGGCGTCGAATCCGGCGATATTGCCGGTCACCATGCATTTCTTGAGCCATGCGGGCACCCATGCCGCTTGTGAGATGTCATAACCGAAGAAGGTGTGCATCACGATCCCGATGACGAAGGTCCCGACGCCCAAGGTTGTGACCAGTGGGGCGATGTCCTTCATCCCTTCGGAGCGCCTGAGAAGAAGTCCGATCACTATGAGTGCGATACCATATCCGGCGTCTCCCATGCACATGGCGAAAAAGAGCAGGAAGAATACAGACAGGTAGGGAGTCGGGTCGAACTCGTTGTACTCTGGGCGGCCGTACATGTCGGTCAGGACAGTGAACATCCGGGTGAACCAGTTGCCTTTCAGTTTGATGGGAGGATTATCCTCCTTGACAGCGGCTTCTTTGAGATAAACAACTCCTTCCATGGCGTCGAATGCCTTGGTGAGCCGTTCATCGTCCTTCGCGGGAGCGAAACCTTCGAAGGTGGTGAGATGGCCTTCAGCGGCTTTGGTGGAACCAACCTCCGCAAGGTGGCGCTGCAGCCTTGAGATGGCATTATCCTCCTTATTCTTAAGGTCTGGAATATAATCTTTAAGCTTATACATCAGGCCTTCGCAGGCGATGAGTTCTCCTTCTTTGTCCGCCAGGTTGGCTTCCGCCGCTGAGAAATCATTCTCTGGCACAGGCAGTTCCGTAGCGGGGAATGAATATTCGGGGTCATCGGAGACCGTCACGAACCACACATGTTTCCCGTCGTCCGCGATCTCCATCAAGGCGTATTCGGAAGCCCAGGAGGGATCGTATGACTTCTTTGGAAGCTTGTAAAAACGGATTTTCAGTCCTTTCTCTTCCAGGGTGTTAATGGATTCCTTGCTGAAGTTGCCCCAGACCCTGGCTTCGTCCAGCTCCTTATGGGCCGCCTCGATGTCCGAGCGCAGCTCCTTCTCCCGGGGAGCGATCTCCTGGAACAATCCCAAGGGGTCGCTGATCTCTCCGTCAGGAGATAAAGTGAACTTACCTTTCTCCGGAATCTTTTCCGGATCCAGAGCGCTCAGATAGTTGATTGCCTTACGGCAGGCCTGGGCCTCTGTGCTCAGTTGTGAGGAGAGGTCATCCACCGGTTTCTGGGACCTGGTGATGTCTACAACCCCAAGACCTTCGAGGTCAAGAAGGAACTTCTCCGCATCCCCGCTAAGCAGTGCGAAGGAATATTTGGTCATTTTCTCAATCATGGCTCATTTCCTCCATTTCCTCTTCAGCGGCATGACGTTCCTTGACAATCTTGGAAGAGGCTTTGCTGAGGTTCTCCTCGTCTTCCATATAGCGCTTTATCTTGCGTATAGCCTCTTGATAGCCAGGAATCTGGACTTTCTCGTAGAGGTTGACCTTCTGGGTCGTCTTCTTTCTCTGGTAGTCCAGGATCCGCTTCTTCTCCATGAACACCTCTGACTCGATCTTGAGGCGAGCCAATTCCTTCAGCACAGCCACTCCGTCCATGTACCAGGCCGGTTTCGCGAAAGTGTTGAATGGCTTTATCTCGAAATGAATCTCGCCAAGCTCAGGGCATTTCACTCCGGCGACCTTGACGGTCTTGAGATCGACATCAGTGATCGTGACGATGCCGTGGTCGAACTCGTTCCAGAGGGGTGCGAGATAGTCGTATTTTTTCTCAGCCTCGTCAAGCTCGAGCACCAGGCGGTCACTTTTCTCCTTGGCTTTGCGCACCTCAAGACGCAGGGCGCTCTCCTTGTTCTGCAACGTCGGGAGGGCGTTCTTTCGCATCTTGAGCTGTTTGCTCAGGTTGTTAAGCGATGTCTTGTTGTATTGAAACTTGATAGCCATCTTGCTGTGTTAGCGGCCTTTCCAGTATTTGTCTATAAGTGATTGCTTGATTCCGGTCTCGGCCTTTGTGAAATACTTCCCGAACAGTTCCCATGCTGTGTCAAGCATCTCGGTGATCGAAATGTTCACGTCGATCGAGAGCAGACGGGTCGCATATTCCTTGGCGTAGTCCAGGCAACGGTGGTCGTAGTCCGACAGGTCGAATCCGTTCTCAAGCTTTGTCTTGGCGTTCTGGGCATCAGCGTAGAGCCTGACTCCGGCGTTCATGACCTGGCTGTGATCCTCGCGGGTCTTTTTGTTCTGGACCCTTTGTTTGAGTCGGGACAGGGAGCGGAACGGATCGATGATAACCTTTCCGGAGTCTGAGTCGGCCCGCAGAAATAGCTGTCCTTCAGTGATGTAGCCGGTGTTGTCGGGAATGGCGTGGGTGATGTCCCCGTCGTTCAGGGTCGTGACGGCGATGATCGTGATCGATCCGTCAGTAGGAAGCTGCACGGCCTTCTCGTAGATCTTGGCAAGGTCTGAATACAACGATCCAGGCATGGAATCCTTTGAAGGGATCTGGTCCATGCGGTTCGAAACGATCGACAAGGCGTCAGCGTAAAGGGTCATGTCCGTCAGCAGGACAAGGACCTTCTCGTTTTTGTCCACTGCGAAGTACTCAGCCGCGGTGAGGGCCATGTCCGGCACAAGGAGGCGCTCCACGGGCGGATCTTCCGTCGTGTTGACGAAGCAGATGATCCTGTCGAGGGCTCCGGCGTCCTCAAAGGCGTGGCGGAAGAACAGATAGTCATCGTTGGAAAGTCCCATCCCTCCGAGGATGATCTTGTCCACGTCGGCCCTGAGAGCGACATCCGCCATGACTTGGTTGTATGGCTGGTCCGGGTCGGCGAAGAAAGGAATCTTCTGTCCGGAAACGATGGTGTTGTTGAGGTCAATGCCGGCGATGCCGGTAGGAATCAGTTCAGAGGGCTGACGTCTTTTGTAGGGATTGACGGAAGGTCCGCCGATCTGACGCTGCTCTCCCTCAACCTCCGGACCTCCGTCGATAGGATGACCGTAGGCGTTGAAGAAGCGCCCTGAAAGCTGTTCGGAAACCTTCAGGGTGGGGGGCTCTCCGAGGAATGTGATCTCGGCATTTGTTGGAATGCCCTCGGTGCCGGAGAAAACCTGGAGAGTGACCAGGTCGCCTTTTGTCTTAACTACCTGCGCGAGGCGACCGTCCACGACGGCCAGCTCGTCATTGGAGACTCCCTTGGCTTTGAGGGAGACTGTCGCTTTTGTGATGGCCTCCAGCCGGGTGTATATTCTTTGATATGCCTTAGTTGCCATAATCGTGTATCAATTTGCGGGTCTTTTTGGCGTATTCCTCGAAAGCATCGCTGTGGAACTCGGTGTAGTTCATCTGGCGAAGGTCATTGATGAGTTCTTTGAAGAAGTTTCGGCATTGCTCGAAATCTTCGAACTGGTAGTCGACATCGCAGAGGGCCAGAACCAGGTCCAGCATGTATTTCTGGCGTCTCATCGGACAAAGGGCATCGACGCTGTCGAAAGCGTCCTGCTGCAGGAAAGCGAAGTCGATAAGCTCTGATTTCCAGAAGCTTATGTGATAGCCGATAGGGACTCCGTCGTCTCCGAGGATGTTGATCTGCTCGTTAGCCTCGCGGCCGCGCCGGAGAATATTCTTGGCCTCCAGGACATGGGCGACCCAATCCTTCTCGACATTAGAGTCGAGGTAGGAGATGATCTCGGGATACTCGAGATATTTCGAGTATGACTCGATCGGATTGACAGCGGGGTAGCGTTTCTGGTCTGCCCTGTTCTGCTCGAGCCCGTAGAAGCACCTGGCTGCCTTTTTTGTGGACTCTGTCACAGGTTCCTTGAGGTTACCTCCAGCGGGGGAAACGGTCCCGATGAAGGTGACAGCGCCCTTCTGGCCATTATTCAATATGACCATTCCGGCCCTGGAGTAGAAATTTGAGATGATCGCGCTGAGGTCCACAGGGAAGGCGTCCGCTCCGGGGAGCTCCTCCATCCTGTTGGACATTTCCCTCAGGGCCTGCGCCCAACGGGAGGTCGAGTCAGCGAGCAGAAGGCACCTAAGACCCATCGCCCTGTAATACTCGCAGATCGTCATCGCTGTGTAGACAGAAGCCTCTCGGGCAGCGACCGGCATGTTGGAAGTGTTGCAGATGATGGTGGTACGTTCCATCAGATGCCTTCCGGTGTGAGGGTCGATCAACTCAGGGAACTCGGTGAAAATCTCAACGACCTCGTTGGCCCTCTCTCCGCAGGCCGCCATGACTATGACGTCAGCCTCACCTTGCTTGGCGATAGCGTGCTGGAGAACAGTCTTTCCGCATCCGAAAGGACCGGGAATGAATCCCGTACCTCCTTCGGCAATAGGGTTGAACGTGTCTATGCACCTGACCCCGGTCTCCATAATCTTCTGGGGCCTGGGTTTTTCCTTGAAGGCCTTGATCGCTATCTTGACCGGCCATTTCTGGGTCATTGTGATGTAACGGCTCTCACCGGCATCGTCGGCAAGCACCGCTATGACCATGTCGATATTGTAACTACCTGAAGGGATGATCTTTTTGACAGTGAATTCACCTTTAAGGTTGAACGGTACCATGATCTTGTGGGGAAGCCATCCTTCCTTCACCTCTCCCAGCCAGTCGCCGGCCACGACACGGTCACCTTCCGATGCGATGGGAGTGAATTCCCAAAGCTTCTTGTGGTCCAGAGGATCGGTGTATTCGCCTCTCTTGAGGAAGACATCCTCCATGGTGGCCAGATTGTTCTGCAGGCCATCGTAGACACTTGAGAGCAGGCCGGGACCGAGGGTGACCTCGAGCATCCTGCCCTCGAACTCCACGGGATCGCCGTTCTTGAGCCCCCTGGTGCTCTCGAAAACCTGGACGGAAGCCCTGTCACCATTGACTTTGATGACCTCGGCCAGAAGGGGAGTGCCTTCCAGGGTGATGTAGCAAAGCTCGTTCTCAGCCACTGGGCCGTCAACCTGGACGGTAACCAGGTTTGAGACAATGCCTATTACTTTTCCTGTAGTCTTCATATATCGTAACTCATTATTATTCGTTTTGGGCCGGATTGTAACTGACGCCCCCATAGCTGGCCCTGGTCTCGTCGATCAGTTCCTGGAACATCTCCCTTCCGGTTTCTTCATCTAACGCCCGCCATCTCTCCACTATGCCCATCTTGGCGATGACGCCGAGGATGGCGTCCAAGTCAAAATAGCTGAATGTGGTCAAGGAACTGATCTTTTCCCACCGGATGGAATCCAGGCCGCGCTCCCTCGCGAGAATGTCGGTCAGGGAAAGGGTGTCCTCGATCCTGGCGGTGTCGATCTCTTCTCCCGGATTGATGTCGATAGTGTCCTGGGAGAGGGGCCTCCCGAAGACTTTGTTGACGAACCTTGCCTTGACGTTGCGGAACCCCAGGTCAAAGGCAAAATACTCCCTGATGAACCGGTTGCCGTCCTTGAGAGCCTCCTGGTAGAACTCTTTAGTGAGGTTCTCCTCTTTGCCTCCCGCTAGCAGGGTGTCAACTGTCTTGATGTCCTTGGAAGTCAACTGGGACTTGATCCAGCCGATGAAATCGGCCTGGGACTCGCCATCGGCGAATTTCCATTCGCGGGTGACGTCCGGAAGACTTGCGATTATGTACTCGTAATTGGCCATTACTCGCCGAATAGGAGCTTCCGCGTGACGGGCCTAAGGTACTCGCTGATCAAGGACTCGAACGATTCGCTTGTCAGGTCGATGAAATATGAACCATCCTTCGGGCCGATCGTGAAGCCTCCGGGAATCTTGCTGGAGAATTTGGCTGAGATTCCTGAGGAAAGGCTCTTGGCAAGCTCTCCACTCACAAAAGGCTCCAGCTCATTCTTCAGGCTTTCAGGGAGCACGACTTCCAGGTCGGTGCTTTCTTGGGCGTTGAAGTTCTTGGCGACCGCTGATATCACCTGTTTTACGAAGTCAGCGGATGTGAGGGCGGAAGCGGCTTTCCCACCTACCAAACCTTTAAGGAGCAGGTTCTGAATGTCATTCTTGACAGCTTGGATGCTCTGCGTGGCGGCCATCTTGACGTCACCTTCGACCTTGATTTGGAAGTCATTGGCCTTTTTCTCCGCCTGCTGGATTATCTCTTCAGCCTTCTTCTGTGCCTCTTCGACAATAGCGGAAGCTTTTTCCTGGGCTTTGGCGAGAATGGCTTCTCCTTCAGCTTTGCCCTTGGACAGACCTTCTTGGAAGAGTTTGTCTGTCAGTTCCTGGAGTTTGTTATCCATATGGTTGTTGTGTTATTTGCGGTAATTTCCAAATATAATAAAAAACCTGTTTTTATCCGAGGAATCCCAACAATATTCCAGCCGCCACGGCGGATCCGATGACACCCGCGACATTCGGTCCCATGGCGTGCATGAGCAGGTGGTTGCCCGGATCGAATTCCCTGCCGACAATCTCGGAGACTCGGGCGCTGTCAGGGACGGCGGACACACCGGCGTTCCCGATCAGAGGGTTGATCTTCCGGTCACCTTTGAGGAAAAGGTTCCAGAACTTGACGAAGAGCACACCGACAGTCGTCGCGATAACGAAGGAGAGCAGTCCGAGAAGGAATATCTTCAAAGAGTTACCAGTCAGGAACTTGTCCGCCTGAGTTGAGGCTCCGACAGTGAGTCCGATGAGGGTGGTCACAACGTCGATGAGCGGTCCTCTGGCTGTCTCGGCCAGGCGCCTTGTCACTCCGCTCTCTTTCAAGAGGTTACCGAAAAACAGCATTCCAAGCAGAGGAAGGCCGGAAGGCACGATGAAAGCGGTTAGAAGGAAGCCGACAACGGGGAAGACAATCTTCTCTCTCTGGCTGACCTGCCGGGGGGCGGGCATCCTGATGAGGCGCTCTTTCTTGGTGGTCAAGGCAAGCATGATCGGCCTCTGGATCACAGGGACGAGGGCCATGTACGAATATGCGCTCACAGCGATGGCTCCCATGAGGTCCGGGGCAAGTTTTGAGGAGAGGAATATGGCGGTCGGGCCGTCAGCTCCTCCGATGATACCGATGGCTCCGGCCTGATTGGGGTCGAACCCAAGCGCGAGAGCGAGAAGGTATGCCCCAAAGATTCCGGTCTGGGCGGCGGCTCCGATCAGCAGCAGCCTGGGCTGGGAGATCAGGGCCGAGAAATCAGTCATGGCGCCTATTCCAAGGAATATGAGGGGAGGATACCATCCCTGCTTTACTCCCTGGTAGAGTGTGTTGAGAACCGAGCCATCCTCGTACACTCCGATGTTAAGGCCCGGAAACATGGGAATATTCCCTATGATCATTCCGAATCCGATCGGGACGAGGAGCAGTGGCTCCCAGCCTTTCTTGATGGCTATCGTGATGAAAAGGATCCCGATAGCGATCATGGCCAGGTTCTGCCAGGTCGCGTTGGCGAATCCTGTGAAGAACCAGAATTGCCTCAGGTTTTCGATGATTGTACTCATCCTATGCTATCTTGACGATTTCCGCTCCCTCAAGGACGGAGTCTCCCTTGTTCACAAGCACGGCGGTGACGGTTCCGTCTGAAGGCGCCTGGATCTCGTTCTCCATTTTCATAGCCTCGATAACGGCGACTTTCTGACCAGCCTTGACAGCTTGGCCTTCTTTGACTGAAACCTCGATTATGACTCCAGGAAGGGGTGATGTGACAGCTTTCCCGGCTCCGGCGGGAGCGGGAGCCGCAGCGGGGGCAGCCACCTGGTTGTCATTCTGAGGCGTTGCCGATTGCTCTCTGACGGGAGCGGCGGAAACTGGTCCGACGTTCATCGGGGTGTCCATCTCGACTTGGTAGGAAGCTCCGTTGACTGTCACGTCGGCGATGTTCCCTTCGACCGAACCTATCTCGACGTTGTATTCGTTACCGTTGATCTTGAATTTGTAAGTCTTCATATCTGTTATCTTGATTTATCGTGGCAATTGTCTGAAATTCTGTGTCTTGTCTGCCCACTGGCTGCCAGTGGAAGGCTTGATGGTGATGATCATGCTCTCCAAGTCGTGGATGCCTCCGGAAAGATAGTCATCAAGGGCCAGGGCGATGGCGGCGTAGACCTCTCCACCGAACTCCTGGGAAAGGGCCATTGAGATGGCCGCGGCGATCTCGGGGGTCATCTCTCCCGGCTTCGCTTTCTTAGTCTTCTCCTTCTTCGTGGCTTTCGGCCCTCCTTCGAGAGCCCTTTTGCTGGCGTTGCCTATCCAGCCGAAGATTATAGCCAGGATCAAAAGGGCGATGAAAACGACCATAACAGCGATCAGAGTCAGGACAAATCCATGTGGATCCTGCTCTTTCATCACCTGGCTCTTTGTCTTGGCATCCACATCTCCGTTGTATGATCCGGGGCTGGGCGAGGGGTTGACTTTGGTCTGGAAACTCATCGCTTTGACTCCGACCGGGATGCGGACGACTGACTGGTCAGCCGGCAGGTCAGCCGGAATGTCAACCTGGTCGATTATTGTCCTACCGTCATTGCTAACAAGGTACACAGTCGATCCTTTCCTTAACTTGAAGTTGGTGTAAAATGTTCCTTGTGAGGCGTTTCCGCTAGCGTAGAAGATGACGCTCTGCCTGGGGCCTACTTTGGCATCCATGTCAGAGGTCGGGATATGGTATTTCTTGAGGTCGGACTTGTCGTCGGTGAGATAGCACCCGCCGAACTTGACAGTCCCGCTGGAAGTGTTGAACAGCTCGATCCAGCCGTTCCTTTGTCCGTAATCATCCACAAGTCCCGAAGTGTTCTCGACAAGGACCTCACCGATCAGAAGGTCGGAGAGATTCTGTGCGGCGAGCGACACTCCGAGGAATAGGGCGACGGTGACGGAAATAATTGTCTTTGAATATCTCATCGCTCTACAAGGGAAGGTTGTCGTGTTTCTTGGCGGGCATCTGCTGCTTCTTCCCGGCCAGTTGCTCAAGGGCCCTGATGACACGGAAACGGGTGTTCCTGGGCTCGATGACATCGTCGATGTATCCTTTCTGGGCCGCCTGATAGGGATTGTTGAAGAGCTCTTCGTATTCAGCCTTCTTCTCGTCCCTTATCTTCTGCTGGGTGGAAGGATCCTCAGCGGCCTTTATGTCTTTGGCATAGAGGACATTGACAGCGCCATCGGCACCCATGACAGCGATCTGGGCGGAAGGCCAGGCGTAGACAAGGTCAGCCCTGAGGTGCTTGCTGCTCATCACGATGTAGGAGCCGCCGTAGCTCTTGCGGAGCTCTACCGTGACCTTGGGGACAGTGGCCTCGCCGTAAGCGTAGAGCAGTTTGGCACCGTTGGTGATCACCGCACCGTACTCCTGCTGGGTGCCGGGAAGGAATCCGGGCACGTCCACAAGGGAGACAAGCGGAATATTGAAAGCGTCGCAGAAACGCACGAACCGAGCGCCTTTGCGGGAGGCATTGATGTCCAGCACGCCGGCCAGCATCTTCGGCTGGTTGGCTACGATTCCGACACTGCGCCCGTTCATGTGGGCGAAGCCGACGATTATGTTCTTGGCGAAGTCCTTGTGGATCTCGAAGAATTTCCCGTCATCGACAATGCTGGTGATGACCTTGTACATGTCGTAGGGGGTGTTCGGGTTGTCCGGGATGATCTCGTTGAGGCTGTCATCTGCCCTGCTGATGGGATCATTGGTGGGAACCCTCGGAGCTTCCTCCATGTTGTTCTGGGGGATGTAGGAGAGCAGTTCCTTGATCGTCCTGATTCCTTCTTCCTCATTGGCGGCGGCGAAATGCGCGACTCCGCTCTTAGTGGCGTGGACGCTGGCACCTCCCAGTTCCTCCTGGGAGACCTCCTCACCCAAGACGCTCTTGACTACAGCAGGACCGGTCAGGAACATGTAGGAAGTGTTCTTGACCATGATTGTGAAATCGGTGAGGGCGGGGGAATATACGGCTCCACCTGCGCAAGGACCGAAAATCCCGGAGATCTGGGGAACCACTCCCGAGGCGAGGATATTCCTCTCGAAAATCTCCCCGTAGCCGGCGAGAGAGTCGACACCTTCCTGGATCCTGGCTCCACCGGAATCGTTGAGGCAGATGAAAGGGGCGCCATTGCGGGAGGCCAGGTCCAGGACCTTGCAGATTTTCTCCGACATGGTCTTGGAAAGCGAGCCGCCGGATACCGTGAAATCCTGTGCGGCCACATAGACCAGCCTGCCACCAATCGTGCCCATACCTGTCACGACGCCGTCACCGTCGAAATGCTGCTTGTCCATTCCGAAGTTCACACAGCGGTGACGCACGAACATGTCGAACTCCTCAAAACTGCCTTCGTCGAGAAGCAGGGCCAGCCTTTCCCTTGCGGTGAGCTTCCCTTTCTGGTGCTGGGCGTCAATTCTTTTCTGTCCTCCACCCAGTTTAGCGGCGGCTCTTTTCTCGACCAGTTTGGCGATATTTTCCTGTTGAATGCTCATATTCCTATGATATAAAAATATTGAATCACAAATTTACCAAGAATCCAACTTCTTTCAAAGAATCGGACGGGCAAAAAAACGAAAATCAGAGTCTTATCCCGATAGAAAAATCCATATAGTCCGCCTTGAATCTATGGGCCTTGATGCAAGCGCTGACAAAAAACGGGGACAGAGCCTTCGGATAGTACCGTATGCCAGCCCGCTCGTAGAGCCATCCATGCTCGGCATGGATTCCCATGTGCCGGTAGAGATAGACTCCTTCCTGGAGGTACAGCGCCGCGTTCTTGTAGAACACTTCCTGTACTAGTCCGATCCCGCCTGATAGCGGAGAGTATCCTTTAGATTTGGCGTTCTCTTCTTCACTGTAGATGACGCTGTCAGCCCAGCGCAGGCGATCTGTGTTTGAGCACCAGAAACCGTCGGCTGTGACCCCAAGGGCAAAACGGCCTCCAACCCGATAGATTAGGTCCGCGCTTAGAGATGCCATCGGCCATCTTTTCAGCCTTGTAGCGGCCTGGGTCTCCTTTGACTCTGTCTTGGTGAATGCCAGCCACTCGGCGGCACAGGCGTGGACACCTCCTCCGGCGTAAATCTCAAGGCCCCATCCCTTCCGGAAGAGCTCGTCGGAGATTCTCCCCGGCCTTAGCGCGTTTCCTTCAGGGGCCGACCTCTCTTTCATGTGGTATCTGGCACCTAGACCGCCTCCCCAGTAGTTGAGTCCTCCGTTAGGATAGGCGAAACGAGCGCTGGAGTTATGCCGGACGCTTATCTGGGCTTCCACGTCGAGTTTGGGAGTCGCCATCCATGTCAGGTGTCCGCCTCCGGTGACATAAAACAGGACCGGGGCGCTGAAAAACCAGTTGGACGGGTTGTCAATAGCGTTGTAGTATTCTGGGGAATATGACAGGCCGAGAGAGATGTCGTACCCGAAGGCCAGACTCTTTGTCCTCAGAAGATCCCTGGTTATTTTCCCGTAGACAGCGGCCATGTCGGCGTAACGTCCGGTGCCGCTCCTGAAGATGACATCCGACAGCTTGTTATAGGCTATTCCCAGCCCGAAGACGGGATAATTATAAGCGGAAGCGAAGTCGCCTTTTCCCCCGGAAGGACCGGTTATGTAGTCGATTTCGAGAGTGTAGGTATTGAATCCGGTGGACTTGTAAGAGTCACGGAATGATCCGATAGTCATCCTGTTGGCGTCGACCTTGAAGCCCCATCCGGAAGACTTATCCTGAGCGCCGCCCCAAAAACACGACAAACCCTGGGCTGCCAAGCAGACCAGGGCTGTCAAACAATTTCTGGAAAAACTTGTCATCGCCAGAGGAGTTATTCCTCGGCGGGTTTCATGGTGTTGTAGACCGCGGTGACATCATCGTCGTCCTCGATAAGGGCGGTGAGTTTGTCAAGCGTCTCCCGCTGCTCAGGAGTGACGTCCTTGAGCTCGGTGTTCGGAATCCTCTCGAAACCTCCGGATACCAGCTCGTAACCGTTGTCCTCAATGAACTTCTGGATGGCTCCATAGGAACTGTAGGCTCCGTAGATCACAATGTTCCTGGTCACATCGCCGTCCTCGTTCTCCTGCTCCTCAGTGAAGACCTCGGGATCGTCGTCGCAGTCGCAAAGCTCAAGCTGAAGCTCCTCAATATCAAGACCTTCCTTATCCTTGATGCGGAACACGCACTTATGGTCGAACATGAAACTCACACTTCCGCTGGTGCCAAGGGTACCTCCGCATTTCGTGAAATAGCTGCGGACGTTGGCGACAGTCCTGGTGTTGTTGTCAGTGGCGGCTTCGACAAGGTAGGCGATACCGTGGGGACCATATCCCTCGTACACTATCTCCTTGAAATCGCCCTGATCCTTCTCAAGAGCTTTCTTGATCGCCCTCTCGACATTCTCCTTGGGCATATTCTCGCTCCTGGCCTCAGCCATGAGAGCCCTGAGCCTGGGGTTGCCGGTCACGTCCGGACCACCCTGCTTGACAGCTATGGTTATCTCCTTCCCGATCTTCGTGAAGGTCTTGGCCATGTGGCCCCATCTCTTGAATTTACGTTCCTTACGGAACTCAAACGCTCTTCCCATGTTACTTCTGGCTTTCTAAGCGGGTGATGTACTTGTCGACGTCATATCCCTCGATGGACTGAGGGTACTTGTCCTTGATGGTCTTGTAGTATGAGAGAGCCTTGGCGTTGTCGCCCATCTCCTCACAGACCGCACCGGC
>ONUG01000126.1 GCA_900320965.1 uncultured Bacteroidales bacterium | reverse complement strand
TTTGTACCAGCGTTGTTCAACTCGGTCGAAGGCCTCAAAGAAAAAGCGGGAGACATCCTGATCCGTGTGCTCCACGACTACGGAGCATTCTCTGTCAGCACCATAGACCGTTTCTTCCAACAGACTCTCAAGGCTTTCTCCAGGGAGATCGGCCAATTCGCCTCGTACCAGATAGAGTTGGATAAAGGATCGCTCGTGGCCGAGACTGTGGACAGGATCCTGGACTCCCTGACCGAAGAGGACAAGGCCCTGCTGGGATGGCTCAGTGACAACCTGATGGAGCAACTCGAGCAGGGCAAGAGGATCAACCTCGAGAATGATCTGACGAATATGGCCAACCGCCTGAAGTCGGAGCAGTACCGGACCGTGGTGGAGGAGAACGGAGTCGACGAGAAGACCGCCTATTCAAAAGAGAGCCTTAAAGCCCTGAAAGACCGCCTGAAGAGATACATGGCTGACTTTGCGGACGACCTGAAAAAAGCTTCCGTCGAGGTCGGTAAAGCTTTCGCGGACAATGGGTTGTCCACCCTTGACACCAGTGCCGGGTGGCTCGGTAAGTACCTGGACAAGATCGACGCCATCAGTCCTGGATCGGCTATCCCGGCCATGTCCGACACTTTCCAGAGGAAGGCTTCGGATTTCTCGCAATGGTTCAAGAAGGCCGACCAGCAGAGATACGCCGGCTTGGAAGGAGTACTCCTCCCGCCGCTTTCCAGATTCATGGAGATTTACGACCGAGGGATCAAGACTTACAACACCGCCTCCATCCTTTTAGGGCAGATAGGGGCTCTCGGGATTGCCTCCGAACTTCAGAAGGAGTTCCAGAACCTGCTAAAAGAGAAGAATGTTCTTAGCCTTGACGACTCCAATGTCATCCTTAGGAATATAATCGACGGCTCAGACGCCCCCTTCATCTATGAGAAACTGGGAGTTCGCTTTGAGCATTTCCTCCTGGACGAGTTCCAGGACACTTCCAGAGTCCAGTGGGAGAACTTCAAACCCTTGATAGCTAACAGTGACTCAGAGGGTTTTGACAACCTCCTTGTCGGCGATGTCAAACAGAGCATCTACCGTTTCAGGGGTTCCGACTGGAAATTGATGGCCTCTGATGTGGCGACCCAGTTCCCGAAAGCGGAACATGACAACCTTGACGGCAACTGGAGAAGTCTCCGGAATCTGGTGGACTTCAACAACAGGTTCTTCGCCTACGCCTCCACTAGACTGGATGCCACTTTTGGTGGAGAGTATAGTGGGACATCCGTGTCCAGGATATACGGTAAAAAAGACGACGGGGAGTTCGAGGAGCAGAAAGCCATGTCCAAGGAGGGTGAGGGTGGCCTTGTAGAGGCGGTGTTCTGCCCCACTGAAGACCAGAAAGAGCACATTCTCAAGACGATCCGGAAGGTAATGGAGGCCGGGGCACTTCCCGGAGACATAACAGTTTTGGTCAGGGGGAAAGATGAGGGATCGGAGATCGCCTCTTTCCTGATGGATAATGGCCTGGATGTCATTTCTGATGACTCCTTGCGTCTCAAGTCGTCATACATTGTCAGGAAATTGGTTTCCCTGATCTCATCTGTCAAGAACCCGGAAGACACGATCGGTTCCTTCCTGGCGAAAGAAGCGGGACTGGATGTCCGCGACCTGTCGTTCCACTCCCTGACAGACCTGTGCGAGTCACTCTCCAGGTTGCTCGCCGAAGGACCCGACAAGGAAATATTTGAAAGTGAGACACTTTACATCCAATCATTCATGGATTATGTCCTGGACCATGTCGCGGTCAACGGCAATTCCCTTGACACTTTCCTTAAAGCCTGGGATGAAGCCGACCCGAAAGTCAGCTCGCCATCGGACGTGGAGGCTATCAGGATCATGACCATCCACAAATCCAAAGGGCTGGAGTTCCCTTATGTGATATTCCCTTACGCCGAGAAAGTCGACCTCTTCCGCCACAGTGGGTCCTGGACTGTTCCTAAAGTCGAGGGGACTCCGCTCGAAGGAATGAAGAAAACAGCCTTCGATGTCACTCTCTCGGGGAAAAGCGCCGGGACTCTCTTCGAGGAAGACTACCGTGAAGAGCTTTTCCTTCAATACATCGACAACATCAACATCTTTTACGTTGCCCTGACAAGGGCCTCAAAGGGAATAACCATAATAGCCGACTCCGGCTCTTCCCCGACCAACAGCATGGCTGGCATCCTGAAGGAGTATCTCGAGAATGACAATCTGCTGTCCGGCTTCAGCGAGCACCAAGACGAAGATGGTCAGACAAGGGTTTTCAGCCGTGGGGAAATGTACGATTTCACCAGGATGGAAAGGAAAGATTCCAGCCTCTTAAAAAGAGAATGCGGATACCCTTCCTTCCCCATCGGAACGGAAAGAGAAGACGGCACCAGGGAAGACAGAGGGCGCCTCAGACTGTCATCCGACTCCGCCAATTTCTTCACAGACGAGGGAGCTGCCATAGAGGAGGCCAGGCACAACGGGACTGTCCTACATGACATTCTCTCAAGGGTGAGAGTGCCTTCCGACCTTGAAGCCTCCGTCTCACAGGCCGTAATGCTGGGAGACCTGGAAGGTGCAAGGGAGAAAGAAGTCTCCGGTCTCCTTTCAGAAAGGATTGCGGCCCACCCGGAATGGTTCCCCACTGAAGGGGCGGAAGTATTCAATGAAGTCTCACTCATTGACACTGACGGACGGGAATGGAGGCCTGACCGGGTGGTGATCAAAGACAATGTCGTCACGGTGATTGACTACAAGTTCGGAGAGAGGGAATCTCGTCACAAAGCTCAAGTGGCCAGATATGCCGGCATTTACCGCCGCCTGGGCTACGAGAATGTCCGGACCGCGGTCTGGTACGTCCCCTCCGACGTTGTCGATTGAGTTTTTTTGCATATATTTGGGAAAATGTTAATTCGGGATGGAAGATAAGGAGAAGAAACTTTACCCGTTCAGATTCCTGGAAGATAAGGAACAAAGGCCTTGGGGCGAAGTCTGTTACAAGATCGCGGACCTTGGCTTGGTCGACTCGAGGGTTAAGGACGGATGGCTCGCTGACAACAAACTGAGCGAGCTGATGGGCACATTCATGGAGCGAGTCGTCGGCGATGATTCCTTTGAATATTACGGATTACAGTTCCCGATCATGATCAAGTCTTTCGAGACCAGCGGCTGGCAGCCACTCCAAGTCAATGTCCCTGAC
The DNA here is from genome assembly GCA_900320965.1 of uncultured Bacteroidales bacterium. Lineage (GTDB taxonomy): Bacteria > Bacteroidota > Bacteroidia > Bacteroidales > UBA932 > Cryptobacteroides. Next base: position 3,416 of record ONUG01000126.1, on the reverse strand, counting down.
GCCGAGGCTGAAGCCAGGTACGATTCGTTTGGGAAGACTGCCCTTTGGTATGTCCTCGACGCCAAGCCTGGTTCTGAGATACACATTGGACTTGGAAGGGACATCTCTTCTGATGAGTTCTACCGCAGATGTCTTGACTCAAGCGTGTCAGAGGTGCTGAATGTCATTCATCCGAAGGCTGGAGACGCCATCCTGATTGAGCCAGGGACCCTTTTTGCTGCCGGTCCCGGCTTGACTATCGTCGAAATCTCAGAGTGTTCAGAGATGACTTTCGACATCCACGACTTCTCTCCTTCCTCCGACCACGACACCTCAGCTCTCGAGGAAGCTTTTGACCTGATCACATATAACGCGGCCCCAATCCCGGCCCAAAACAAGATCAACCCTCAAGTAAATAATGTTCCCGGAATAACCCTTCTGGCCCAAAGAGATGAGTTCAAGGTGACGAGAATGGATCTTCGGGATCCGCTTCACATATTCTCTGACCAACCTGGCCCATTCGCCCTTTACTACTGCCTGAAAGGCGAAGCCATAGTAAGGAGAAGTTCGGAAGAACTTGATTTCCAGGACGTGACGGTCAAGGAGGGAGAGGTCGTACTGATCCCATCGGAAGTCAATGACTACTACATATTCCCCATGAAAGAAGGAACGATTCTTCTTGAGACCACAGTCGAAAGAAGGATTGACCCAGACTCCTACACAGGAGATAAGGATCCCCACTTGAGAAATTGGAACTAAAACCGATAACCATGGCTGAATCAGACAGGATCGACAAAGTCCTCTGGATGCTCCGGGTCTACAAGACCAGGACCGAGGCCACAGAAGCCTGCAAAGGCGGAATAGTCAAGATCGACGGCTCGAACGTAAAGCCCTCACGATTGGTGAAGATTGGTGAGACCATCAACGTCCATAAGGGTATCATCCAATATTCCTACCGGCTGACAGGCATCCCCTCACATAGGCTTGGAGCCAAACTGGTTCCAGACTTCGCGGAGAATCTCACGCCACAAGAAGAGCTTGACAAACTCCGCGCTCCGGTGGAGACTTTCTTCTTGAGACGAGAGCGTGGCACAGGCCGCCCTACCAAGAAGGAGAGACGAGAGATGGAAGAAGCCTGGGACAAATTTGACATTGCCTCCAGCTATGGCATTGACGACGATGACTTCGATTAGCGAACACTCACAACAAACCTTTTAATTCACATGAAACGGACACTAATGACCATTCTGATGGTTTTGGCAGTCGCCGGAACCATGGGAGCGCAAGAGCTCTCGAACTTTGCTAGAGGCAACCAACGCATTGTGTCTCCAGACATTCAGGGAGACAGTGTAACCTTCTCACTTAAAGCGGACTACGCCACTGTCGTGAAATTGAGCGGATCATGGATGGCCAACCCCTGGGGCGGCACCATCGACATGACCCGAGGCGAGAACAACGTCTGGTCTGTCAAGATTCCACTTCCCGCCCCTGAGATCTACACCTACAACTTTGTCGTTGATGGAGTCGCTGTCAATGACCCCCAGAATGTGCTTGTCCAAAGGGACGGCACGCGCTATCTCCCGATGCTGATAGTACCCGGAGAAAGGACAGAGAACTACGTCGAAGCCAAGACCCACGGAACCGTAAGCCATCCATGGTACGACAGCGCCATATTGGGCTACAGCCGCAGGCTCACTGTCTACACTCCCTACGGCTACGAGAACAACCCCAAGAAGAAATACCCCGTCCTCTACCTGCTCCACGGAGCCGGAGGTGACGAGGAGGCCTGGATCTCAATGGGACGCACAGCCCAGATCCTTGACAACCTTATCGAGAAAGGACTCGCCGAGCCGATGATCGTCGTGATGCCGAATGGCAATCCCGGCCAGCAGGCTGCCAGGACCCTGAATATTCCAGAAAAGAACATAAACTGGAGGTCCGAGGAATACCGTGACGCCTATGTCAGAAGCCTTTGCACTGAGATTGTCCCGTTCATCGAGAAGAACTTCAGAGCCATTCCGAAGCCCGCTTCAAGGGCAATCGCAGGTCTTTCGATGGGTGGTGGCCACACTATCTCCGCATCGATCCTCTACCCCGAGCTCTTTGATTACATCTGCCCTCTTTCAGCGGCAGGCAGAGCCACTCCGGAGCAGATCGCGGCGTTAAAGAAAGCTGGGGTCAAGCTCTACTTCCTCGCATGTGGAGACGCCGACTTCCTCTTCGAGGGCTCCAAAGCCCTGGACCAAACTCTTACGGAGCAGGGACTGGACCACACCTTCTTTGTCTCAGATGGAGGCCACACCTGGTCCAACTGGCGCCTCTACCTCAACACATTCGCACCTAAGTTATTCAAATAAAAGTATTTCAGCATGATCAGGCAAGACACTATAGACTCGGCCATAAAGACCCTTTTCGACGGGATTGAATTCACAAAGAAGCCTGAGGGCTTATATGATCCCTTAAGATACATGATCTCGATAGGCGGTAAACGACTGAGACCAAAACTCTGCCTGACGACTTATTCACTTTACAAGAACAAGATCTCCCCCGGCGTGCTTGAACCGGCCGCCGGGTTGGAGGTCTTCCACAGTTTCACACTGATCCACGACGACATCATGGACCGCTCTCCACTTAGGCGCGGAGTAGACACCGTTTGGAAAAAATGGGACGGTGACACCGCCATTCTTTCCGGCGATGTGATGTGCATCGACAGTTACTCAAGGATCATGAAGGCTCCCCGGAAGGTCCAGGGTGAAGTCCTTGAGCTTTTCTCCAAGACAGCAGCCGAGGTCTGCGAGGGTCAGCAGTTCGACATGGAGTTCGAATCCAGGGATGATGTCCCGATGGAGGAATACATGAATATGATCGGACTCAAGACCGGAGTCCTCATCGCATGCTCAGCAAAGATGGGAGCCTTGATAGCTGGCGCTTCAAAGGAAGACTGCGACAACCTCTACGACTATGGCTTCAATCTCGGCCTCGCCTTCCAAGTGGCTGACGACTTCCTTGACGCCTATGGGGATGAGAAAGTTTTCGGGAAGCCGATAGGCGGGGACATCGTGAATTCAAAAAAGAGTTGGCTGACCATCCGGGCCATGGAGAAGGCTTCCGATAGCCAGAAAAAAGATCTTCTAAAGGCCATGGCGATGCCTGTCCTTTCCTCTGAAGAAAAGACAGCCAAAATCACCTGTGTCAAGAGCTTATATGACACTCTGGGCGTCACCTCCGATGCTCAGCGGACCATCCTTGACCTCAACGACAAGGCATTGGAATCAGCAGCCAAAGTCTGCTCAGGAGTCCGCTACGAGCGCCTCCGCCGCTTCGCCGACCGCCTAATCGGCAGAACGAAGTGAGAGTTGGACTGAAGGAGCCTGTCACCACCAGGAACCACTGCCACCCTCGGCACGTTAAGAGGGGGGACCGGAGCGGCGCAAAGC
>ONUG01000122.1 GCA_900320965.1 uncultured Bacteroidales bacterium | reverse complement strand
ATACAAGAAACAGTAGATATGAGGATTCTGAAAGCTTTCGCGCTCGCGCTTGCGGCCGTAACGATGATAAGTTGCGGAAACAACTCAGGAAGAACCATTTACGTTAACACACAAACCACAGACAACGACCTTGTCAACCTGCTTGGCAAAGAGCGGTTCAAGATAATCCCCGGCGAATCCGTCTCAAAGACCCTGGAAATCGCCAAGCCAGGCTCGGCGGTGATCCTGACATCTGACAATTATCCCGACAAGCCCCAGAACCTGACAGAAAGTGACCTCAACACAATCAAGGAAAAAGAGCTGAGAGTTTTCGCTGAGTTCGTCACTCTTCCCGGCCAGAATCCTGAGATAAACGAGATCAGCGTCGAGAGGGTCGTGGTGACGAAACCCTTAGGCGACAGCCTTAAGCCCATGGACCTGCTGACTATCAACAGGGCAGCATATCTTAAGACTGAAGCCGCTGATCCTCTGATGGTTATCGCCAGAGTAGCAGGCTTTGACACCGCAGTGTTCGGCTTAGAAAACACCCCTAATAGTCCACTGGTCTTCAAAGAAGGAGACAACATTTGGATCTCCACATCTAAACTAAGCGACTTCGCCAAACTCAGGCACATGCCGGAAAGCAAGTGGAAATTCTTCTGGGAAGAGCTTCTTTCAGAACTGACCGGAGAAAAAATGACCATAAAGAAATGGCCCTCGACGATCGCCCCGGCATATTCAAAAAACGAGAACCTTCCTAAAACAGCAAGACGAGAAGCGATCCAGAAAGGAATCGAATGGTTCTTCAATGGACATTTCCTTATCCACCAGGATTGGAAAGAATCCTGGGTCATGAAATACATCGGGGACGGAACGATGCCCGTGGGACCGGAACTCCCGGATGACGCTCCGAACGGAGACGGAACCCTTGGAGTGCTGGAAGGCCACTGCTCGGCAATCTACAAAGACGGCCACCAGGCTTACCGCTACTGGATCCGCGACGACATTCAAGGAGAAAGCTCCATGGCCTTCGCTCTAGCAGGAGAACTACTTAACAATCAGGAATATAAGAATATTGCCGAACGCCTCTCGGACTACTCCTTCAAAGAATTCCAGGACGGACCCAGAGCCGATCCGCAAAGCCCGACTTATGGTCTGCTGGGATGGGCCTACACCCACAAATGGGTTTATTACGGAGACGACAACGCCCGCTCGATACTCGGTACAATTCTCGCCGGCAAGGTCCTCGGAACCGACAAATGGGACAAGAACATCAACGCCGCGATTGAAGCCAACTTCAACACAACCGGCAAAAACGGCTTCCGTGGTCCAAGACTCCATGAGCAGGACATCCAGGCAAACGGGCTTGAATATTACCAGAACCAAGAGCTCATCAATCCGCACCCTCACTTCGAAAGTTGGCTGTGGGCATGTTATCTATGGCAATATGCCAACACCGGAGACCTTAAGTATCTGCAAATGGCCGAGAAAGGAATATCTCTCACAATGGCGGCCTATCCTGACGGTTGGAGTTGGACAAATGGAATACAGCAGGAGCGAGCCAGAATGGTGCTTCCTCTAGCATGGCTCTACAGGGTCAGCCCAACAGAAGAACATAAGGCTTGGATCGACCTCATCACCTCCGAAATAGCCAAGAATCAAGTCGGTTGCGGAGCCATCAGAGAAGAGCTTGGAGATCCTTCAAAAGGCTCCTTTGGAACCCAGACCAGCAACGAGGCCTACGGTAGTAACGAGGCTCCACTGATCTTCAAGAATGGAGATCCAGTGGCAGACATGCTCTACACCAGCAACTTCGCCGTCTTTGCCCTCAACGAGGCGGCATGTGCGACTAATGATCCCAAAATCAGGAAGATGGCCGATTCTCTTGGAGAATTCCTGGTCAGGATCCAAGCCCGAAGCGAGGATCATAAGAATGTGGACGGCGCCTGGTTCAGGGCTTTCAATTACCACAACTGGGACTATTGGGCATCCAATGCGGATGCCGGTTGGGGAGCACAAAGCACCCTCACCGGATGGATCCAAAGCTGGATTGTAGCCACCCTCGCCCTGATGGAAGAGGGTACCTCTTACTGGGACAAGACGCTTGGGGACTGATCAGAAGCCTCTTCCGTGCTTCATCCAGAGGTCTTCCTCAAGTTTTTTCCAAAGATCCGCGGCGGCCTTGTAGATCTTGGCCGTATAAGCGTTCAGATTCTCCTTTGAAGGGTTCTTCTCAACCTCCGGAAGTCCTTCAAAACCAAGATCTTCTATTGTCTGGATGTCTTTATAGACTCTCTCCTTGTTGGTTTGCCAGGCAAGAGTAGCCAGACGGTTCGGACGACGGAAAGTCCAAAGGGCTCCTTCGGGGACATAACGCCTCATGCCACAGGTGTCAAAGGCGGCAGGAAGCTCTGTGGTTCCGCTGAATATCGGGAATCTCGGACTCTCACCAGGGTTATCAAGAGCGTACCAGCAGACACCGCCAACTTCATCCGGCAGCCAATCCCTAGCCTGGATCACAGTTGAGTGGGAACACCACGCCACAGCGATCGTACGGGCGAACTCAACCGTTCCTGGAGCCACACCATTGATCATGTTACGAGTGTCGGTGGTAAGCCATGGATTTGCCACAGGACTGACTTTCTTAGTCGCGGGCTGCCCATCCTTCGCAGGAACCTCAACCAGGAGATTCTTTGTCATGTCAAATTCAAGACCCTCATAAGTTCCGCGCAGGATCTCCATGACCTTCCGGACATCGACCTTCTCGTCAGGCTTGACTGAGAAAGGCAGCTCGGGAGCATCGTATGAGAGTTTCAGGGAAGGAGCTAATGTGTTGAGTATCACATATTCCCTCTCTTTGAAATTCTTACCGTCACCGTAAGAGCTATGGTAAGCCTTCCAGAAAACGAAATCTCCCTCACAGTCCCATAAACCATATTCCTTGGCAACGGACTCGACATTGTCTGAAGCCATGAAATAGTCTTTGTTCTTACGGTCTATCTTTCCGATTCTGGGAATATTGGCGGACACGGCAACCTCGTCGTCAGGCACCCTCTGGGCGGCCCAGACAGCTCCGGTCTTACCTCGTCCGCAGCCGAGGATCTCAAAGAACCAAGCCTCTTTCTTGTCAATAACCGTGATGCACTCGCCTCCATCGGCATAGCCGTATTTCTCGGCAAGCTCACCCATCATCCTGACGGCATCCCGGGCATTGTCGCAACGCTGGAGAGCGATCCTCTGAAGTTCCTCAATCAGGAACATCGAGCTGCCGTTACGAAGGGTATCCGGGCCTGTGAACGTGGTCTCACCCATGGCGACTTGCTTCTCGTTCAAACAAGGGTAAGCGGTGTTGAGATAAGCGAAAGTGTGGCGGGCCTGAGGAATCTGGCCAACATAGCGTACTCCGGTAGTGTCGCCTTTGAAAGCATTCTTACGGGTATTCTTGTAGATGTCCATCATGGCCTTCCGCCCATAATCCGCAGCTGGCTCGACGGTTATCCATGTGCGAGAGACGCCGTCGCAGGTGTGGGATGTTATGACAGATCCATCTGCGGAAGCGAGACGCCCAACCACCAGGCTGGTACACTCATCCCTTGAATATTCATCGTCCTGCGCCCAGGCGGAAAAAGCGCAGCCTAAAAAGGCTGCGATCACAAAGAACTTCCTCATTATTACTTCTTTAATCCTTTCTGAATAAGCTTCCCGACTTCCTCTATGTCATAAAAATCAGAGTAGTTCTTGACATTCATGACTGTCCCATTGGGGCCTTCGATCTCAACCTTATCGTCATTCTTGATCGGAATAGTAGGTGGCACGCCGGCATCAATGTTCTCGCCAGCGAGAGTGTTGAGTCTGGACCTGAACGAGGAGATCTGGAAGCAGAAACCGTCGGCTGTACACATGGCCTGGATAGCGCAGCTTCCGCCACCGGAAGTCTCTCCAATCACAGGGATTCCAGCATCCTTAAGCATTGAAGGGAAGAGGTTTCCGCAAGAGAATGAGACCTGTGATGTAAGGACTCCGAAGTTGAGGTCATAGTGGACCTTCTTGTCCTTCTTGTCGAAAACTCCGTCGAAATTACGGTCAACCTCATATTCGACAATAGACCTCTGCCCCGTCAATGGATTGTCGTAAGAGAGATAACTCTTGTCCATGATAAGCGAAGTCATCGCCATGACGATGTCCGCTGAACCACCACCGTTGGAGGTGATGTCGACGATGAAATTCTCAACCTCAGGGTCTGCCTCGGCCTTGTTGAGGGCATCCAGGAAAATCACCATGGAGTCTCCCTTATTGTCTTCGATGTTAGGCTTGGGACCCTTGCCGGCGTAGTAAGCGTTCCAGGCATCCTCAGCCCTGGTGTTGAATGAGTTGAACACGCAGACGGCGGTGTTGCCTCTCTTAATGTAGGTGTCGGAAGTGCCGTAGGCCTCGGGACGCTGCTGGCGAATGGCCATGACATCAAAGGAACGGCCGAGCATAGAGGAACGTCCTCCCCTGACAGCCTTAAGGACTTCCGGATTGTCTTCCTGGACCTTGGTGATCTGGGCCGCAAGCTCAGGGTACGACTGGCGGTCGCGGCCGATGGCAGAAGAGATGCCCATGGAAGTGTGGCCGTCATAGTAAAGGGCGTTAAGGCCGTCCATTCCGACGAAATATTCGGCTAAAGAAGTGGATTTGAGGAGCTTCTTTATCTTCTTTCCCGCAGCAAGATCCTCTTCGAGGGTCCTGTCCATCCCCTTGGTCTTGAGAGTCTCGTTAAAGACGACCCTGCCAGGATAACCATAGAAATGATCCATGGCGAAACAGAGCTCCTTGTAAGTGAATTCGGCAAGAGAAATGGAACGGGTGGTTTTCTTCAGAAGGGTCTTGTTGTAGTCAGGGTCGATCCTCGCAAGGCTTACTTCGTTGACGGAGGTGTTGGCGACTACTTTCTCACCATTGAAACCGGCATGGTGATAGAAAAGGTCGGAATACATATCCGCCAGGGTGGCGAAGGGAAAATACACCGCACCTTTGCCGTCGGCATGGATGTCTATTCCATATTTGGCGAAATCCAGAGTGACCGTGGAGACCGCCGGCATGTATTTGATGCTCTTGTAGCGAACGAATGGCATGCCGTCATAATAGACATTCGCCATCCCGGGCTGAAGGAGATCCATCATATTCGTGAACGCGTCAAAATCAGAGGACACGAAAACGTCTTTGTTGACATTCACGACAGCCTTGGCTCCGGCGTTGTCGAGAGTGTATTCCCCGACACCGGTGTGGGTCACCACCATCGTAGAGCCGGGCAGCACAATCGACTGGAAATCAGCGGCTGAGATGTACGCCACGTCGGGAAGGTCGTTGTAGAAACGAAGGGTGACCTTACTGTCTGGAGCGACTTTGGTCACGACGGGGACTGTCTTCTCTGTGTAAGCGCCGCCATCGGGCTGGTCATCGGCGACCGCTCGCCTGGTTGAGACTGTTTTAGGGCCGCAAGACGCCATGATGGCAAGGACGGCCAAAGCGGGGAAAAGAATAGATCTGTTTCGCATAATCATCAATGAATATTCGGAATAACTCCCAAATATAATGATGATTTTTCAGAACGCAAGGGGGCGACCGCGGTAGAAATCAAGGAGCTTGGCGCTGTAGAGGTATTCATAGCGGGAACGCGCGAGGTCAGACTCCGAGCGAAGCCAAGTGTCTCGAGCCTCGTTGAACTCTGTGATGTTCGCCTTGCCGTTCTCGTATTTGGCCGTAACCAGAGTGAACGATTCCTTGGCACTGGCGAGAGCGTCACCGCTGGAACGGTACTTTTCAGCTGCCGCGACAGCATTGTAGTAAGCCTGCTGGATCTCTTTGTAAAGACTTTTCTTCGTGTTTTCCAACTGGAGCATCTGATTAGTCCTGGCAAGTTCCGCTGAACGGACCTGGTTCCTGTTCTGGAAACCGCTGAAAATCGGCACACTAAGCGAAAGACCAAGGTATTGGCTGAAGTTATTCTTAATCTGGTCGAAGAACACTGCCGATGGCGCGGCGCTCATCGTGTAGTAGTTGGTTCCGACGCCTCCGCTGGCACTAAGAGAAGGTAGGAAGGCTCCTTTGGCGCTTTTGATGGAAAATTCCGTGGATTCAAGGCGGAACATCTCGGCCTTGATCGCCGGCTTATTGTCAAGAGCCTCGGCATAAATGTCCTCCGGATTCCCTAGAAGGATCCCATCAATGGGAACGTCTGGACGGACAATGCTGAACCCTTCTGGATCAGGTAGTTCCAGAAGCTGGGACAGGTCAAGGAGAGAGAGATTGAGACTGTTTCGGGCCTGAGTTGCCGAAAGACGGCTTTGTCCTAACGCGGACTTTTGTTGAGCCACCTGGGCGGAAGAAGCCTTGCCGTTCTCGAACATCGCGCTAAGGCGCTCCACCTGAAGTGAATCGATTCTTACCTGGTTCAGGGCCACATCCAGCAGCTCCATGTTATACAGAATCTGGACATAGGCTTGCGCCACAGCCACGCTTATGTCCTCCCTTGCTTTTTGGAGATCGGCAGTGGCGGCTTTCAGATCCAACTCCCCTCCTTTGATGCTATTGCTGATCCTCAAACCTTGGAAGATAGGGACGGAAGTGCCAAGAGAAAGCCCTGTGCTGGTTGTGTTAGTGTTGGAATAAGTGTTATCGGCGGTAAGGCCTCGGCCGAAGGAGAAATTCTCGCTGGCGCTTCCGCTGACCATCGGCAGGCGGCTACCTTTGGTTGTTTCCAGTCGGATCTCCTGCTGCTTGACTTGGAGTTCCGACTGCTTGAGGGTAATGTTGTTCTCCTGGGCATGACGCACACATTCAGCCAAGGTCCATGGCCCGGAATGTGTCTGG
>ONUG01000121.1 GCA_900320965.1 uncultured Bacteroidales bacterium | reverse complement strand
CCCTGGTCGACCTTCTTGAGGCCGCAGAGCAGGGTCAGCAGTGTGGTCTTGCCGACGCCGTTCTCTCCCAGGAGACCGTAGATACGGCCTTCTTCGAGAGTCGTCGTGATGTTTTTCAGGACGGGTTCCTTCCCGTAACTGAAAACCAGGTCTTTGATCTCAATCATATATCTGCAATTTTAGTGTATTAGTTTAATAGTACACCGCAAATATACGAATGATTTTCAATTCGGCAAATTTATTTTGACTTTTTAGAGGAATATTTTTCTCTCCACTGTCCTGGAGTCATCCCGGTGGCGGCCTTGAACTGATGCCTGAAGTCGGATTTGTCCTTTATTCCGACCATCTGTCCTACTTTGTAGGCGGGAAGGTCAGGATAGTCCAGAAGAGTCCGTTTCGCATCTTCTATGCGAAGATCCTTTCTCCATGTCAAAAAGCTCTTGTTGAAGGTTGTGGAACAGAAGAAACACAGCTCATCCGAGGTTAGTCCCAACTCTTCAAGGATCTCGTCCATTGAGTCGTACGTCAGTCGGTGTCTACCACTCTCCACCCAGGTGGATAGCCTTCCTTCAACCATCTTGAGGGTCTTACGGGCGAGTCTCGCGTCGGCTATTCTTTTCCTTGTCTCGTGGTACCGTTTCTTCAGCCTAAGTCTGATTGAGATGAGTTGAGGTTTTTCGTAGTCTAGCATAATTATAGTTCAGTTATAAAAAACTTTTAGCAATTTAGAAAAAATGCCGTACTTTTGCAATTGTTGTGTATAATTATCGAACATGTTGAAAGTTGACGATTTCGCTTCTTTCAGGAGGGTAGCGACTCCTTTTTATTATTATGATATAGACCTTTTCCAGAAGACTGTGGACAAGGTCGCTGAATTGTCCGCCCGCACAGGCATCCATGTGCATTACTCACTCAAGGCGAACTCTGACCGCCGCCTCAACGACATAATCAGCTCTAGAGGGATCGGCGCTGATTGCGTGAGCGGGGATGAGATCGATTTCGCTGTCAGCTGCGGGTATGATTCTAAAAAGATCTTTTTCGCCGGCGTGGCCAAGTCCGACAAGGAGATTTGCCAGGCATTCCAGGTCGGGATCGGGGCATTTGTCGTGGAGTCGCTCGAGGAAATTGAGATTGTGAGCGACATCGCTCGAAGGCTTGGCCGCAAGGCGCCGATGAGCTTGCGTATTAATCCGAATATTGACCCGCACACCCACCACTACATCACCACCGGTCTTTACGAGGACAAATTCGGAATCTCCGACAGGAGTTTCGATGAAGCGGTGGCTATGGTCAAAGACAATCCCTATATCGACTTTTACGGCTTGCAATTCCACATCGGTTCACAGATTCTCGAGGTTGAGAGCGTGATCAAACTGGAATGTGAGAAGGTCAACAACATAGTTGAGCGTTTCGAGCAGACTGGCCTGGTGGTCAAGAATATAGATCTTGGCGGCGGCCTTGGAATCGATTATGATGATCCCGACGGGCATCCGGTTCCAGACTTTGACCTTTGGTTCCGGACAATCCACGATCACCTCAAGCACCGTCCTGACCAGCAAGTCCACATCGAGCCCGGCCGCTCTCTTGTCGCCCAGTCCGGTTCCTTGATTACCGAAGTGCTGTATGTCAAGCGGGGAGAGAATAAGCGTTTCCTGATGGTCGATGCTGGGATGAACGACCTGATCCGCCCGGCTCTTTACGGGGCCTATCACAAGATAGAGAATGTCACCGCCCACTACGAGGATGAAGACAAGAGGGAGATGCGTGTGTACGATGTCGTGGGGCCGGTCTGCGAGTCTGCTGACTGTTTTGGAAAAGAGCGCTCACTTGCCAAGAGCCGTAGGGGAGACCGCATCGCCATCCGCAGCGCCGGAGCTTACGGGCAGGTCATGGCTTCGCATTACAACATGCGTCCCATTGCCCCGTCCGTCTATTCGGACAGGGTCGCTGAAGCTCCCAGAAGGAAGGATTATTTCGCGAGTGTAGACTAGGTTTATCTCCTGAACCCTCTCATCCTTTGGGCGAGATTGCCTGTCAAGGCCCCCTTCATCATCTTGCGGGTGGCCTCGAACTGCTTCAGAAGCTTATTGACCTCAACGACATTAGTGCCGCTGCCGTCGGCTATTCTCTTGCGGCGGCTGCCGTTAATTATCTCCGGGTTGTCTCTTTCGGCCGGGGTCATTGACATGATGATCGCCTCGATTCCTTTGAAAGCTGTCTCGTCGTCAAAGTCGACATCTTTTATCATCTTACCCACACCGGGGATCATCCCCGCCAGGTCTTTGATGTTACCCATCTTCTTGACCTGCTGGATCTGATTGTAGAAGTCCATCAGTCCAAACTGGTTCTTGGCGAGTTTCTTACGAGTCTCGCGGGCCTGCTTCTCATCAAACTGCTCCTGGGCTTTCTCGACGAGGGAGACAACATCTCCCATTCCGAGGATCCTGTCCGCGATACGGTTCGGGTGGAAGACATCCATGGCGTCCATCTTCTCTCCGGAGGAGATGAACTTGATCGGCTTTCCTGTCACATATTTGATGGAGAGGGCTGCACCGCCTCTGGTGTCACCGTCCATCTTTGTGAGGACAACTCCGTCAAAATCAAGTCTTTCGTTAAAGACCTTTGCGGTCTCGACAGCGTCCTGGCCGGTCATGGCGTCCACGACAAACAGGGATTCTGTCGGCTGGACAGCCTTGTGCAGGGCTGAGATCTCATCCATCAGTTCCTGGTCGACGGCAAGGCGTCCGGCGGTGTCTATTATGACAACCGGGTAACCTTCGGATTTGGCCTTGGAGATGGCTCCTTTAGCGATCTTTATCGGATCTTTCTCACCGTCTTCGCTGTAGACTTCGACCCCGACTTGCTCACCAAGGACCTTCAACTGGTCGATGGCGGCGGGACGGAAGGTGTCGCATGCGGCCAGGAGGACCTTCATTCCTCTCTTGCTCTTGATGTTGTTGGCCAGTTTGGCTGAGAATGTGGTCTTTCCGGATCCGTTCAGACCAGCCACCAGGACCACACCGGGATTGCCCTTGATGTTGATGTCCATCGATTGGCTGCCCATGAATTCGGCGAGCTCGTCGTGGACGATCTTGACCATCATCTGCTGCGGCTTGACGGCGGTCAGGACGTTCTGACCCATCGCCTTGACCTTGACCCGGTCGCAGAACTCTTTGGCCACCTTGTAGCTGACGTCAGCGTCAAGAAGTGCCCTGCGGATGTCCTTGAGGGTCTCCGCTACATTTATCTCGGTGATCCGGCCTTCACCCTTCAGAATCTTGAAGGATCTCTCAAGCCTTTCCTGTAAGTTCTCGAACATAATGTGCTATCTATTCTGTATCCAAGATCGCGAATATACGAAATGTCGCTGACAAACCCATCATTCCCCGAACAAGGGACGGTGGATCGAGGCGGCCAACTTCTTTCTCCTTTCCTCGATCTCCGCGCTCTCACTCTCGGGAACTGCCCATCCCACAAACCGGCTCCAGATGTAATCAACCGCCTGGGCGCTGGGATGGACCATGTCAGGGGCGTAAAAACGGTAGTCCCGCAGCTCGTCCATGAATATCTCGTAAGCAGGGAAGTAGTCGGTTTTCTCCGGAAATCTGCCGGTCGTCTCTTCTATCGCGAGAAGCAAGACGCTTTTACTGAGTTGGTTCCCATGTGCTCCGTCTTTGAGGTGACGGATAGGGGAGACCGTGAAAATGAAGCTTTTGTCAGGGAACCGAGTGACCATATTGCCCAATAAAGCGGAGACCTCGGAGACGGAGAGCCGTCGGCGTGAGAATTCCTTGGCGTCCCTTTTAAGGCAGTTAGAGACAATCTCTCCTGAGGCGATATGCTCGAAACACCATGCCGTGCCGAGGGTGACGATGACTTTGGAAGAGGCTTTCCACCTTGCCGAAGCCTCTTCGAGAGCTCGGTTCGCGACTGACAGGAACTCTTCGGCGGTCGGACGGGAGAATGTCGTGTGGTGGCTGAAAGAGCAGATCCTGCCGGATCCGGCTCCCATCTGGACACATTCCCTGGTGGTGAAAGGGACTCCGGACGCGAGCCTGGCCGCGGAGTTGCAGACAGAGACAGGGTTGTAGAGGGTGCCGAACGGGTTCGCTAGGATGTCGAATCCAAGTCCGGCCATCTTTTCCCCGATATTGTCGGCGAAACAGCTCCCAAGCGACACGACACTGTCCCTGAGCGAGACCTCAACGCGGCTTCTGCCAATCTGGACAGGTGTTTGAAGTTTGATTTGTTCCATGGGCGCTAAATTACGAAAAAATACTATTTTCGCGTTATGAGAAACATATTCATCGCATTCTGCATAGCCGCCGTTATGGTCTCTTCTTGCATGGGACCCAAAGATGGCACTTATTCGCTGACACTCCTCACCACCAACGATGTCCATGGAACCTTCTTTGATTCCACTTATGTTGGAGGTAATGTCAAGAAGTCTTTATATTCAGTTAAATACGTGATTGACAGTGTCCGTGCCGCACAGGGTGCGGAAAATGTCATTCTTGTTGACGCCGGAGACATCGTCCAGGGGGATAACGCCGCTTATTATTATAATTATGTGGACACCATAACTCCACACGTGTACCCTCGCATGGCGAAATACATGGGTTACGATGCGGTCGTGCTGGGAAATCACGACATAGAGGCCGGGCATCCCGTCTATGACCGGCTGGCGAGGGACCTCAAGGCACTGAATATCCCGCTTCTGGCTGGTAATGCCTTCCGTAATGATAACGGACAGAGATACTTCCCTTACCTTACCATGCTAAAGCGCCAAGGGCTCAAGATCGCCATCCTGGGCTACGACAACGCTAATATTGCCGGATGGCTTCCCGAGAGATTGTGGAGCGGAATGACGTTTGAGAATCTTGTTCCTCTCGTGCGGAAGGATGTCGAGGCTGTCATCCAGAAGGAAAAACCGCATATCGTCATTGTGGCCGTCCATTCAGCGACTGGCTCGGGTGACGGATCCCAGCTCGAGAGCCAGGGACTGGACCTTATGAAATCTATCCATGGGGTTGACTTCCTGGTCTGCTCCCATGACCATAGGCCGAAAGTGGTTACGAGCGATACTCTCTGCCTTATCAACTCTGGAAGTCACAGCCGTTATGTCGGGCACGGGAACATCACTTTTACCGTTAAAAAAGGCAAAGTGACGGACAAAAAGCTTCAGGCTGACCTTATTCCGGTCGACGCCAGGAAGAAGGATCAGGAAATGGCCAAGGTTTTCCGTGATGATTATCTCGCCGTCAAGGCTTTCACCACAAAGAAAGTCGGTGAATTGAAGACAGATCTGGTCACAAGGGACGCTTACAAGGGCATGTGCCCGTACCTGAACCTTATCCACACCCTTTCGTTGTCTTGCTCCCCGGCTGAAATCTCGCTTGCTGCTCCGCTGACTTTCAATGGGACTGTCAAGTCCGGAGACATAATCTACAATGATCTCTTCACGATCTATCCGTTTGAGAACCAGCTCTATGTCATTAATATGACCGGAAAGGAGATTAAGGACTATCTCGAGGCTTCCTATGACGGCTGGATCAACACTTACCCCGGTGCCGCCCATGTCTTGAAGATAGATTCGAGGGATGATCCCAGGAACGGCCAGAAGTCTTGGTCGTTCGTAAACAGGTCTTACAACTTCGACTCCGCGGGCGGGCTTGTCTACACTGTGGATGTCACTAAGCCGTATGGCTCCAGAATCAATATAGAGTCCATGGCAGGAGGCGATCCTTTCGATCTGGGACGCACGTACAAAGTCGCGGCCACATCCTATCGGGCAAGTGGTGGCGGAGGCCTTATGGCCAAGGCCGGAGTGGACACCGGAAAGATAGAGGAACGAGTTGAGGCGACCTACCCTGAGATCCGGGAGATCCTTTATGAATACCTCAAAAAGAATAACGCAATCGATCCGGTCCTCATCTCAGACCCGGCTCGGATTGGATCTTGGAAATTTGTCCCGGAGGCTGTCGCTGAGCCTGCTTTGGAGAAAGACATGGACCTTCTCTTCGGGAGAAGATAACTACAGGGACGTTCCCTGGGTCATAGCCCTGTACTCAGCAGGCGTGCGGCCGGTGACATGGCGGAAGGCCGTGAAGAAATAGTCGTGGTTGTTGTACCCGACATGGAACGCGACTTCCTTGATGCTCATTGATGTGTTGGTCAAAAGCTCCTTGGCCTTGCTCATGCGGACCTCGTTGATGTAGCGGGCGGGGGAGAACCCTGTGTATTCCTTGAAGGTCTTTCTGAATGAGGAATAGCTCAGGCAAAGCCTTGAGGCAATCTCCTCCGGGGAGATGTCCATGTAACTCTCCTGGATCATCACCTTCGCCTGGCCGATCTTGTTGGCTGTGTCGGAATTCTGGTAAGGGTGGTTCTTGTCATAGAAATACGCCAGGCTGATAAGCCGGGCCACAATCCCTCCCAGAAGCTGTTGGAAGCCGGATTCCTGCTCAGTCGCGACAGTGATAGCCTCATCATATAGGGCGACTATGTCCTCGTGGATGTTGACCTTGAAAATGGGCTTGTCCTTGGAGATGAACTTTTTGTTGATAAGATTGCTGGCAAAATCCCCGTTGAATCCTATCCAATATTCCTTCCACCCGGTCTGGGGATCGGGATGATAAGAGTGCCACTCTCCGGGGAAAAGGAGAAACATCGTTCCGCTGGTAACTGGAATGGCTTTTTTTCTACCGAGGGTCTCGCAATAGAACTTGCCTCTTCCTTCTGTTATATATAGGAGTTGGTACTCGTGCAGGATTCTTCCGTTCTCAACGTTGAAGATGTACCTCGAGGGATGGTTGCGAGGTGGATAGTCAGTGCCAGGTGCGATCTGTTGGAGGCCTACGGAGTTCACCGCGGCGCCCCATTGCAGGTCAACCGGAGTCACGGCGAGGTATTTTAGATGAACAGAATCCATACTCAAAAAAAGTTCGTTTCCGCGAATATATTAAAAAA
>ONUG01000179.1 GCA_900320965.1 uncultured Bacteroidales bacterium | reverse complement strand
GAAACAGACAGTACTTCCGAAATTATCAAAAGGCTCCCAATGGTCCTTGTAATTCTCGACAGAAAGAAAAGCCTCGTTCACCTTCATGACCGTTCCATGGGAGTCCTCGACAATGGCCGCGACGGTATATTCCTCTCCATTAAGATCCAGTCTGTCCCCGAGCGAAAGATCCTTTTTCCTGGCGAAGGATTCCGTCACAATGATATTCGAAGGAGAGGACAGCACATCGGGGCTTCCTTCCACAAATCGATAGTTGGGGAACAAATCGAAGAATTGACGATCAACGGCCCCTCCCCATAACACTTCATTCTTCCCATAGGTTGGAGCGACGTCGCAATACCGGGAAACCACCTCTATTTCAGGTATTTCTGTAATGACATCCGGGAATGCGTATGTGAGCCCCGGACAGCCAGGCATCCCTGGGAGGTAAATATTCTCCCTGTTGGGGTTTTCCCGTGTGACGGCGAATTGTTGCCACACGTATGACCCGATGATTATCACAAACGCGAGGCTCACAGCCAGTCCGACGAACTCGATGGCCGTGTAGAGTTTGTTCCGGGACAGGAATTTAAGGTAGCTTTTCATATTACAAGAAGGTGATGCTGGACTTCGATCTGGCAAGGTTATACCAAGTGGAGACACGAGCACTTAAACAAGCTGTTAGAAGGAATATCTCTCGTTTCCCGTCAGACTTTATGTTTGAGTTGACTCTTGAAGAAACCAAATCTCTAGTGAATTCTTCAAGATCACAATTTGTGACCTTGGATAATCCCGGAAGGGGATCTAATGTGAAATACAAACCTTTTGTATTCACAGAACAAGGTGTCGCCATGTTGTCTTCTGTTTTACGCAGCGAAACAGCCATACAGGCCAACATCGCCATTATGCGAGCATTCGTCCAGGTCCGGGAATATTTACTTGCGGCTTCTTCTGTCTCTTTGAAACTTGAAGAACTCAAGGCAAAGGTCGATCTGCTAAAACAAGAGCAGGAGGATAACTTGGAGGCCCTGAATGATCTTTCAGAAGATGTGAGACACGACATTGACAACCTATACATGGCAATAGGCGAGCTCTCCGCAAGGATTGAGGAGAAGAAGAACGAGCCAAGGCCCCGTATTGGTTTCAAATAATGCGTCATCCTGAGCGAAGCGAAGGATCTACTCCTTTTTAAGTTCCGTGGCCGGGTTGGTCCGGGCGGCTCGGAGGGTTTGCCAGAGGACGGCGAGGAACGAGATCACCAAGGCGATCACGGCACCGACCACGAACACCCAGCCGTAACCATCAATCCTGTAATAGAACTGCCTTAAGTAACGCTCGGAGAGGAATATCGCGACCGGAACCCCGATCAGGATAGCGACACCGACAAGGATCAGGTATTCAGAGACGGACCTTCGGGTCTCCGAGGCGATCGTTCCGCCAAAGACCTTGCGCACGGCGATGTCCTTTGTCTGCATCCCGGCATAGTAGGCGCTCATAGCCACCAGTCCCAGGAGCGAGATCAGAGCCGCAAGCAGCATGAACAACTCTATCATGCTGATGAAGTTCCGGGTCTTCTCAAGAGTTTTCTCGATCAGTTCAGGGATATACCCGAAAATCTTCTCGCCATAATCCTCGTCTCCCGTGATCCTAAGGCTCTCCTGGCGGCCGATCTCCTTTAGTTCGGCTCTGATGTCCCGATCGAACCGGTTAAGCTCGAGCACAACAGAAGTCCCGCTACCTTCCATGTCTTGGACAGAGACCATACCGACTTGGTTACCAGCTATTTCCGAGGGGCCTTTAAGGGCGAAATCCTTAATAACTCCGGCAATTTCCATCTCGCCCCAGATTTGTTTCACAAAGTTGGGCGAAGCAGGATTATTCTCGTCAAAAGAGAACACATTCGCCGCTGTCTCGGTAAGCCATAAACCATTCTTTTGAGGAAGGTTGAAGTCCTTCAGAACTTCAAAACCGAACATTTCGAAAGCAGCCTCGTCACATCGCAGTATTCTGACATCGACTTTCTTCCCCTCAACGGTTGTTCCAACGCTCATATTACCGTTACCGGGGTATCCTTCGGCCCGGCCAATCCTGTTCACGTAGGGTTTGGCGGCCAAGGCATCCATTCCCACGGTACCGCTGGAGAGGTAATATAGATCATCCACGTTAGCCCCTATAGGCATATTCACAAGGTGGTTGTACTGCAACTCCATCACGAGAGCCATGGAGATTAGCACCACCGTGATGACATTCTGGATGATTATGAATATTTTCGAGAACACCGATTTTGTCTGACGACGCTGCTCGCCTTTTATGATGGAGACTGGATCGTGCTTCAGTGTCATCCATGCCGGGATCAGTCCGGAGATCAGCCCGATCAGGATAGCCAGCAAGGCGTAAACGGCAAGATACCAAGGCGAGAACGCCACTTTAAGCCCAATGTCCCCGGCTAAGTACTTGTTAAATGTGGGTTCCATAGCTTTGGCCAGGGCCATGGCGAGGGCGAGACAGACGGCCACGAACAGGATAGCTTCAGAAACATATCTCCACAACACCTTGCCTTTAGACTCTCCGAGGGTTGATCTGATGGCCATCTCCTTGGCTCTCTTTCCGGCAAGGGCGACGCTTAGGTTGATGTAGTTGAATAGGGCTGAGACCAAAAGCAGGACCCCGACCGCCATCAACACATAGACAAGTGTCGGATTGCCTTTCTTCAGGGAGTTGCTCGTGAATTCCGAGAAATATAACTCCTTGAAGGGGACCGTCAAACTACGTTCGGGTTTGTTTATCTTGTAAAATGAATCAGCGAATTCCTTACGGAACAGAGTATCGATAAGGGGTCTTACTGCCTGTAAGTCAGTCCCTTCTCTAAACTGGACAAGCACAAGGTCAACAGGAATGATAATCGGCAAAGTGCTTGGAGCATCTTTGTCACCGAAGCCTCGATAGATGTCCCCTTTTTTTAAGATTGAGTTCTCGGAGATTTTGACAATACCTCCTATCACACAGGTGTCTTTCCTGAGTATGATGGTCTTACCGACCGGATCCATGTCCGGAGACAGTTTCCGCGCGAAAGATTCTTCAAGAATAACTTGGTTCCTGTCTTTCAGCACCTCTTCCGATCCTGAGATGAACTCCTGGGGAAGGAACTCGAAGATCTCCGGATCCACATCGTTGATGTCCAGATAGCCTGGAATCTTATTGCCATTAAAATAGACATTGGTGCCATATAAACTTATCCTTCCTCCCTTCTCAAACTCAGGGATCCTGTCCTGAACCATCGACAGTTGTCCTGGATAAGCGGAAAGGTATTTATCTCCCGCTCCGGACAGTGCGCAAATCCTCTTATAATCAGGAGCTTCCCTCGTGATGGCGAACTGCTGCCATGTGTAGCAGGCGATAATAACCACGAAGGCGAGGCTCACTATGAGCCCCACCGCTTCGATGGCTGTATACAATTTGTTCCGTGACAGGAATTTCAGGTAACTTCTCATATCTATTCTTTTTTTAGTTCCGTGGCGGGGTTGGTCCGTGCCGCCTGGAGGGTCTGCCAGAGGACGGTCGCGAACGCGATGGCCAGAGAGATGATAACGGCCACTATGAACACCCAGCCGTAACCCTCAATCCGGTAGGCGAACCGCTGCAGATAAAGCCTTGAGGCCCAGATGGCCAGCGGTATGCCGACAAGGCAAGCCACTCCCACCAGCACCATGTAGCTTCGGACCGTCCGCCATGTCTCGTTGGAGACATCGCTGCCAAAGACTTTCCGCACCGCGATCTGCTTGGTATTCTCACCCGCAAAGTAGGTGCTCATGGCCAGCAGACCAAGCAGGGAGATCAATACCGCCAGCACGGCAAAGAGTTCCACCAGGCGCAAGGTCCTCCGTACAGGGCTCAGTTGCTTACGGTTGATGTCTTTGATGAAGCCGTACCGCCAGGCAGACTGCTCCACACCCAAGGTCTCCAGACGGAATTCCTTGTAGGCCTGAAGGATTTGGTCTTCATAAGATTTGTCCTCACCAGTAGTCCCTATAAGAAGACAATTGGAATAATGTAGTTCTTCCACACGGGTCACGATGACACCACCATTGGGATTGATCTCACCCTCTGAGGCGGGGCGGGTGGGGAAGTCCGTCACGACACCTCCGATG
>ONUG01000161.1 GCA_900320965.1 uncultured Bacteroidales bacterium | reverse complement strand
CTGTCAGGCGGGCCAATTGCGCCGGACGGGCGCCGTAACGTGCGGACACAATCCTGACAAGCCGAAGCAAATCTTTTCTGCCCAAAGCCCGGTGCGAGTCAGCATGGAACTCATTGACACAGATGTGCTTGATCCGCTCTTGGAGTTCCGCATCACTAAATGTGACATATTCATGAATACCATGTGATTCCTCGACCTCTGATTCCAGCGTGTACCGGCGGAGAATGTCAAAGTATTCGACACTGCTGATGAACTTTTCCATTGCCTTATTGCTGGACACAAATGAAGAGTTTGTGATCTTCCCATCTTGATGCTCGTACCAGTCAGGAATATTTTCATGGGTCCTGAAAAGTTTTTTCGCGTCGGAAACAGACATCTCACTGATCCTTTTCCCTTCCGGTTTCCACAATGAGAAATACACATCGGCTGAACTCCATGGATAGCAGACTGGTGAAGCTATCCTGGCTTTATACGGGTTGCGGTGAATATAACAGATCTCGTCTTTCAGTTGCGAATCATTCATGACCGGAACAATCTCCACTTCATTCACCTTCAGTATCCCCTTGATACCATATTCTTTCCCGATCATCATCGCGATACGATGAACAACCCTGTCGTAGTATTTTAAGCACTTTTGATATTCACCAATAAGCAGAATATGTATATGATTGTCCATCAAGCAGTAAGCGACAATCTGGACTTCTGAGCCCGGCAGTAATAGTGCCAGCGTGTTCACACCGAAAATGAAATCGCGTCTAGAGCGAAATATCAGCCGAGTCTCTTGATGTGATGATGAGAAATGGTAGCATCCCCTTTTACCCTCATAAGGGTCATTGAAGTTATTCCTATTCATAGTAAATAATTGTTTACAGTTAAAAAGCAGCAGAACGAATCGCAATTTAATAATAGAAATACTGAAGCAAAAACGACTAAGGGGGTATCTCTCCGAATTATTTCAGACGAAATAATAATGTTTTGGAATCTTTATGTTTGCTTGGGCATAACATTTCTTTTGGTTTTTCGTCTATATTATCGAATTGCGGAAAAAAGTATATTCGCGTAAGATGAAAAAGACATTCATAACCATTATCGCGCTGCTCACTTTAGTTGGCCTGATCGCTCCGGTCCAAGCAGCCGCCATCGACCACGGCAAGCGGGTCACCATGCTGATGAAAGAATATTCCAGCAACACTGATTTCCAGTTGATTAACCTGGGCAGATTCGGTCTTTCTGTCGTGAAAGCCGCGATGCGGCAGAGTGGCGACAAAGACGCACATGAGATTCTGGATCTGATGCGGGATGTCAAGCAGGTCTCAATCGCCAGCTACGAAGACTGTGAGGCCAGTGTCAAACGGGACTTTGAGTCGAGACTTTCCAAAGTCCTGAAAAAGGATTTCCTACTCCTCGAGGCAAAAGACGGAAAAGAGAAAGTCCAGATTTTCGCGGTCCCTACCGATGACGGCGGAGACATCAAGAACTTGATAATCAATGCTCCAGGCAGTGGAGCCCTGATCTGCGTAAGTGGTCTTATCAAGACTAAGGACGTGGCCGGATTCTTGGAGACACACAACAGATAGACAGATGAGTTCCGAGGAGTTCAATAGGGTCTGGTTACCTCTGTCCGAGAGGTTCTACAGGGTGGCTTACTACATCCTGGAGTCTGAGGCGGAGGCGCAGGATGCGGTCCAGGACCTTTTCGTGAAACTTTGGAGAAAAAGGGACTTTCTCGGAGCCGTCAATAATCCGCTGGCTCTAGGGCTGACCATGATAAAAAACCTCTGCCTTGACAGGGTTCGCAGCGCTTCACGGTCTCGGACCGTCCATCCTGATCCGGAGCTAATGGCTTCTGTAACAGCCCCGGACGAGACTTTGGACGAGGGACTGATCAACCGGGAGAATCTCAAGAGGATAAGGGATTGTATGGCCAGGCTTCCGGAGAAACAGCGGAAAGTGCTGGAAATGAGAATTTTCGAGAATATGCCTTATTCGGAAATAGCGCTTCGTACAGGACTTTCGGAAATCAATGTGAGAGTAAAATTGAGTGAGGCGAGAAAGAAACTTAAAAGAATGACAAGCGATGAAGACAATAGATGAAATTGAGAAATTGACAATGGAGGATCTTGAGCGGATCTCTCTCGACGGATCAGTCGAGGTTCCAGAAGGGCTCGAGGAGAAGATCCTATCCTCCGTCAATGAGGAAAGGGTCCCACGCGGGCGGTTCATTTGGCTCGCCGGAATCGCCGCATCTCTGATCCTCGTCGCCTCAATCGCGCTGTCGCTCAGGCCGACTCCTCTTAAAGACACTTTCGACGACCCTGCCCTAGCCTATGCCGAAGTTGAGAAAGCACTGATATCTTTTACGGAAATAGTTAATAACCAAATGAATAATATATCAAAATGAAACGCGCTCTACTAACTATAATGATCGCCCTGGCGGCTTTGACCGCATCGGCCCAGAATTATAAATCACTTTATCAAAAGTACTCGGACGACGAGCGAGTGACTGCCGTCTACATCTCACCCGCCATGTTCAAGATGATCGGAAAACTTCCCGAAGTCAGGATCGAGGACAATGACCTAGATCTGGCCCCTATGATCAAATCCATGACAGGATTCTACATGCTCCAGACAGAGGATAAGGATCTTGCCGAAAAGATTTCCAAAGACATCTTTAAAGTGGTTGGAGCCAACAAGTATGAGACTCTGATGGAGGTAAAGGAAAAGGGTCAGAGAATCAATATTCTTTCCCTTGGAGATAAAGACATCCTTAAAAGCCTGCTGCTCACTGTCTTCGACGGTGGGGAAAGCATGTTCATCGGAATTGACGGCCTAATGAAAAGAGAAGAGGTGGAGGATGCTGTGTCCACAGTCGGAAAAGACTTGTTCAAATAGGTTTTTTGATGCTTAAAAGACTTATTATAAGTATTTTACCCTTCCTTGCCCTGGGTCTCTGCGTTTCGCCCGAACTAAGAGCCCAGGCGCAGGATTATAAAGAAGGCTTCGGGAACATCATCATTCTCATGGAGTCCTTCGACGGCAAAGGGAACGTCTCTTTAATGAAACTAGGACGTGTCGCGATGACTATGGGAAGGACTGTGGGACGTGCCGGAAGCGCTTGGACCAGGAAAGTGGCCAAGGCGTTCAAGAAAGTCGACGTCGTGTACATGCTCGACTATGGAGACAGCCGACCGGAATTAAAAGAGAGAATCGAAGAGGAAATCACCCGATTCCTTCCAGAAGAGAATCTGGTTAAACGCGACGCCGAAGGAGGGTTCGCTTTTGATGAGGCTTTCGGAGAGGTCTCAGAGGATGGGAAACATGTCTCGAACCTTGTCATCATCCTCTACGGTCAGTCCACCGTAGCGCTGAAAGGCTCGGTGCTGGCTTCAGATGTCGACAGGATTGTCAGGCGTCTCAATAAGCAGCTTTAAAGACTGGGAAAAGCGGGAAGACGCTTCGGGGAGATGGGATGGTGGAGCCAACGGCCCAGCATTGAGATCGTGTGAATGTCAGTGCCGGCGAAATCATAGAACCCCTTTTTCAAAAGACTCTCAGCGACCCTACGGACAGAAGAACCGTAGTAACCGGCAAGAGAGAACAGATTGAGCTGGAATAAGATACCCATTCCTTTCAGATGCTCGTAATCTTCCGGGGACATGTAGACATACCGCTCAGGATGGGCCAGCACAGGGAAATATCCAGCTTCTTTGACACTTTCCAGAATCTCATGGAACCCGTACGGCGGAGTAAAATACGATGTCTCCACAAGAAGATGATCCCCCTTAGGTCCCATAGGAAGGAAGTCGTTGGTTTTCAGCCTGTTCTCAAACAGATTGTCAATCATATTCTCAGCCCCGAGATGAAGCTCGACAGGTCCCTTGTAAGCTGAACGAAGAACATCAAACCTAGCCCGAAGCCCATCGGTCGTGTTCGGTATGTCTTCCATTATGTGAGGAGTCAGCCAGACAGAACGGATGCCCATCTCCTCATAACGCTGGAGGATCTCAAGCGATTCCTCAATGTGCTTCACGCCATCGTCCACTCCGGGAAGGATGTGGGAATGGCAATCGGTAAAGCCATTGAATATTCCAATAGAAAAAAGAGATTGTCTACTCGAGAAAGGCCACATGTCTAGATGTCGTAAGTCAGCCCGATACTGGCCGAATGCCCGGAAGGCTTGATCGGGACGAAGGTGTCGGGAAGGATGCGGGCACGATTATCCCTCAGTCCGACACTGATGTGGAACCTCTCGACACGGATCGCTCCGGCAAGACCATAGACCATTCCGAAGGAGTCATGCCCGACATTTGCTGTGACCTCAAGCCAGTCGTTGAAACGCTCGGTAACTCCCAGACGCGCGTCCCAGTAACGCATCGGATCCTGCCTGGAGACAAGTCCGAGAACTCCCACCGTCATCTTCCGGTAGAAAGGCAAAACATACTTGACACCGAAGTTAGCCTGGAAGGGTAAGGCATTGAACACCTTGCGGTTATCAGCACGCTTAAACTCCATGGAGTTGTAGAACTCATCGAGTTTGTCGTTGACCGCTTTGACGATGTCCTGCCCGTTGAGCTGGGAATATTCGACAGTCAGACCAGTAAACTCCTGGGTCCCCTCAGTCGACCCGGCATTCTTGAATTTCCACCAGATTCCGCCGAGGTCGAGAACGGAAAGAGACAATGTAAGATCGGGAATAGGCTTGATGACCACACCGAGATCGGCAGCGACGCCGCCTCCTGGGCGGCAGCGCGCAGGAAGCCATGCGTCTGGGGACCATGCAGGTCGGGACAGAGCATATCCTGATCGCCCTGCTCAGAGAGCGGGAAAGCCTGGCGGTCCGGTTCATCGTCATGTCAAACCTTGAGACATCGAGATTGGCTCCGATGTGGCCGTCAAGGAATTTCAGACGCCCGCCAAGAGTGAGCCAATTGGTGACCTTGCGAGTATATCCATAAGCCAACTCACTGAAAATGAACGCCTGAGCCTGAATAGGGCTGAAATCGTAAGGCGAACCAGATGTCCCCTTTTTGGCCATCTCGAAGATAGTCTTGGGGACAGAGGCCATCGCCTTGCCACGGATGTTGTATTCGATCGTGTGGAAGGCATTCCAGCGGTTGAATCCGTAGGAGAAGAGTCCTACCTCGAGATTCGCGAAGACGTAGTTATTGGCGCTGAGCTTACCTAGAAAGGTCTCCGCAGGGATGGATGAGTGGAGAGCCGTGACGACTTTCCCGTTCGGCGACGGGTACAGGAAAGCCCCGGCGCCTACATTGGTCACCACATTCTCAGACGCCCTGACAAGACCGATGAAGTCCTTGAAATCCGACATCGCCGGATTGAACTTGTAGCCATAGCGGGAGTCGTCCAGCATGAAGCCTTCCCGAGCCGTCTGGGCGAAGATCCCACCAGAAAAGCCGACCATGAGGGAGAAGGCTACAACCAAGAGCTTAATATTCAATCTATTCCGCATCTTCATCCTCGTCTTTGCCTTTATTCAGATTGATGGTCACACCGCCTGTGACTTTAGCGGAAATGTTCTTCAAAGAAATCCCCTGATCCATGTGGATAGGATCGATCATGGACTCGTCAGGAACCTTAAAGGTAACATCGAGCCTGAGTCCTGTGATGTCCGGAATAGTACCCTCCAACGCCTTGACATGGAAGACAACTGGAGTGCGCGAAGGGTCGACCCTGTAGCCAGGAGCGACATGGATGTTCTGCTCGATGACGATGTTCTCGTCCACCTGGGTCCGGAGAGAGTCTGTGTAGACTTGCAAACTGTTGAGTGTCAGATCGACAGGGAAAGAGTTCTCGATGTCGGCGGTGATGTCACATTCCTTGACTTTGAACTCTCCGAGACCAAGCTTAACCTTCTTCAAGTTGAACGCCTGAGTCAGATGGAAAGAGCCTGCGAAAGCGATATTGCATTCGTACTCTAGCCTGAAAGTAAAGTGGGAATTCGCGTTCTCAGGAATATATTTGGTCCATTCCTCGGGGAATCCGAAGGAGATGTTCTCAAGGCTGATCTTGTCTATTCCGTACAAGATGTCGTCGGTGATCGCGATCTCGGCGATCTCAGTCTCGGACAGGGACCAAGCGGTGCTTGAGATGTGGGAAGCGGCCACCTCGGCCTCATCGAAGTCCTCGTCAAGGTAGCTGACTTTAACATCAGTGTCGATGTCGACTGCCCTCTTCAAAGGATTCTCAAGATAAACCACCAGCCTCTGATTCAAGCATTTGACTCCAACGTAACGGAGTATGGAACCGATAAAGGAGACGCTGACCTGCTGGTCGGCAGGACGCCATGTACGGCAAGTGTCAGGATTCTCCATCTTGGAGGCGATCTCAAAGGCGCTGACAGTGTAGATGTCCCGATCAGTCTTAAACCATAGATTCCCCTCATCATCGACATCCATCAACTGCCCAATGATGTCGCCGATCAAGTCCCGAAATGTGATGGGGCCGAGATTGCCAAGTGGAATGGCAAACTCGTCCTCGAAAAGGGTCAGTTCCTTGTCAATCTTATCCAGATCGTACTCATCGTCCCTGGCACAGCCAGCGGCGAGGCACAAGAACGTAAGAACCAGTATGTAAAGGGATTTAGCTCTAAATCTCATAAATCACTTGTCCAGTACAGAGAACGCCGAATGGTTGCTGATGTACTCAGGGACAATGCGTTTCAT
>ONUG01000107.1 GCA_900320965.1 uncultured Bacteroidales bacterium | reverse complement strand
AATCGCGCATCAGCCATGGCGCGGTGAATACGTTCCCGGGCCTTGTACACACCGCCCGTCAAGCCATGGAAGCCGCGGGCGCCTGAAGTCCGTGACCGAGAGGAGCGGCCTAAGGCGAAAGTGGTAACTGGGGCTAAGTCGTAACAAGGTAGCCGTACCGGAAGGTGTGGCTGGAACACCTCCTTTTTGGAGCGAGGTTCCGACAGCATGACGCTCTGGAGTTGTAACAAGGTTTCTTGGAGACCTTGTACTGATCTTTCATTATTATACAGGCTCTTAGCTCAGTTGGTTAGAGCGCTACACTGATAATGTAGAGGTCGGCAGTTCAACTCTGCCAGGGCCTACTTAAAAAGCCGGACGCCAGCCCGGCTTTTTTTGTTTGGGGGTATAGCTCAGCTGGTAGAGCATATGCTTTGCAAGCATAGGGTCGCCGGTTCGAATCCGACTACCTCCACAAAAAATCCCTTCCAGATTGCTCTGGAGGGGATTTTCTTTTTGTTATCTGCTTCTCTATTTCGCAAGTTCAAGTTGCCCCAGGAACTCAGGCGACCCAAGTCGGGGCAAGTTCTTGCCGCAAACGATGCGCCCGTCAGGATCGACAAGCTCGTTATGTGGAATAGCGTTGAAATTGAAGAGTTGACTTAAGAGGATGTTCTCGGCCTCAGGAATGAGATAACTCGTCTCTTCGGCCAAATATTTGTCAACAAATTCCTTGTAAATCTGAGGAGGTGTACTCCTGTCCCCCGTGATGAACACCAGTTCAAGGTTGTCCATCCCCGCGATCTTTTTCCTTAGGGCGGCCGAAGACTCGATACCCTGTTTGCACGGACCGCAGCCTATGTCCCAGAAATCAACGTAAACCCACTTTCCGCGGAAGGGATCCACCAGACGCCGGAAAATGTCCGTCGCCTCTCCAGCGGGAAGATCAAAACGGTCCTCCGATTCAGCCAGGAGTGCATCAAGGGATGCCTGGTACCGAGCTTTCAGGTAGGGTGAAGACAAGGCTGAGAGGCGGTCATCCCAGACTTTATGATAATCAAATGGCAGTACCTGGTCATTGCCTTTCGCCTTATACATCTCGAGCAATTGCTTGTTTATCTTGACTTCCTCCGAGAGTCCCCTTCCGTTCATGATGGCGGCCTGAAGGAATATGGAAGGTCCGGGCTTTTTGAAAACCGCGCTGTCCACGGCCATCATTTTTTGGGTATCATTTCTAATCCCTCTCATCGGACCCAAGAACTGATAATAATTGGATAATGAAGATATCTCGTTGCTGATGATGAAAGCGGTCCAATCCTCAGGATCCAACTTGGCCATTGAAATGTACAAGAAAGGATCAGAGAAATCATTCTGCCCTTTCACTTGGACAGGCTGGAACTCCATCACGGAAACTAACTCTCTAGCCGCGGCCATAATCCGGATTTTCTGCTTCAGAAGATGGGTTTCCTCATTTGAAAAGCCCAGCCTCTCGCTCGTGTAGTCCGCCAGTGTAAGCATTTTGTCATAATGCTGACCTATACGGGCGAAGAAACCGCTGATACCCAGGGAGTCTTTCTCTTCCGAGGACATCGGGTCGCTTGCCTGGAAATTGAAATTCGGGGCGGCATTGGAGAGCCAACTTGCCAATTTTCCGCACCGGGAACCGGCCGGATAATGGACCAGGCCGGCAGAGTCTATCTGTATATCTGTCTCTCCGTCAGGTGTAAGGAAGAAATATAGAGGTTTGGAGGATTTGTCGCTCCACAAATATGACAGGATCGGGTGTTCGAGAGGGATTTCCAAGGAGAAATATCCGTCAGGGGTGACTTTGCAGGCTTGATGATGATTCTCTTGAAAAGCGTTATTCCCAAAGTACTGTACTACTTCCGGAAGGTTACTTCCTTCAAACCGGCCGCTCAGTGTGCCAGTGCCCTTCTTGAAGAATTCATTCTCATCCTTTATGGCTCCCTGTTCCTTGGCGGGCCTTATTCTCAATGACTTGTCCGCATCGTGGATGCCGTAAATCATCCAGCCTTGCGGCTCGATAAGGTCTAATGCCTGTTCACGTCCCTTGACAGGTTCGAAGTACAGGTCGAAGGACTTGGCCTCTTCTGAGAATGGTGTCCATTGGTCAAGGATAAGCCCTTCGCTGCCCGTCAAGGCATATTCCTTACCGTTGTCCCCTGCCAGGTAAGTCGTGCTCTGAATGCGGAAATTATTGCCGGGTTGTCCCTGGATCGAAAGATGGAGGACGGTACGATCCGCCTGCCGCTCAAAACTGTTGACGGTCAGTGACGAATTTGAATATAATACATCTGGTCGCTCCCAGACCTTATTACCTGTACAAGAGGCCAATAAGAGAACAAATGAAAGGAAATGGTATTTCATATCTTTTATTTCAGTTACTTTTGCAGTACTTTCTCCAAATCGTCTATCATCTCCTCTTCAAAACCTATATACTTCTTTACTGTTTTTCCATCCCTGTCGACAATGAGATAAGTGGGGAACACATTCGTTTCAATTTGCTTGTAAATTGTATTCAATTGCTTTTCGGTGAGATAATAATGATCCCCTTTGATGTTCACAATCATCTCATTCCATTTGGGTAGCGGAGATGTCGGGCTTGTGACATAAACGAAGGAAACATCCTTGAAACGCTTGTCTTTCAAAGGCTCCAGAATCTGATGCGCTTTACGGCAGGGGCCGCACCAGGTGGCCCAGAAGTCCACCAGGACAACACTTCCGTGATACGGCTCAAGAATAGCATCAAGCAGTTTTTCAGAAGGGACATCAGGGACCTCTTTCACACAGTCTGGAGCAGACTCCTTTGCCTTTTCGTTTTCTTCGACCAGCGAGAGTATGCAGTCCTTAAAGAAAGGCATATCCAGGGCATCCAGGATTGCCATATCCTCATCGTTCGGGGTAAGCCCTTGTTTCAACACTTTCTTCGCAATGGGAAAAGCCTCACTATAGCACCTTTGAAGACCTTTTTTCTCCGGGAATACAATGCTGTTTAGACTTGACCCAAGTATGCCGTCATTCCCCA
Source organism: uncultured Bacteroidales bacterium (assembly GCA_900320965.1). Taxonomy (GTDB): domain Bacteria; phylum Bacteroidota; class Bacteroidia; order Bacteroidales; family UBA932; genus Cryptobacteroides. Next base: position 11,609 of record ONUG01000107.1, on the reverse strand, counting down.
GCAGCATCATCCTTGGATTGTTCAAGTCCATATCTTTCAGGAAATCCAAGTCTTCCGGCGTGAACGCTTCAACAACGTAGCCTGTTCTATCACCGTCATGAGAAGACGCGTATTTATAAGAAAGTAAGTTGTCGGCGTCTGAAAGGAGCCTGATGGCTTGCGCCGCTAGAAAACTATGGAGATACTCTTTCTGAAACGGAGGAACGGTGGAGTCGTCCGCCAGAGATGATATTTGCTCATTGTAAATGACCTTCATCGCGGTCGCCAGATCTGACTTGGAAGAAGCTTGGTCGATCAATCGCGTATTCTGCTCACTGAAGGCGTAATGATTGTCAATGGTGCGTCCAAAACTATTCAAAGCGGCGAACTTGCCTGTGAATACAGCCTCTTGGGTAGGAGCCTCATCCAGTTTGAAGCGCTCCACTGTCATATTTCTGCCGCTGGGATCTACCGTGACTTCGATTTTGTCACCGGGATTGATTATGATATATCCAGGCGTGTGTATTTCCTGTCCGATGAAAAGGATCGCTCTGGCCGGACCATTCTGCTCAAAAGTGAAGGAGGCCACCCCGTTTTCTCCGATAACCGTGGAATACTCATTTTGCACCGGCGGGAAATAGTCATCAACATATAATTTGGCGCTCACCTGAGGGAGCCCTTTAAGGGAAAAGGGCAGATGCACCTCAAGTGAGGATTCTCCAGTCCTAAGATCCGCTTCCGGGAGTGTCTCCGAATTGAATGAAGGCGTTTTTAACAGAGGCCGTTTGGTCCCGGTTAAATCAATGTGATAGAAAAGGAAAGCTCCGGCTTCCTCGTTTTCAACATAGCTGATTTCCCGGACTCTTGATGGAATCGGCTCAAAGAGAAGCTTGTACTCAGCTTCCCCCTTATCGTCCATAAAGAGGTCTTCCCCTGGTGTTATCCCCTCAGAACCGATCAATGAGTAATGCTTTGCGCCATCCGTCAGATATGCCTCCTTTGCCACCCGGATCCACTGACGGGGAATAAAGAAAGAATGGAAGGAAAGGATCGTGGCCGTGTCTGTCCGTTCGACACAGACTAACTCTTGCGAACTGGTGTTACGGAAGTCATATCGGGGATAATCCACTTTCCACGGCATTTTGCCTGTGCACGAGAACAGCAGTAAACAGGAAACAATTAAAGTGAAGAGAACCTTTTTCATAGCTTTAATAGCATTTGATTTGCCAAAAATAGCACATAATTGATTATTATCCAAAATACGAGTATTATGAATAAGAAATCAGAAGGCCTCATTATTCCGTGTCATGAACACCACCCCCAAGGTGATAGCACACCCTGCGACGAGGACAATCAGAAAATCCATCCATTCCTTAAGTCCGGTCATAATCCTTGCGATGACTGTTTGACCAACCTCAATGGACGGCATGGGATAGAACACTACCCAAAGCGATATCAGGCATCCCAGAGCAAGTCCGACGGCCAACGCGATGATCAGCGCCATCCGTCTGCGACGCAGGTCCTCATCGACACACTTTTTCACCCCTTCCACGTTGCGGAGGCGGGCGTTGGTCTCAACCAGGAACTGCCCCTCTTCCGGCATATCCGGCTTGTTGTCACGAAGATATTGTTCAATGTCCATCATAAGTGCATGTGTTCTTTGAGGTGGTTGCGTCCAACGGACAGATAATACTTCACGGTTCCGGCTGGAATGTCCATAATAGAGGCTATTTCCTTGACCGGCAGGTCTTCGAAATAATGCAGGACAATAGCGGTCCTTTCCTTTTCCGGAATCCTTGAGAGTGCTCGCTTCAGTTCCTCGTGTCTGAAAGCGGCGTCAGATTCTTCCTTATCAGCAACGTGTAAGGCCTCCGGAGCATTCAAATCTACCGCCGGCGGAGGAAGTCGCCGCAGGTTGTCGATAAAGCAATTGTAAGCAATCCGGAACAGCCAGGCCTTGAAACTGCCCGTAAAGCGGTCCGACATCACATAAGCTCGCACCATAGCCTCCTGTGCGATGTCATCGGCCAGTGCGGCGTCTCCGCACAGCGATGCCAGGAACCGCCGCAGCTGCCCCTGACATGCCCTCGCTTCGGAGATGAACCGCTCCCGTGTCATTCTTTATTTCTCGTCGAGAATCTGTTTTTCCTCGGACACAATCTCTTTAGCCATGAGCTTCTTACCGGTAAAGTAAACGATGAAGAGCGCGATGCCTATGGCAAGAAGGATACCTCCGAGGATGACCAGCATAGGAGCTGGACTATCGGAAAATACCCATTCTCCTGGCCAATCCGGAATAAGGGCGACCAAGATGAGGGCAAGTCCAAGCACGCCAGTCACACAAGCACCTGTCAGACGGCCCAACAATCGCTCCTTGATAGTCTTGCTCCCGATTACGCCTTTGAAAAAGTCCGAGTCAATCATTGCTCCGTTGTCAAGGGCCTTCAGCATAATCTCAGCCTTGCGGTTCGTCTCATTCTGTTTCACACGGCCGATGAGCCATATAACCAGCGTCGGCAATACGACACAGATGCAAATAGGAATTAAATCATGAAAGAAAAGTTTCCAGAAGTCAGTCATTGTATTAATCTTTTAATTGTTCAACTTAGCCCGTTTCCTGGGCGGTCACATCACTATAACGCAAAACACACTCGAAAGGTTGGAAATATAGGTGGATTTTCAATATTGATTTGTTTTGTAACTAAATTTTAGTTACATTTGTGCATGGGAACAAAACAAAAACTATTGGATAGGTTGAAGAGCCTCCCGAAAGACTTCACTTTTGATGAAGCGGTATCTGTTTTGAAAACCTTTGGATATACATTGCGCAACAAAGGCACGACATCCGGATCTAGAGTTTCATTCTCCGCTCCTGGGAGAGCGCCTATAATGTTACATAAACCGCATCCTAAAAAGATAATGAAACAATATGCTATAAAGCAATTGTTGGAAATACTGACTTCAAACGGAGATATTAGCGAATGAATACACTTAAATACAAAGGTTATATCGGTTCTGTCGCATATAGTGAGCCGGACAAAGTATTCTTTGGAAAGTTGGAAGGTATTGACGCCTTGGTTAACTATGAAGGAGAATCCGTCGCTGAATTGACCGCGGCTTTTCATGAGGCTGTGGACGATTATCTTGCTCTTTGCGAGGATATAGGGCAAAAACCAGAGAAAAGCTACACAGGCACGTTTAATGTGCGTATTTCACCGGCAACGCACCGCCAAATCGCCAACCGTGCGATGGAAGCTGGAATCTCGATCAATGCTTTTGTGAAAAAGGTCTTGGACGAAGCCGTTCAGCAACCCTTGCCAGCCCAGGAACCCGCGATGCTCATGGAACCCGATAGTCCCAGGTATGGAATCAAGGGTAATATCGGATTCTCGGTACCTTCTAAGGATGTTGATTTCGCTAAAGAACTTGCGAAACACCTCGGTTGGAAAGAAGTGTAATACTGTCTTACCCTCGGATGATCTTGACCTCGCCGTCGAGGCCGATCTTGATGATCTGGGAGGCTTCGCCGGTGGAGTGAGCTTCGATGCGTGGATCCACGATATAGTCCACCGCGCTCGTGATTTCCTCCGGAATATCCTTGAATTTTCTGGGAGAGGGCTGTCCGGAAATGTTAGCTGATGTGGACACGATCGGACGGGAAAGTTTCTGAGCCATATTAACGCAGAAATCCATCATCGGGATCCGGATCCCGACAGATCCATCTTCAGCTACAGTGTTATAGGCGAGGTGGAACTTGTCGGCCTTGGGCGTTTAGCAGCAGGCAGTTGTACTGGGCGATGTCCTCCCACCAGTCCGGGCCGAAGCGGTGCTCGGTCGCTTTGCACTTCTCCTCGTCGAGCAAATGACGCATCTGCTCGGGAACGACCTCTGCGCTGTGCTTGATCTCGTAGATTCGTCTGACTGCTTCCGGGTTGGTCGCATCACAACCCAGGCCCCAGATCGTGTCGGTCGGGTAAAGGATCACTTTCCCTTCCCTCAAGGCCTGTACGGCCTCGCCAAGCACTTTTTCTATTTCGTCTTTTCTCATATTCAAATCACTTTATATAATGCAGATAGACGGCTGTCGCCGCAGTGACGGCCGCGGTCTCGGTGCGGAGCCTGGAGGGACCGAGATGAACGGGAATATACCCGTTCTCCACGGCGAGCCTGGCCTCCTCAGGGGAGAAGTCCCCTTCTGGCCCGATCATTATCGTAATATTCGCTCCCTCAGCAGCTTCCGCAAGGACATCCTCGATCGAGCGGCGCAAAGTCTCTCCCTCGAAGCAGTAGCAGATCATCTTGATCTCTTGCGTCGCCGTCGTGGCGACAGCCCCTACACGCTGACATTTACCCGGATAGGGCCGCGAAGCGGCAGGAAGCGGTAGGGGCCTGTCGCCACCGGCTGTTAGAGTGGTGCCTTTAATGAAGTCCTTGACGGAGACAGGCTCAGCGACAATCGGGAGCTGCGCCTTGAGGCTCTGTTTCATGGCTGAAAGAGCGATCTTGTGGGAGCGCTCCGGCTTGAAAACACGCCGCTCCGACCTCTCGCCAATCACGGGAACTATTTGATCCACACCCACTTCCGTAGCCTTTTCAACGAACCACTCGAAGCGGTCGTTGTTCTTTGTCGGGCAGACTGCCATTGTCAGTGAATATGGATGCCCGCCCCAACCCGGGAACCTTTCCAATACCGTGGCGCAAGCCCCCTTCGGGGAATCATCAGTCAGGCGGCAACGCATCATGGTGCCTTGGCCATCTACGACAGAGATCTCGTCACCGGTTTTGTGCCTAAGGACACGGACGCAATGGGCGCTTTCCTCCTGATCAAGGAAAATCTCGTCACCGAGAATCTGTTTAGCGTAGAAAATCTCCATGTCGCGAAGATACCAAATTGCCTCGAAAAGACTATATTTGTAAAGTATGAAAATTGGGCTTATATCGGATACTCACGGGGTTTTCGCCCCTGACGTCAAGGCATTTCTGGAGCCAGTCGACCAGATCTGGCATGCCGGGGATTTCGGGACGCTCGCATGCGCCTCGACAATCGAGGCTTTCAAGCCACTTGTCGGAGTCCATGGCAACTGCGACGGGCTTGATGTCAGGCAGATATATCCCCGTTATCAGAGGTTTGAGTGTGAGGGCCTTAGGATTCTGATGACTCACATCGGCCTGCGCCGGGGCAGCTATTGGGCTTACGACCCGAAGCGCCCGCTTTACGACCTTGACGCCAAGGATCTGATCGACATGTGGCATCCGGACATATTCATCTGTGGCCACACGCATATTCCTCAGGTTTTCAGGGACTCGCGTCAGGGCTTTCTGTTCATGAATCCAGGCGCAAGTGGCTATCAAGGTTCCCGTGATGTGCCACGCATGGCATTGCGCTTCGACATCGTTGGCGGCAAAATCTCCAACCTCGAAAAATGCGAATTCCCCTGGCCAAATAAAGAATTTGAATGATGAAAGAGAAGACAGTATGGTTCTGCACTAATTGCGGAAATGAATATCCGAAGTGGATGGGACGCTGCCCGGCTTGCGGGGAGTGGAACACGCTGACAGAACAGAAGATAACCCCTTCGACCGGCTCGGGCTCAGGACGAAAGGGCGCCTCCGCTGTCGTCCCGGGAGAAGGCCGGGCACCCCGCAGGCTATCCGAGATCGATTCGACCTCTGAGAGTCGTAAGTCTCTTAATAATGAGGAAGTTGACAGGATCCTGGGCGGAGGAATCGTCGAAGGATCCCTTGTGCTGATCGGCGGAGAACCGGGTATTGGAAAATCAACCCTTTCGCTTCAGATCCCTCTTGGCTGTCCCTCTATGAAGACCCTTTATGTGACCGGAGAGGAGAGTGAACGACAGGTCAAGATGCGCGCTGATCGTCTTGGCGGCGACGCGTCTAACTGCACGATCTACAGCGAGACGTTGATTGAGAACATACTCGCTCAAGCAAGAGAAATCCAGCCGGACCTCATGATAGTCGATTCTGTCCAGACAATGTACACAGAATCAGTTGATTCCACTCCAGGCTCCGTGTCCCAGATCAAGGAAGTCGCCGCTGTTCTTCTAAGGTTCGCCAAAGAGACAGGAATCCCGGTCATCCTGATCGGTCATATTACCAAAGAAGGATCCATCGCCGGACCGAAGATTCTGGAGCATATCGTCGATGTGGTTCTCCAGTTCGAGGGAGACAACAGGGGAGCGTACAGGATCCTCCGAAGCATCAAGAACCGTTTCGGCTCGACCTCCGAGCTGGCCGTGTTCGAGATGACCGGCACCGGCCTGCGCCAGGTGGCCAACCCTTCCGAGTTGCTCGTCCCGATGCATGAGGAAGGCCTCAGCGGGGCCGCGATCGCTGTCATGATGGACGGCGCCAGACCCTTCCTCTTCGAGGTTCAGGCGCTTGTCAGCTCGGCGGTCTATGGCACTGCCCAACGCTCGGCGACCGGTTTTGACACAAGGCGTGTAAATATGCTACTTGCCGTCCTTGAGCGGAGAGCTGGCTTCAAACTGGCCCAGAAAGATGTGTTCCTGAATATGGCAGGAGGCCTGAGGATCAACGACCCGGCCTGCGACATGGCTGTGGTCTGCGCCGTGCTGTCCTCGAATTTCGATCTCCCGATCCCGCCGGACATCTGCTTCGCCGGAGAGATCGGCCTCAGCGGTGAGATCCGCCCGGTGGCGCAGGCGGACAGGAGGGTTTCCGAGGCCGCCAGGCTGGGATTCAAGAAGATATTCATATCCTCATTTGCTTCATTGGACTCGAAAGTCAAGGGTGTCGAGGTCGTCAAGGTCTCCGATGTCCCGGATCTGGTCAGGAAGCTTTTCCAAGGGGGAAATAGCTGATAATCAAGATGAAAGTTTTAGGCGGAATATTATTGACAACCCTTTTGGCCGTGGGAGTGTGTTCTTGCGGACAGGCTGGTCGAGCCAGTCTGACCCGGGAGGAAAAGGCCCTGATCACGGGCTCCGACTCATTGATGCGGGTGCTGTCAATTTTCAATGGGGAAGATTCCCTTCTTCTGCGGGAGAAATCAGTTGATTTCACGGCTGCGGATCTCCGATCCGAATCTTTCAAGGCTCTCGCTGCCAAGATGCTCTATTCCGTCAAAGATCCCAGCCAGGACGGAGTGGGGATCGCCGCGCCTCAGGTCGGGCTTCGTCGAAGGCTTGTCTGCGTCCAGAGGTTCGACAAACCGGGCGAGCCATTTGGGGTCTATCCCAACGTGCGTCTTGACTCCCTGTGGGGAGAGAAAGTCCCGGGTGGGGAAGGCTGCCTGTCCATTCCAGGCTATTACGGCTCAGTGCGAAGATTCCCCAGCGTCATTGTCTCTTATACCGATCCCAATACGCTGCGAACCGTGAAAGAGACTGTCGAGGGCTTCACGGCGGTGATATTCCAGCACGAGATCGACCATCTTGAGGGCATACTCTACATCGACCGGGCCGATTCCGTCTGGGTCGATTCAAGGTGATTAACGGAAGATTTATTGATAAGTGTATAAAATGAATAAAAGATGAAAAAGAGTTTTCTCAGCCGCATGGGCAATATCGGCAAGATCATGAATCGGGCCGCCTTCTCTGATGTCCACCAGAAGATCACAAAGTACCACTACGGTTCCGACGCTTTCATGCGCATTCTGGAGAGCCGTTATTCCTGCCACTCTTTCAGCAGCTATCCTGTCTCGGACGCCAAGTTGAACATGATTCTTGAGGCCGGCCGCCTGGCTCCTTCCGCCGGCAACTGTCAGCCGACCAGAATCTGGGTTGTCAAGAGCGAGGAGGCCCTGGCCCGCCTGCGTGCGGTCCATCCTTGCTACAATGCCCCGGTAGTCTTGATCGTGGGCTGCCGTAACGAGGAGGCCTGGGTGCGTGAGAGCGATGGAATAAACTCGGCAAAGACAGACGCCGCCATAGTCCTGACTCATTTGATGCTGACTGCCACGGACATGGGGCTGGCGAACATGTGGGTATGGGATTTCGATCCCAGCAAGGTCCGCGAGGCCCTTCCCGAACTGAAAGAGCATGGGGTGTATGCCCTTTTGGCCATCGGCCATCCTGAGGCGGATGCCGGCAAGTCCACGGAACTTCATCATGTCCGCAAATCTATTGAGGAACTTGTGAAGACCTTGTAAATTCTTATTGTTGGCCATGATGATAAAGAAAATTCTCATTATCGCGGCCGCGATAGCGGGCGCCTGTGCGGTTTCCTTTGCGGACAACATCCGTTTCGCTTCCCATCCGTCGCTTTCTCCAGACGGGCAGCGGATTTACTTTAGCTATGACGGAGACATCTATTCAGTCCCGGTAGGGGGAGGTCAAGCCACCGCTATCATCACAATGCCGGGAGTTCAAGACTCACCTCTTGTCTCTCCGGATGGTAAGTGGCTGGCTTTCAGCTCAGACATTCAGGGCAACAATGATGTCTATGTTGTCCCTGTCGCTGGTGGACAGGCTGTCCAGCTGACGTTCCACGAGGCTCCGGACACCCCTGTGGGCTGGTCAAAGGGATCCGACTGGATATATTTCGAGTCCACTCGGGCCAGTGCCCGCAAGACCACATTCAAAGTGGCCGTCACAGGAGGAACTCCCCAGCTCATGTTCGAGGGCTATTTCAACACGGTGGTCAATCTCGCCGAGAACCCGAAGACGGGAGAGTTTCTCTTCAATGAGTCGATGGAAAGCATCAGTTTCCCCACCAGGAAGCGCTACGTGGGCGACCATAATCCTAATATTAAAAGCTGGAATCCCCGGTCTAAGTCCTACGCTGAGCTGACCGACTACATCGGAAAGGATCAGTGGCCGATGGCCGACAAGAACGGCAACATCTACTATGTCAGTGACGAGCTGAATAAAGAATCCAATATCGTGAAGTATGTCAAGGGAGGTAAGCCCCAACAACTCACTTCTTTCGACAAATCAGTCCAGTACCCGTCCATAGCCTTCGGAGGTTCGGCTATAGTCTTCTTGAAGGACTATGAGATCAATGTCCTGGACCCTGTTTCCGCAAAAGTCTCAGTCCCTCAAATCAGTGTCGCCTCCGGCAGTGTTGAGGTCCGTCGCGCTTTCCAGGGACAGACTCCTTCCTCTGCGGACGTTTCACCAGACGGCAAGAAGTTCGCCCTTGTCATTAGGGGAGGGCTGTACCTGTCCGACACTAAATGCAAGTTCCTTCAGAAACTTCCGACCCCTTCCGACGAGAGGGTGGACGAGGTGGTTTGGAGCCAAGACAACAAAACCATCTATTACACAAGAACAGAGAAGGGTTGGACAAACCTCTACAAGATCGCCGCTGACGGAAGCGCCGGCGAAACTCCGGTGTTCACATCCCAGAACAACACAAAGTGTCTGAACGCGGACCAGAAACGTGAGAAACTGGCATTTATTGACGGCAGCCGGGCGGTGATGCTTCACGACATGAAGACCGGCGTCACTGAAAAGGTCGCGGAGGCCGAGTTCTGGTCCTTCCAAGGTTACAATCTGGCTTTCTCGGGCGATGGCTCTTGGCTGGCATTCGATGCCATGCGCATGTTTGAGTCCGACATATTCCTTTACAACCTGAAAGACAAGAGTTTACGCAATCTCACCCATTCCGCTTCCGTGGAGCAGAATCCTTTATTCTCTCCTGACGGGAAATACATGTACCTTCTGGCCAATCCTACCGCCAGCTCTTTCCCGAGGGGCGCCATGCCGTCTCTTTACAAGTTGCCGCTACAGAAATATGACACTCCTTTCAAGTCCGAGAATGTGGAAAACCTTTTCAAAGACAAGAAGGATAAGCCCAAGAAGGATTCGACCGTAACAATCGATTTCAAGAGTATTCATGAGAGGATGACCCGGGTTGAGCGTGATGGCTTCCAGGGGAGTCCTTACATATTCTCATCTAAGGGCAAGGACTACCTCTTGTACCGGTCGATGCGTTCTGGATCATCGGGTGTCTTCTCGCTGGAGATTTCTGACCCTGAGGCTAAACCAAAGCAGATCAAGGACTTTATGGGCGGGTCTTTCTTCAATTCCTCTGATGCGCTGTACGGCCTTGCGGGCGGAGCCATTTACAAAATTGACCCGGCATCGGGCTCGGCAACCAAGACTGAGGTCAAGAAAGACGTGGAAGTAGTGCTGGGCGATGAGTTCCGGCAGATGTTCTATGAGACTTGGGGAGTGCTTGAGCAGAATTACTATGACGTCAATTTCCACGGGGCGGACTGGCCGGCGGTCAGGGATTACTATGCCTCGCTTCTTCCCTATGTGAGGACACGAGCCAACCTACGCACCCTTATCACTGACCTTCTCGGGGAGTTGAACTCTTCTCATTTGGGATTCACCTCAAACGGCTCCGAAGAGAAGAACGAGACCAGGATCCGTTCCTACGCCACTGGAATCCTTTTTGACAACGCCTCCCCGTACAAGGTCTCCGGGATCCTGGCGGATTCTCCCGCAGACAGGTTCGGTGTTGATGTCCGGAAAGGTGATGAGCTTGTGGCGGTGAACGGAGCCAGAATTGACAAGACGGTGAATCGTGAGAAGTATTTCTCGGGAGCCGTGCCGATGGACGAGATCAAGTTGACCTTTAAACGTGGAAGCAAGGAGTTTGACACCAAGGTCCACACCACAAGTTCCCAAGCCATCAAGACTCTCGCCTACAAAGAGTGGGAGGAGGAGCGTGCGGACATCGTCTCGAAGAAGACCGGAGACAAGGTCGGATACATCCACATGAGGGCCATGGGAGGAGATGACCTCGAGTCATTCCTTCTTAAGATGCACACGGAAGTATTTGATAAAGAGGCGCTTATTCTTGACTTGCGCTACAATAACGGAGGCAATGTCCACAAAGAGGTTATCGACTTCCTTCGTGGTCAATCCCACTTCGAATGGGCTTACAGGGACTTCCCGAAGACGACTCATCCCAATGTCACTCCAGGCGACAGGCCGATTGTTGTCCTCGTCAACGAGCATAGTCTTTCCGATGCCGAGGTAACTTCCAATGGCATCAAGACTCTCGGAATAGCGAAACTGGTCGGTACTGAGACCTACCGCTGGATCATATTCACTTCTGCCGTACGACTTCTGGATGGCTCATCATGCCGTATGCCGGCTTGGGGTTGCTACAGTGTCATTGACGGTTCCGACCTTGAGAATACCGGAGTCAAGCCCGACATCTATGTCAAGAATACGTTCAAGGACAGGCTCGAAGGGAAAGACCCCCAGCTCGATGCCGCTATCTCCGAGATCCTAAAGGAAATTCGCATGAAGGAAAATTGACCTGATGTGTGATTAATTGGCGAGATCTTTATTTGGCGCGAAACTGTCAGTGGTAGCGGCGTTAATGCGATCTTTAACCCCGATATTCAGAAGATACACCGATAGCTTTTAGTGAACATATTAAGAAACAGGCCGCATCACAGTGGCCTGTTCTTATTATGTTGAGGTTATAAGAAAAATGGTTATATTTGTAAAGTACCATTTTGTATTACTTAGTTACGCTATGAGAAAATTATTTGGAACATCTGTTTTGGCCATAGCCGCGGCAGTAATCTTGGCCGGAATGTTCATTGGTTGCGATAAGAAAGAGCCAACCCCTTCGGGAGGTAATGGCGGGAACGACGGCCCAAAGACCGTGGCCGTGACCGGAGT
>ONUG01000111.1 GCA_900320965.1 uncultured Bacteroidales bacterium | reverse complement strand
ACCCTGACGCGCTGGTCACGTCCCGCATAATCCTTGAGAATTGTTCCGGTGCCGTCACTTGAGCCATCATCAACCACAACAATCTCAATATCATGGCAGGATTGGCCAAGGATAGAATCGAGGCATCGGGAGATGTACCTCCCGACGTTATAGGCAATCACAAGAACCGAGATCTCTGGCATAGCACTTTGATTTTCAATTAGATCGTGCGACTATCCTGGTAGCGGTGTCAAAACGGAAGACAAGCCAGTAGGAAATAGCCTTTCTTAAGCCAAGGCTACGTTTCAGATTCTTAAAAGAACACAACCAGGACAAACCATTCTCACCGACAAAGCGCCAGAGGGTCTGCCTGTCAACACCTTGCTTAAGCAAGTTGAATAATATCCGGATTTCCGACCGGGAGACCAGTGTCTGAACGTTATCGTCCAAAGATTTCGCGAATTCCACGCGGAAGGCACTCTCCTTTATTGTTCCGTCAATGAACTGCTCCCTAGAGACACTGTTCATCATTGATCCGTTATTCTCATAATAATTGTAGAGCCTGTCCGGAACACATACCGCTTTCCGAATATAGCGGACGATCGAATAATTAATATACATGTCCTCTCCCCGAATATATTTGCTGTCAAAATAGATCGGGTGATCCTTCAGAAGGTGTTTATCAAACAGCCGTGCCCAAAGAGAATGCCAGAGTTCCCGGGTAAGGAAGGACATGAGAACATCATTGGAGGAAGAGCCATAAGAAAGCTTATTGACAAAGGGTACAACGGAGCCATCAGACTTGATCTGGTTCACCCCGCAAATGGAGAGGTCCGCATCTTGCCGAATCGCATTTGAATACAGGATCTCACATATCCCCTCATCTACAGTATCATCACTGTCCACAAAAAGAATATAGTCCCCATTTGACTCGTCGATCAACGTCTTCCGCATCAACATGATTCCCTTGTTCTTCTCGTGGCTGACAATTCTGATCCTATCGTCACGGGAAGAGTACTCTTTAATGATAGCAGGAGACCCGTCTGTCGATCCATCGTCACCGACGATGATTTCCAGATCGCTGAAAGACTGCCGAAGGACAGAGTCAAGACACCGGGCGACGTACCGCTCAGCATTGTAGACAGGAATAAGTACTGAAATCTTTGGCATTTTTACCTTCGTATGTACCACAAAGCAAGATCGGAACGGTACGCCAAAGAGCGGACAACTGCTTTCCTTAACGGAAGATACTTCCTTAACATATTAAAGGACACAAAGTTACCTAGACCATTAGAGCGAGCGAGTTCGATGACTAGTTTTCTGTCCCCACACTGGTTCAAAACGCTATACATCCTATCAACTATCTTGGATTCAGTCCCTTCCAGAAGCTCTTTGTCTTCTCCGGCTGCCTTCAAAAGGAATGACAAATCATTCAAAACCGCATTGACGTGCTTTTTCATGTCCAGGGAATTGACCGTCGAGCCACTGTTGTTATAATAATTATAAAGACAATCATCGACAGCGGCTGCTTTCCTGATACTCCCCAGAACACTGTAAAAAACCAGCACATCTTCTCCCATATTGTAATTCTTCCTGAAAGAGATCTCCGAATCTGTCAGCAATTCCTTTTTAAACAGTTTTGCCCAGACAGTCGCCCAGATGTCATCCATTAACAATGCCTTGGTGATCCCACGGACAGAGCCTCCGTAATCCAGCTTGGAATGGAAAGGATCTGAGTTCCCATCTTTGTCGACCTTGTTAAAACCACAAATGACCAGATCCGCGTCAACTTCCAACGCCTTATCGTACATTTTCCCACAATAATCCGCCTCGACAGTATCATCACTGTCGGAAAAAGCGATGTACTCGCCTTGAGATGCTTCTATTCCAGTTTTCCTTGTCCAAAGGATCCCCATATTCTCCGGATGACGGATAATTTTGATCCTGGGATCACGCGAAGCATAATCCTCCACGATCCCAAGTGTGCCATCCGCCGAGCCATCGTCAACTACAATGATTTCCAAATCCTCGAAAGTCTGCCTGATGACAGATTCCAAACACCGCGCGATGTACCGTTCGGCATTGTAAGCTGGGATAATAACTGAAATCTTTGGCATGTTTATCTTCTTATGTACCACGAAGCGAGATCAAAACGGTAAGCCAGCCATCTGACAATAGTCTTTCTCAAACTTAACCGCTTGCGCAAGGAGCGGAAAGACAGTAAGTAATCCAGCCCATATGAACGAGCCAGTTCAACGATCAAACGCCTGTCACCACATTGGTACAGAGCGCTGTACATCTGCTTAATAGCCCTTGACTCAGCATCATAGAAAAGACCATCATCTATTTTGGATGACTTAAGGAGTATTGACGATTCCCGCATGATCCCCTCGACATATTTCCGAGCATCTTTTACTGTAGTTATAGATTCGGGATTGCAATAATAGTCATACAGGCATTCATCGATTGAGACCGCTTTTTTTATGTACGGCAGAATACTATTGAAGATCAGCACATCCTCTCTCATGTTATAGTTCTTGATCTTGGGGATTGGATGATCTTTAAGCAAATCAGCCCGGAATAGCTTTCCCCAGAGGGAAGGCCAGACCTCATCCTCAATAAGGGCTTTTGTAATCCCGTAGACTGACGAACCATAATTCAACCGGAAAGGGACAGGACGGACTCTCCCTGGACTGACTCTATTATAACCGCAGATAACAAGATCAGCATCTTCCTCAACGGCCTTGTTGTAGAGTTTCTCACAAATAGTGAGATCCATGGTGTCATCACTGTCAGCGAACATGATATAATCCCCGGTAGAGGCGTCAATGCCAGTGTTTCTTACCCACACAAGGCCCATATTCTCCGGATGACGGATGACCTTTATCCTGGAATCGCGGGAGGCATAGTCTTCGATTATTCCGAGGGTTCCGTCAGTAGAAGCGTCGTCCACAATGACAATTTCTATGTCCCCGAATGTCTGGCCGACGATCGTGTCCAGACACCTTGCAATGTACTTCTCAACATTGTAAGCGGGAATCAGAATTGAGATTTTAGGTGACATGACGACAACTCAAATGCTCTCTAACCAAGAGCGGACATTGGCTTCAACTGATTCCACGGTATACTCCACCTTCTCGAACTTCTCACCTGTGATGTGCTCGTAGAGCTCGATGTAGCGGTCAGTGATCCCAGCGACAACTTCGGGAGTCATCTCGGGGACTTTCTGGCCTTCCTGCCCCTGGAAGCCATTAGCCATCAGCCACTCACGGACAAACTCCTTTGAAAGCTGCTTCTGGCGCTCGCCCTTAGCGAGCCTCTCCTCATACCCTTCAGCGTAGAAATACCTCGATGAATCAGGAGTATGGACCTCGTCCATCAAGTAGATCTCACCATTCCTCTTTCCGAACTCGTACTTGGTGTCGACAAGGATAAGACCCTGCTTGGCAGCGATCTCGGTGCCGCGCTGGAAGATAGCCCTCGTATATTCCTCAAGCTTCTCATAATCCTCTTTTCCGACAAGGCCGCTGGCAATTATATCCTCCTTGGAAATGTCCTCGTCATGTCCTTCGGCAGCTTTGGTTGTGGGAGTGATGATCGGCTCGGGAAACTTCTGGTTCTCAACCATTCCCTCGGGAAGAGGAACTCCGCAGAGAGTTCTTTTTCCGGCTTTGTACTCTCTCCAGGCATGGCCGGCAAGATACCCCCTGATGACCATCTCAACCTTGAAAGGCTCGCACTTGTAGCCCACGGTAACAGAAGGATCGGGAACTGCTACCTTCCAGTTAGGAAGGATGTCAGAAGTCGCGTCGAGAAACTTAGCGGCAATGCGGTTTAGCACCTGACCCTTGAAAGGGATTCCCTCAGGAAGGACAACGTCAAAAGCGGATATCCTGTCGGTCACGACCATGGCAAGATACTCTCCGTCAATATCATACACGTCACGAACCTTACCAACATACTTTCCAACCTGTCCCGGGAGGTTGAACCCCGTTTCCACAATAGCTTTCATGAATCTATATTATTATTTAAATCAATTTCTTTCAACAATTCCTCAACCGCCGGGGCGACCTGGTCGTACTCATATCCCCGGGTCAGGGCGAATTTCAATAGTTTGAATTTAATCTGGGGATCCCCGACCAGCGTCTTCACCTTTGCCTGGAGAACCGAACGCATCTTCCTTTCCGCCTCTCCCTGGTCGACTTCCTCCAGAGCCTTGGACACCACATCTCTCGGAATCCCCTTTCCGACGAGGGTGTAAGTGATCTTGGCTGGGCCCCAACCCGTGAGCTTGGCCTTTTCCCTCGCATAGGCGGAGGCGTAACGCAGGTCATCCACGAATTTGTCATCCAGAAGGGCCTGAAGGATCTTGCCGGAAAGTTCCCTGTTCCCTTCAAAGGCTTTCATGGCTTTCTTGAAGACATCGGAAGAGCAGTACTCCCTTTTCGAGCACTGGGCCTGAAGGCGGTCAAGAACTTTTGAATATTCCTCCATTCCTTAGAAATCGAATCCTATGCTTACATATGCCCCTAGCCTGCGTGTGTAGTCCGACCAATAGACATTAGCGCTGATAGGGCCGACAATTGTGTTGTATGTGTACTGGAGACCGGCGCCATGGTAGTCATAAACCTTGGTTCCCCAGTTTTTGAAGTCTTCTATACGGTCAACGGATGCGGCATAATTATAAATCGCCGTGAGATAGTTGTTACGGTAAAGACGGAACCTGAAATCCAGCCTGCCCACTCCCAGCAGCTTGGACATTGAAGCCGCGTTTCCTATACCGATGAACGCCATCTGCTGATCCAGATAACGTCCAGGCATGCTGCCACCCATAGTATTGGCGAACTGGATAGGGATCTCATCGCCGAAAAGAGCTCTCATATTTATAGAGGGAATAAATGCGAAAGCGTCCCCTCCATAGACTTTCTTGGCGTCAAACTGTATCGCATGGAAGTTCCCTACCTTGACAGGGAAAGAGCCGAATATCCAGCTGTAGTTAATGCCCACGGAATGTCCGCTAGAAGGGACATATCCATCATCAAGAGACTCGTTCCTGCCATTGACAAAGAATGAGAGGTAGCTGTTCTTCAATAGATCTGAGCTATAATCCCAGATCGAGCGCTCCGACAGGATGGAACTGATGTTATAGTAGTCGTTGCGGAACCCGGCCTTCATGAAGAACTTGGACCACTTGATGTTGGAGATGAAAGCCTCCTCACGGATATTCGTGTTGTTGATCCTGAAGTCGTTATCCCCGAGACTGAAGGTGTTGCGGTCCGTGTAACGGATGCTTGCGGCAGCGTTGACTGTCATTCCCCTTTGGGCAACGTACGAATACACCGCCCCGGCAAAAGGATTGGCCCCGACCTTGCCGGTGAAGTCCCAAGACGCGCCGCGGAGCTTCTGAACCCCGAGCCCGACATTCACCATGACAGCCACGACTTCCTCGGTGTCAAACCTGGCACCGATACCGACTTTGTTGATCGGTCCCTTCTTGCAATTGAATCTCAAACGATAAGGTTGGTCATCTCCGAGAAGCTCGTAGTTGACATAGTCGAAGGAATTTGTCGCGAAAATCGTCGCCACCGCATCCTCGATTTCCGTACTGCCGACCCTGGTCCCGGCCTTGACGGCGATTTTATTCTGGAGGTAAGCGCTCTCCTTGTCGCTTACGCCAGTGATCTCCACCCCGGAGATCAGGACCTTTCCGAGTCGGATGTCGTCCGCGACCGGATTGTTTATGGACTTCACGCTCGGACCGATCACCTGCTTTAACGAATCCAGCTGGTCTGACACGGCCACAGCAGCCTCATATCCCCTGCCGATGATCACATCGATGCTTTTTGAGTCAAAACTCATCATCGAATATTCATGCAGGTCCGGCTTGATCGTCACGTCAGGGATGTCGATGTTGTTCTCAAAGGATGCCCTTCCCATCATGTCGATCCCGGTGTCCAGGATGTCCCCGAGGTTGTTGATCTCCGAGTATGTCTTGTATCCTCCCGAGAGGTTGACGCCGATGACGATGTCCGCCCCGCATTTTTTGGCGAGGTCAGTCGGATAATTGTTCCTCATACCTCCGTCCACCAAAACCATTCCCTCAGTCTTCACCGGAGTGAAAAGACCCGGGATCGACATCGTCGAGCGCAAGGCGGTGTTGAGCTTCCCCTGAGTCCAGATCTTGGCGGTACCCTTGACCAGGTCTGTGGCGACACAGATGAACGGGATCGGCAACTCAGTGTAAAAATCTATATCATCCTGATAACCGACTGAAAGCGAACTGAAAAGGTTATTGACATTCTGTCCGTAAACCATTCCGGAAGGGAGGCTACCCATCAGATTGGACCTCACGAGGCCGGAAGCGTCATCACCGTCAGCTCCGAAATGGATCTCGTCACTCCTGTGGGGATACTGCAGTTCATCGGACTTCTGGCGCATGAACTCCTTCTTGTCGTAGTAGAAAGGGAATGACAGGACATATTTCTCCTTGTACTTTATCGTCGAATAGGAAAGGTACTTTCTTGGGACCTTGTCCGAGAGAGCCATGTCCCAGTCAATACTCCTGATAAGGGAATCAAGGTGCGGAGCGTCATATCCGAGAGAATAAATACCACCCACAAGACCTCCCATGCTGGTTCCGAGGACCAGATCGACCGGCATTCCGATCGACTCCAGATAAGATATGACCCCGACATGCGCTGCTCCCTTAGCTCCACCACCAGCAAGCACCAAGGCCACAGTGGGACGGTGCTCGACGATCCTGATGGAGTCCAGACGATGCTTGATCACCCTGACACGGAGGTCCTTCGCCTCCTGCGCGGCATCAATCGCGGCATGGCTTTGCTGGGCCAACGCCGGGAACGACACTGACAACAAGGTCAACGCCGTCAAGAGAAGGAATCCAGATAAACGTCTCATTGGTCTTGTAGGGTTGAATTGTCTGTCTTTTTCCTATGTTCACCTGCCAACATCCCGCAAGCCGCCATTATGTCCTCTCCCCTGGAAGCCCTTATGGTACAAGTGATTCCATGATTGGAAAGGCGATCCCTGAAACCCTCCATCACAAACTGGGGAGAAGTCTCAAACGGAGCGTCCGGGATCCTGTGGAACCGGATCAGGTTGACCCTGCACTCAAGTCCCTTAAGAAGACGGATAAGAGCGTCGGCGTGGCGCTTATTGTCATTCAGGCCGGCGAACATGATGTACTCGAAACTTACTCGCCGCTGACCTGTGAAATCATATTCCTTCAGTAGATCAATAACTTCCGACAATGGCCAAGCCTTCTGGGCCGGCATGATAGAAGCTCTCTCATCAGGGAAAGGATTATGGAGGCTGACCGCGACATGGCACCGCGATGAGTCAAGATATCTTTTGAGATTCGGCAGAACCCCGATCGTGGAAAGAGTGATCCTTTTCGGGCTCCACCCAAAGCCCCAATCTGAGGTCAGAACCTCGATTGCCTTACGGACATTGTCGTAGTTGTCCAGGGGCTCCCCCATTCCCATGAAGACCGCGTTGGTGAGATCCGGGGATTCCTCGATGGCGATAAATTGCGAGAGGATTCCGGCCACGGTGAGGTTGCCGTGAAAACCCTGACGGCCGGTCAT
>ONUG01000119.1 GCA_900320965.1 uncultured Bacteroidales bacterium | reverse complement strand
GCCACCTCACGGGAGTGCTGCAGCAGGTTCTGGCCATAAGAGGAACGGTATTTCATTCGGCCGATCATTCTCACGAGCTCGATGTTGAGACCGTGGATTCCCAGGTCGATACATGTTCTTTTTCCAGTCTCAAGGATCTCATCCTCAAGCTGTTTCTGGACTTTCGCCACAACTTCCTCGATGCGGGCCGGATGGATACGCCCGTCGACCACAAGCTGGTGGAGAGCCAGCCTTGCGACCTCCCTGCGGACAGGATCAAATGCTGAGAGAAGAATGGCGTCAGGAGTGTCATCAACTACGATCTCCACGCCTGTGGCAGCCTCCAGGGCCCTGATGTTGCGGCCCTCACGGCCGATGATCCGGCCTTTGATCTCATCATTCTCGATCGGGAATGTCGTGACGGCATTCTCGATGGCAGTCTCCGTGGCTGTCCTCTGGATCGTGTTGATCACAATCCGTTTGGCCTCTTTGGAAGCGTTGAGGCGAGCCTCGTCCATCGTGTCGTTAATGTAGGCCTGGGCCTCGGTCCTGGCCTCAGCTTTCATGTTCTCCATCAGGATGTTCTTGGCCTCTTGGGCTGTCATCCCGGCTATCGTCTCAAGCTGCTTGTTGGCCTGGGCGCTCAACTTCTCGTATTCCTCCGCTTTCTTGGAAAGCTTCTCCTGCTGGGCGAGGAGGCTGTTCTTGGCATTCTCAGCGTCCCGGAGCTTTTTCTGGAGCTCTCCGTTCTGCTGGTTCAGGGTGTTCTCTTTCTGCTTGATGCGGCTCTCGGCCTCACGAAGCTGGTTGTTCTTCTCATTGATGTAGCGCTCGTGGTCGGCCTTCAGCTGGAGGAACTTCTCTTTTGCCTGGTGGATCTTTTCGTTTTTGATCCCTTCTGCCTCTATCTCGGCCTTGGCGATAATCTCATTCTTGCGCCCGTTCAGAACCATCTTCTGGACAAGGATATAGACTCCGATCGCGATCGCCGCCCCGATCAAGGCTCCTATGATGTAAGCTATCATTGTTTGTTTTAATAAATATTGTTTCTAAAATAATCTCCAACCCGGGGAAAACGTCACAGACGACCGCCGGTCCATCGGAACCAGCCGGTCGTCTGCAATATTAAAAAAAGCCGTTAGTCGCTTGTCTAAAATCTTAAATAATAAGATTTGAGATCCGGTCCGGTTCGGAAATCCACCGTCATACGCATGGCGTACAATCCCGAAAGGTAACCTTGGCCTGTCCTTGCCGTCCTGAGTGTTCTCGGTTCCGCGGAACTTGTTGATTAAAGCACGTGGGACTAACGGCCGTCTTTTTCAATATTCTTAAGGTACGTCTCCACATCCTCCTGAAGCTTGGCCGCCTCATCGCCGGCATCGGCGAGTCTCTTTTGGTAGGTCAGCCTGCTGACCGTCTCGTTGAGAGCTACGAAAGAGAGTTTGTCAGAGAGGGACTTGTTAGGGAACTTGGCGTCGTAGGCGGTCAGTTTCTGGTTGATCGCCTCAGCGGCAAGCCTCATGAGCCGCTCCATCTCAGGTGATGAAGCTACCAGAGGGTACTCGTTGCCAGCTATTTTTATCTTTATGCTCTGTCCCATGTCAATTCTCAAGGAGGGAGACGCATTTGTCGATCTCCTTTATGAGCTTCTCTATCTTCTCTTTGGCCGCCGCCTTGTCACCGACAGCACCGAATGCTTCAGAAAGCTGAAGATTGTTAACCTGTTGCTCCAGATCACCGATCTGCTTCCTACAGGATTCATTTTCGGCCCTGCTCTCGGCGAGGAGACCCTGGAGCCTTATGCGCTCCGTTTTCTCCTCCTCGTAGAGAGAGATCAGCTTTTCTATTTCTTTTCTTAAATTCTCAAGCATTTTCCAGGGGCCGGATTTTCCTGCCAAATGCAAATTTAGCAAATAATCTTTATTCGCGCAAAATCGCTAAATTCGCGTAAAGAAAAAAAATTGACATGACAATAAACATTGAGAACAAAGAAATCCCGGTACTGCTTCTGACCGGGTATCTGGGAAGCGGAAAGACAACTTTGGTCAACAGGATACTCTCCAACAAGAAGGGAATCAAGTTCGCTGTCATCGTGAACGACATCGGTGAGGTCAATATCGATGCCGACCTGATCCAGAAAGGCGGAGTCGTGGGACAGACAGACGATAGCCTGGTCCCGCTCCAGAACGGATGCATCTGCTGTACGCTGAAGATGGATCTCGTGAACCAGATCGATGAGCTGTGCCGGATGAGAAAGTTCGACTACATCGTTATCGAGGCGAGCGGAATCTGCGAGCCGGCTCCCATCGCCCAGACAATCTGCTCGATCCCGAGACTTGTCCCGGAGTATCCGATGATGAATGTCCCCAAACTTGACGCCATCGTCACCGTTGTCGACGCTTTGAGGATGAAGGATGAGTTTGCGTCCGGGAAGGCACTCCAGAGGCCTGACATCGAGGAAGATGATTTGGAATCACTTGTTATCCAGCAGGTTGAGTTCTGCAATATTGTCCTGCTCAATAAAGCTTCGGAAGTCTCCAGGGAGGAACTTGGAGAGCTGCGGGGGATAGTCAAGGCTCTTAACCCTCAGGCTGTCATCTACGAGTGCGACTATGGCGAGATTGATCTTGACCTTATTCTCAACACGGGATTGTTCGATTTCGACAAGGTAGCCACATCGGCCGCATGGATCGCCGCTATAGAAGGCGACGAGGAAGAGGAACTTCATAATGAGGAGTCAGGCGAGGCTTTGGAATATAATATCTCCACATACGTGTATTACCGTCGCCCGGCCATGGACATCAATGTCCTGGACTACATTGTCGCTAAGAAGTGGCCCTCCAACATCATCAGGGCGAAGGGGTTGTGCTATTTTGCCGATGAGCCGGACAAGTGCTATCTTTTTGAGCAGTCTGGCTCCCAGAAGTCCATCAAGGAAGCTGGCCTCTGGTTCGCCACGATGCCTGCTGACCAGCTTCAGGAAATGCTGCTCAGGGACAAGAACCTCCGTCGGGACTGGGATCCCAAGTACGGCGACAGGATGGAGAAGATCGTGTTCATCGGCAGGAACATCGATCCGGCCGCTATAGATGAGCTGATGGACTCCTGCCTTGTGGAATAGAAATAAAAAAAGGTCGTTACCTCACGGCAATGACCTTTCCCACTTAATACAAACCTAATTTATGAATAAAACGTAAGATCTTCTATCCGGTTCAAAATTATATCATAATCCCTGCCATTCAAAATGTCCGGAACGATCTTTCGACCAATGGAAAACAATAATGTCTGATATGAAAAGATTTTTATTCATCTTGACAGTTGCTTTGACTCTAGTCTCAGTCTTTTCTGTCGATGCGAGGAAGAAACCTCTGATCGGAATCGCTCCTGGTTACAGCGGTGCTTCAGTCTCGACTCTGGGGAGGGCATATTCAGACGCCATAATCCGCGCGGGAGGAATCCCTGTCATTCTCCCTCAGGTTAATAACGCTTCGATGGCTTCAGAGATGCTTGGTCGGGTGGATGGCTTCATGCTCACCGGTGGTGTGGATCTGAATCCAGCCTACTATGGCGAGGCGATTTGGAACGAGACGGTCGAGATCGATCATCACAGGGACACTATTGACGTGCTCTATGCCAAGGCCGCGCTTGAGAGCAGGAAACCGATCCTCGCTATCTGCAGGGGAGAGCAGCTTCTGAATGTGGTCCTCGGAGGGTCTTTGTTCCAGGATCTTCCGACCCAGAAACCCGGAGATGTGGCCCACAGGCAGAAAACGGACTCCAGATTCCCGACCCATTCGATCATCCTCGAGGAGAATTCGAGGCTTTTCGAAATAATGGGCCGCAGGAAGTCGCTTGAAGTCAATTCTTTGCATCATCAGGCGGTCAAAGTCTTGTCTGGTAAGGTAGATCTTGCCGCTTATTCTCCCGACGGCGTCGTCGAAGCCTACGAAGGGACGGATAAGAGACAATGGCTGCTGGCAGTACAGTTCCATCCTGAGCAGCTTGTCAGGGCTGATGAGAGTTGGCTGGCCCTGTTCAAGGCTTTCGTCAAGGCTTGCCGATAGATGAGACCCTCGGTCCTACTTTTGTTCTTGTCACTGTCGCTGTCTGGCGCTGACAGCCTCCATCATGTCTTCAACAATATTCCCGATTATGCCAAGCCTCAGGTCTGGTGGCATTGGATGGACGGGAACGTCTCCAAGGAGGGTATCAGAAAAGATCTGGAATGGATGAAGCGTTCCGGGATCGGCGGTTTCCATCAATTCGACGCGGGAGGAATCAACATGCCACGGGCGGCTGAGGTCAAGCTCCCTTACTTGTCGGACGGTTGGAAAGACGCTTTCAGCTACGCGGTGTCCTTGGCGGACTCGTTCGGGATGGATGTGACCATCGCGAGCGCTCCTGGCTGGAGTTCCACAGGCGGGACATGGGTCGAACCGGAGGATGCGGTAAAGAAACTGGAGTGGAGGAGCCTGGATGTCTCCGGAGGTGATGTCGATGTCACTCTCCCGGATCTGTTCAGGGTGACAGGACCTTACCAGGATTTCTTCCAGGGCAATGACAGGGTTAAGATAGAACCTTACGGGAAAGATCTTTTCGTCTTGGCGGTGAAACGGCCCAAGGGGGACAAGTCGATGGAGGAAATGGGTGCGGAGTGTTCTGTCTCGGACAGCCTCATCAGCGTCAAATTAGACCGGAGTTACAAGATCAAAGCTTTGACTTTGAAATCGATGGCAATGAGGGGACGTCCGAGGACCGGCGAGCCTGAAGGTCAGGCGGTACTTGAGTGCAGCCGTGACGGGATCATCTGGCAAGAAGTCCATAGGATCTCCCCGGCCCGGGTCCCTTATATGACAGAAAACATCAATCCGGTGAAAGCCAGATATTTCCGGGTTCGTGGAGAAAAACTTGAGTCCTTGGAGCTCTTCACGGTCAGCAAGGTGAACCACTCGGAAGAACAGGGCGGGTTCAGCGTGGCTTTCGACTCTCACAAGTTCCGTCTTCATCCGAGGCGTGGCTTGTCCGCTAAACGGGAATATGTCAGAAAGAAGGATGTCATTGACCTGACCGGAAAGATGTCTCCTGACGGGAAACTGTCATGCGCTCTCCCTCCAGGGAAATGGAGAATCTTTCGTTTCGGGTGGTCGATCACTGGTAAGGTGAACCATCCGGCCTCTCCGGAGGCGACAGGCCTGGAAGTGGACAAATTGGATAAAGACGCGTGGATGAGGTATTTCCATTATTATCTCGACCTGTACAAAGAATCCGCTGGCGGGATGCTCGGAGAGCGGGGCATACGCTACCTCCTGACAGACAGCTACGAAGCCGGCTCATTCACCTGGACTCCTTCCTTGAGGGAGGAGTTCATGCGGAGGAGAGGCTATGATCTCATTCCTTGGCTTCCGGTGCTCTCTGGGGAAATAATCGGTAGTCCAAGGGAGAGCGACGGTTTCCTTTGGGACTGGAGGAAAACCCTTGGTGAATTGTTTTCCGAGAATTATTCACGCATAAAAGACATTGTCGCCGAATATGGCCTGGCGGGGAACTACTGTGAGACGCATGAGGGCTCACGGGCCTACATCGGCGATGGAATGGATCCGAAACTTGAGGCGACAATCCCCATGGCCGCGATCTGGATGGAGAACACCCCGACCGGATCCAGCATCCCTTCCGCCATCGCGGACATAAGGGAGTCGGCCTCCGCGGCACATATTTCCGGAGCGGGAGTCGTGGCTGCCGAGTCTTTCTCTGTCAATGGAGATGAAGGCCGGGCCTACACCTATTGTCCTGAGAATATGAAATATGTGGCGGATGTGGCCATTTCCGCTGGTCTTAACCGGTTTGTCATCCATGAGAGCGCTTCCCAGCCTAATGATGGCTATCTTCCTGGCCTTCAACTGTTTCGTTATGGTCAGTGGTTGCACCGCAATGAGACTTGGGGCGACTATGCGTGGGTGCTGATGGATTACCTCGGGCGTTCAAGTGCCATGATGCGTCAAGGGAGGCACGTGGCGGACATCCTGCTCTATTACGGTGAGGACAGCAATGTCACCTCTCTTTATGGAGGCGATTCCTTCGAGCAGCTTCCCCAGGTTCCTGCCGGTTACGAATACGATTTCGCCAACCCATCCGTCCTGCTATCACGGGTTAACGTCTCAAATGTGGTTTCTGGAGTTTCCGAGGCGGCAATAGACACCATGGCTCCCTGCGCTTCGCGCCCTATCCGGGTAAATGGTCGCCATGGTGTATTGCCGCCTCGGAAATGCAAGAATGTCGATTTGGTGACAGAGAGCGGGATGAGCTACAAGGTTCTGTGGCTGGATGGGAACACCGGGACCATGTCCATTGAAGTCCTTAGGAAAATTAAAGAATTCGCTGATGGGGGAGTCCTGATTTGCGGCCCGGCACCTGAAAGCCCGGCCGGCCTTATGGCGGACAACAGGGAGTTTCGCTCTTTGGTACGAGACATTTGGGGTAGCGGGCGCGATAATGTGCTCCCGACCCTTGCGGATGCTTTGGCGGGCATAGAGCCGGACTGCCTGGCGGAACTGGACGGGACCCCAGCCAGTCCAGTTGAATTCCGTTATGTACATAGGAAGATGGACGACGGGACCCAGATCTATTGGGTCAGGAACTTTTCAGGGAAGGACGTTTCAGCGAAGATAACTTTCCAGCAAGCTGGACAGAATGCCTGTCTGCTTGATCCGGAAGATGGTAAAGCATATTCCTTGGATGTCATTTATGACAAAGATCGGGCATCTGTCGAGATCCCTATGCTTTCTTCGGACGCTTTCTTTGTCGTCTTTTCCGACAAGCCAATGACCAGCCTTTCCGATCCTGAGACCTCCTGGCGTTACGCCTCCAATCTTTCTGGGCGAATCGAAGTATCTGTCATTCAAGATATTAAGGGCCCTTGGAACGTCCGTTTCAACCAGAAAGGTGGAGGACGGGCCCAGGAAGAGTTCATGTCATTGAAATCCTGGACGGAATGTGATGACCCTATTGTGAAGTATTATTCCGGGACAGCGACTTACAGTATTTCATTCACTCTCGGGGCTCATGTCCTGGAGGGGAATGATCCTGTCTTCCTGGATCTTGGAGAAGTCAAGAATATCGCCGAGGTCCTGGTCAACGGCAAGTC
>ONUG01000213.1 GCA_900320965.1 uncultured Bacteroidales bacterium | reverse complement strand
CATCTTTGTGACAAATAGTCCGGGTATCGTTCAGCAGGATGCAATAACCGCGTCCAGCGAGCCAGATTACAGGGCGTAGTCCAGCCGCATGACCTTGACCGGACGCTCGTCTCCCCGGTAGAGATGGCTGCACCAGTTGATGGCCCCGGTGTCACGGAAGCCGCATTTCTCCATTACGCGGCCGGAAGCCGGATTGTCCACGAAGAAGTCGCTCCAAAGAGTCAGAAACCCTCTCTTGTTGAAGCAGTAGTCGATTATGGCCCGCAGGGCTTCGGTGCACAGTCCCTGGTTCCAGTAAGGTTTTGCAATCCAGTAGCCCAGCTCCGCGTCGTTCTCGCCGATGCCGATGTTGCTTTCGCCATAGATGTAATAACCCATGCAGCCGATGGGTTCGCTAGTCTCCTTCAGTTCCAGCGCCCAGGTGTGGTCGTTGGCGAAGAACGTCCGGATGACGGACAGGCTGTCTTCAACAGACGTGTGTGGCGGCCAGCCTGCGCGGGGACCGACATCGGGATCGGAGGCGTACTTGAAGAGCGCCTCCGCATCGGCCTCCGTCCACGGACGGAACAGGAGCCTCCTGGTCTCGATGATTCCCCCGGACATGCGTCTGTCTACAGTTTCTTCCTGAGGCTCCAGCTGCCCATCGTCTTCCCCTTGTATTCGAATTCGCGCTCGTCGAAAACTTCGTAGCCTCTCTTGAGGTAGAAGTCCAGGTTCTTCCGCGAGTTGGTGAAAAACACCAGCTGTCTGCCGCCCCGTTCACGTATGTACTGCTCCCAGTATTCAAGGAATCTCGTGCCTATTCCCGTGCCTTGGGCTTCCGGATCGACCGTGAGGGAACTCGCGTACCAGATCTCCGGACCCGTCTTCTGGTAGTCATGGCATGGCCTACCCGCGGCAGCGTCCATCTTGAGCCAGTCGTCGATGGCCTTCCGGTCGCCTGCCTTGTATACCCTCAGCCATCCGTGAAGCAGATAACGGAAGTCGGAAGGCTTTCTGTAGTTCGGAGGGTTGAGCTGAGCGACTGCGACCAGCTTCCCGTCCTGCCTGGCGACGAGGTACTTTGCAGGACCGAAATTCGTCTTGTATTCGTGCCAGATGAGGGCGAACTGCACCGCATTCCGTTCCATCTTGGCGGGGAACCAGTTCGTGAAATACTCGTAGTCGTCGAACGCACGGGTGGCGAGCTCCGCCGCCTGACGTATTTCGCTGTGTTTCAGTCTGCCGAATTCAAGTGCCATGTTACGCCCATTCGAAAGTATCCTTCCCGGCGCCGATCTCGAAGTGGCACTTGACGATGCCGAGGTCGATCTTCGAATAGCCGGCCATCGAGAAGAGTGCTCTTGCCGACACCTTGGGAAGCTTGCTGAAGTCCTTGTGCCCCAGGTACTCGATGAAGAACTTCTGCTGGTTGACGGCAGTAGGGGCGAGGAGTGCCGCTTCGATTCCCTTGTGGAACCATTTCGGGGTCACGTCGCTCGCGTTGCTGACCTCCTTGGCGGGCTTAGTCTTGTGAGCCTTGCCTTGGGTCTTGCCAATGCCGAGCGATACGTAGCACACGATTTTCTCGTCTGCCTCCAATTCATACGTGCCGGGAATCTTGCTGTAGCTCATCCCTACCCAACAGGTATTGAGCCCGACGGTCTGGGCAAGGAGCACCAGCTGCTCGCCCCAGTATCCGATCTTCTCGTCCAGGTCTTCGCTCTTCTTCCCGGCCATGATGAGGTAGTTCTTCACGCCGGAGAAGGCACCGTAGGAGAAAACACCGCTGGTCGACTTGAAACCGCCGAACGCCTTGGGCTCGTCGGTGACCAGCTGGACATGCAGCCCGGCCTCCCTGTTGATCTCCCACACCTTGTTCCTGAGGAAGTCGAGAGTGGCCGCGGGTATGGGGTCGTCCGTGTATTGCCTGACGGAGTGACGCTCCTTCATCGCTTCTTGCAGTGTCATGATCGCTTCTCCTATTTGTTTTTCACAGTTCGTTTGATCGGCCCCTGGTGGCGTCCGCGGTTGAGCTGGACCCCGTTCCGGTTCAGGACACGGAAGACGCTCGTGCGGCTCTTGTAGCCGCTGACCTTCCAGATGTCCTCCACCTGATGTCCAGCCTGATACATGCTCACTATCATCTTCTCCTTATCCAAGCGTAACTGGGTCTTTGGAGGAATAACCTGGTCCTTCCTCAAGCGTAGAACCCTCGCTGATGAACGGCGGGCTGATATGGCCTCCGCGGGAAGACTCCCGAAAGCATCGAGTACATCGACTTGAGTCGTGGAGGGGAAGAGCTCCCCGGAAGTGTCGATCCTGTCATGGATGCTGATAAGGCGGATGTTGTATTCATGACGGAGTCCAAGGAAAGCACCCAGTTCTCTGAGGCCGCGGAAGGCGTTGCTAAGCTTGCTCACCACAACAACATCGCCTTTAGTCAGTTCAGTTACCATCTTCCGCCACTGGGGGCGCATCTTTTCCTGTATAGCCTCCTCCTCGATGATGCAGTCACATCCAAAAGTATTCATCCAGTTCAGGTCCTCCTCACGTGTGGAGAGAGACCTGGATAGGAACAGATAACCAATCTTTGACATAAATACAGGGGATCTTTGACCAACGAAGATATAAAGAATTAGCGACAATTCAAATGGTACATCAGATAATATCTTATACGAAAGCCTTTGAGTATCGTTGATTTACTGGGCACAACAGTGGCCAGAGAATCTTTTATTTTGCCATGAGAGGAAAACAAAATTATCGCATGAGTGTTTGCGAAATACGAAAAATATCTATATTTGCATAACCGCTAAATAATTGATAATCAGTTATTTAGTTTGGTCCAGCGGTACAGTCTGGACTGGTACGCTGATAAGACGGAAAGCAAAGAGTAGCGAGAGAAAAGTGGGGAAAAGGAGGGGAAAGAAGGAGTAATCGTCCACTACTATTCTCTCTTTTCATCAGAGGATGACATGGTCTTCTCCTCTTTTGAAACAGTACTTGCCAAAGTACCATTCCGCCGTTGAAGGATAAACCAAAT
>ONUG01000110.1 GCA_900320965.1 uncultured Bacteroidales bacterium | reverse complement strand
GCCATGATCGCCGCGGCCTGGCGGGACTTCGCCGGATACTCGTCAATCGGCCTGGCATACATCTCGTATGACGGGCGGAAACGGTACATGTAGATGCGGCCATAGTCTTTCAGCTCCTTGGCGAACTCCGGAGCCAACTCAGCATGAAACTTCTGAGGGAAGTAACGCAGGGCGTTTTTCAACGCTAGCTCCTTCTGCTCCTTTGTCAGGATGTCTTTCCGCTTTGGGGCATGGTTGATGTCCTTGTCATAGGGTTTCGGCTCGGGAAGCCTGTCCTGGGGAATCCCGGCCAGTATTTCTTCCTGAAACTTATCCATTGATCTTACTGTTAACGATTTCCAAGATCTCAGTCTCTTCTTTTACAGCCTTGGCGGCGATTCCTTCCGCCTCGGAAATAAGCTCAGCGGCCTTCTCCTTGTCGACAAGCCCGACAGCGTTGATTTTGACATTGAGGCAGGCACCAAGCACCGCGCTTCTTGCCGCAAGTGCTCCGACTCCGGCATCGGACACGGAGTTAGGGTTTCCTTCCGTGGCCATAGCCCGGGCAACCTCGAAGACCCTGAAAGATGCCTTCATTGTGCGCAGGGGGACTTGGGAGGCATATAAGGTCGCTTCCTCAATCGCGTCGGCCCTGGCCTGTTTCTCTTCTTCAGTTCCTTTCGGGAGCCCGAAAGCCGCCATAATCTTGTCAAAGGCAGCTGTGTCCTCATCCACCAGGCTTACCAGTTCATTCATGATCGCCTGGCCTTTCTCAGCCCAGTCCGAGAACTCTTTCCAGCGGTCATCCCAGCCTCTCTTGTGGGCAGAAAGATTGGCGACCATGGTCCCGAGAGCCGCTCCGAGAGCTCCCATGTACGCCGAGATCGATCCACCGCCGGGGGCAGGGGACTCAGAAGCTGTCTCGGAAGCGAACGCCTTCAGAGTCATCCTGACAAGTCTCTCATGCATAGCGACTTCCGCTGGATCTTCCATCAGATATTCAATAACCTTTTCTTTTGGATTGAATGGCTTGAGGTCGTCTAGGCTCATTGATTTGACGGCTATCTTCATGATCTCCTCGTCGGAGATGCCAAGGGATCGCTGCTGTTTCTCAAGATAGTATTTACCAGCATCCATCAGCACGCTCTTAGGAACCAGGCCGACTATCTCTGTGCCAGTTACTTTCAGACCTCTGGCACCAGCTGCCCTACAGACTTCCTCGTAGGCGATGTGAAGTGGCGTGGCTTGAATGTCTGTAATGTTCATAGAGACCTGGGCGATGCCGTATTCGTCGATGTACCAGCCTATTGCCTTACAACCCTTGAGCGTCCCCGGGATCCAGATCTGGTTCCCGTCGGCATCTTTAAGTAGTTTTCCGGTCAACGATCCGCCTTCCCTGGCTTTGCGTCCCTTTTCCCGAACATCGAAGGCCACTGCCATCGCCCGGCGGGTGGAAGTCGTGTTGAGGTTGAAGTTGACGGCGACAAGGAAGTTCCTGGCTCCCACATTGATAGCCCCGCAACGGGCGACGGTCTCGTTGTATTCCTCAGGACTGAAATCGGGCCTTCTGGCAGGATCGGCAATCTTCTCGGGAAGGGCCTCATATTCTCCGGCCCTGCAGACAGCCAAGTTCTTGCGCTCCGGTTTGAAAGCCGCCGCCTCGTAGCAATAACAGGGGATACCCAATTCCTTGAATATCCTCTCGGCAAGTCCCCTGGCCAACACGGCACATTCCTCCAAGGTTATACCCGAGACTGGAACCAGAGGCAGCACGTCGCACCCTCCGGAGCGGGGATGCGCCCCGTGGTGACGCCTCATGTCGATAACCTCGCCGGATTTCCTCACGCCTTGGAAAGCGGCCTCCAGGACCGCCTCAGGCTCCCCGACAAAGGTCACCACCGTGCGGTTGGTGGCCTCGCCCGGGTCAACATTCAGGACTTTCACTCCTTCGACTGACGCTATCGCCTTCACAATCTGGTCGATAACGCCTTTGTCACGCCCCTCGCTGAAATTGGGCACACATTCGATGATTTGTCTCATATAGTTTTAGTGTATTTTATGTTTATGTGGTTAAATGATCAATCCAATTAGGATTATCGTCCAATGGGCGACAATCGCCGCGACAAGACCTCCTACTGTGTGGGAAAGGATGGCCTTGCCTGTGAGTTCACGGTAGCCGAGAGAGTCCAGCATCGCTGTATGGGTGCTGAGGAAGCCGCTCCAGCACATTCCTATGGCGGTAAAGACCGCTATGGCGTTGCCGTCGATCCACCCTTGCGCCGCAAAATTGGGGACCAGGCTCAGGGCTGCTCCTACAGCTCCGAGGGCTGTGATCGGGAATGCGATCTGATGAGGATCCCCGAACCCGAACAGGCCCTTGAACAGCCAGTCCACCTTGTTGGCGAGCCAAGGGAGTAACTCAGTGCCTTGATAGGCGGCTCCCGTGTAGGCGCCTGCCGAGTCAGGCCCGAAGGTCAGCACCATCACCAGGGTCGAGATTATCAGGACTCCCGGGATAATCGCCAAACCGACCTCGACCCCGTTCTTGCCACCGTCCAAAAGGGCGTTGAGGGTTCTCAGAAACACGCTTTTCTCCTCGACATGCTCCGGCTCGGCATTGATGGCCTCCAGTTCCTCATCGCTGACGACATCCTCGTCTTTGTAGGCTGGGTAAGCCTTGATGACGAAGTGCTGCATCAGTCTTGTGGTCACAACGCAGCCGGCCACGGCACCGAAAAGACCGACGAGAGGCTCCACGAAATACCCTTGGCTGATCATGAAAATAATTACGATCAGTCCCATTCCGAAAGCGGTTCCGAAGTTGGTGAGGGAGATGTACTGGTATTTCTTGAAATAGCTGGCGAAACGCTTGTCCTTGGTCAGGGTGATGATCGCAGGGTTGTCCGAAAGGAAGGTCATCACGGCGCCGAGGGAGGCTACTCCCGGAAGATTGAATATCGGTCTCATGAGCGGCCGCAGCAGTTTTTCGATGAGATCCACAACACCAAACTCGACGAAAAGCTTGCCGAGGGCTCCGGTGATCACGCATATTCCCATAAGGTAGAATACGGTGTTCAGGAGCAGGTCGTGAGCAGTGCGCATGATGGTGTTGAGCATGTTGGCGGCTCCCATCACGATTCCCATGTAGGTGAAGAGTCCGATGACGATCGTCAGGCACACAATGGCCGACAGTGTGCGGTTCCTTTTCATCTCTTATAAATATTCAATTGTTATCTCGCTGTTCCAGAGGGGGAAATACAGGTTCCCTCCATCCCATTCGACCTCTCCTCGGAGGAAGTCCACATTGTCGCTTCGGGGATATGTCTTGGCAGGGTATAAATCTCCACTGAAATTATTGTTAATCAATATGATGGATTCTGGATTCGGGACGTTCTTGCCTGACAACCCTACGGGAATCCATTCTTTTCCGTCTGCGGACACTTCAGCCCATTCCCTTAAATAGACCTTCCCACCCGAAGGCTCAAGGCCGCTCCGGTATCTTGCCTGGATGCCTTTGTCCTGGCACATCTTTATGAATAGCAGCGCCTTGCCACCTTCGTCACCCTTCTTTTCGGATAAAACCTGGGCTGGGACGTCATCGATCGTAGAATACTCTTTCATCGGGGCCAGGGTTATGCTGTCCCGGATCCAGCGTGCGATTTCCATTGCGGTCAGATAAGATTCTTCGCTTCGCTCTTCGAGACCCTTCACTTCGTTCAGGGTGACATCGTATTCATAGACTTCGTAGAAGGTGATGTCCTTGTAGCGGCTCGTCCTTGTCTGCATGTAGAGACTGCTGTGAGGACTGGAAGTGCCTGAGAGTGTGATGTTTTCCTCGGGGAAAGGGACGTCGTTTACTCCGGCCTCGATGAGGCGGGCTCCTTGTGGGAAGGGGAGCCAGCAGCGTAGGTTCTGCCGCAGCCGGAAGGTTCCTTTGGGCACCGTGATGGAGTAACGGACTCTAAGGCCGGTCCTTCGACTCCGCTCAGGAACCGCCTGCGAGCCCGTATGCTCAGGAACCGCCTGCGAGCCGTCCACCTCAGTAACCGGGGGCGCCACTCCCTCAGGGCCGTACTCAGCCGCAGCGAAGCGAGAATGGACGCGGCCCGAGGGAGGTGGCGTCCCGGCGTTCTCCGATATTGCGAGGGTGTCAGGACGGAGGAGGTCGGCTGCGATGCGCTGGGCAAGGTCCCGATCCCAGGAATACTTAGGCTGCATAAGTCTCGGAAGTACGATGTTGGCCGCCAGGGCGACAGCCACCATTATCCAGAGAATTTTCTCGCTGCGTTTCATTTTCGCCATAAGAGGGTGTTTTATATTCCTAACTGTCCAAGCGGTTTAAGACCTATTCCAGGCCTGTCGGGCAAGGTGATCTTGCCTTTTACAACTGTCATGCCCTCAAACAAGTCATTACTGATCAACAGGTTCCCGTCAAGGTCGGCGAAATCGACGATAGGGGAGAGCTGGGCTGCGGCGGAGACCGCGCATGAAGTCTCGGTCATGCATCCTATCATCACCCTCATGCCCTCGGCCCTGGCGTAGTTCGCCATTTTCCAAGCCTCTCGCATCCCTGTACACTTCATCAGTTTGATGTTGATTCCGGAATATGCTCCCTTGATCGCCGGGATGTCCTTTAAGCGCTGGATCGCCTCGTCGGCAAAAACCGGAAGCGGACTGTTCTCCGTGATCCAGGCGTTCTCGTCGAGCATTTCCTTCGGCATCGGCTGTTCGACCATCACGACTCCGTGCTCCGCAAGCCAATGAATCATCTCCAAGGCCTGCTTCTTGTCCTTCCAGCCTTGGTTGGCGTCAACGGCTATCGGAAGATCGGTGATCTCCCGGATAGTCTCGATCATCTCTTTGTCGTTGTCCAATCCGACCTTGACTTTCAGGATGTTGAACTTGTCGGCGCATTCCTTGGTCTTCTCCCGGACCACATCAGGAGTGTCTATCCCGATAGTGAAAGTCGTGTCTGGTGCTTTCTCCGGGTCGAGCCCCCATATCCTGTACCAAGGCTGGCCCAGAAGCTTGCCCACGAGGTCGTGAAGGGCGATGTCAACCGCTGCCTTGGCGGCTGTGTCTCCTTCGCTGAGGCTGTCCACATATTCCAGGATCCCATCGATCTGGAACGGGTCCTTGAACTGCTCCAGATTCACTTTTTTGAGGAAAGCGGAGACGGTCTCGACAGACTGGCCAAGATATGGCGGCATCGAGGCCTCACCGTAGCCGGTGAAGCCGTCGTATTCGATCTTTACCTGAACATCCGGTGTGGAAGTCCTTGAATATGAAGCTACTGTGAAAGTGTGACGGAGCTGGAGCTCGTAGGGTTCGAAGCTCAGTTTCATCCTGGCGGGCCCGGCGGTGTTGACGTGATAGCCTTCCACGGTCGCTCCCACTGTCCTCTTTTTCACTTGCTGTACGGCGTAGGATGTCGCCGCCCCGACAGCTGCCCCCGCAACCGCCGAGGTGGCTGTTTTGATGAATTCCCTTCTGTTGACAGGCATATTCCTAAAGAGTGTCGAGCCAGGCCTTCATCTGGGGAACCTTGGCCATGGCCGAACGGTAGAGGGCCATTTGGTTCCGTGTGCGGACCAGGTTGTGCTCGGGATATTTGATCTTGTAGTATGTGTCACCATTAATGTAGTCGGCGAAGAACCTGACGGCCTGCATGAAGGGGAACAGACATGCGGCATAAGGAAGGTTGTCCTTCTCTACAGGGGTGAGGAATGACTTGGTTCCCTTGATGTAACCTCTTGAGAACGCTTTGAATATCTCCATGTCGAAATCCACCTTCTCCACTTCCGGGGAGTCCTCGGCCACAGGATTCGCGGCGGTGCGGAGGAAATCTCCGAAGTCGGAGAAGACATAACTCGGCATCAGCGTGTCCAGGTCAATGACACAGAGGACATTGCCGTTCTCGTCGAACATCATGTTGTTGACCTTCGTGTCGCAGTGACAGATGCGCTTGGGAAGAATGCCGTCGCGGTGCATTTGCTCGGCCTTGCACATCTCGACTCCATGGGCATCGATTTCCTCGAGGATCTTGTGAAGCTCTCCATCCTTGGGGTCTGCGGCTAGCCTGCCTGCCTTGTCGTCATGGACGGCCTGGACCAGCTGGCGAAGCCTCAGCTCCATGTTGTGGAAGTCCGGAATAGTCTCTCCAAGAGTGTCGGGAATGTCAGCGAGCATCGCCTCGAAATGACCGAAGGCCTCTCCCGCATATTCGGAATATTCCGGGTTGACGGTCTCGTAGGTCTTGGCTCCGGTGATGAACACGGAAATCCTCCAGAACTTGCCGTCCACCTCGATATAGGTCTTTGGACTGTCCTTCAAGGGAATGAATCTCAGCACCTTCCGGTCGATGTCGGTCTCCCCGGCGGCCTCCAGCTTGCGACGGATGTGCCTTGTGGCAGCCTCGATGTTGTTCTGGAGCAGTTCCACATCTGTGAATATCGCGTTGTTGATCCTCTGAAGGACATAATCGGGCGTGCCGTCTCCGGTTGTCACTTTATAGGTGTCATTGATGAGTCCGTTTCCAAGGGGGGCTATTTCCTTGACCTCGCCCTCGATGGCGAAGCATCCGACGATCTTTTTCAGGTCTTCCATTATTTTGTGTTTTAGTGTTTGACGTTTTAATCTTTCAAAAATAACAAATATTCACGAAATTCGCAGGGTTATGGAAAAGAAAAGATACGTTGTCCTCGATGCCCTCCGAGGGTTCGCCATTTTGGGAATATGCCTGGCCAATTTCCCGGAGTTCTCGCTATGGACCTTCTCGGATTCTTCCACCTGGACTATGACCGACAAGGTCACTCGGGCGATACAGACTTTCCTGGTTGACGGTAAGTTTTACACTCTTTTTTCCCTTCTGTTCGGAATGGGTTTCAGCATCCAACTTGAGAATGCCGGCCAGAAGACCAGGACTTTCTATCGCAGGATGATCATTCTTTTCCTGATCGGACTTTGCCATCTGTTCTTCCTTTGGAGCGGAGACATCCTGATGCTCTATGCGGCCATGGGAATGCTGCTGCCTTTGTTCAAACGCCTGTCCACCAAAGGGATACTTGTCTCCGCAGGATTATTCCTTGTCCTTCCTGTTGTCTGCGAGGCTATTTTCGGGACCACGCTGTCGGATCCCCTTGAGGCGGAGCAGTGGAGAATATGTGCCCTGTACGGCATCACGGAGGCCAATTTCGGGACGTGGCTTGCCGACATCACGAATTATAAGGGAATGCTTCAGTTCCTCCATCAGGGAGCCGTGGAGCGGATGTGGGAGTTTGTCTCCAGCTACCGTTTCTTCAAGGTGCTGGGACTGTTCCTGATCGGATTCGCTATCGGCCGGGAGAAGTTGTTCGCTGACTTGGGCGCGCACCGGAAATTGTTGAAAAATATTCTTTTATACGGTTTGATGCTGGGCATTCCCGTGAGTTTCCTCTACACTTGGAGCTCTATGGCCGGAGAGCCTCTCGGGAGCGTGGCGCACAGCCTTTTCTATCTTCTGAGCGTCTATCCGATGGGCTTCGCCTACGCCGCGGGATTCTGCATGCTCTGTAGCGTGTACCAACTACCTGATGCAATCGGTTCTTGGGGTCGTGATCTTCTACGGGATCGGTTTCGGTCTTGGAGGCAAGGTTGGACTGCTTGGAACGGAGGCTATCGCTGCTGGAGTATATGCCTTGGAGATTGCCGCCAGCGCCTTGTGGCTGAGCTACTTCCGTTTTGGCCCAGTCGAATGGGTATGGCGCATGCTCACCTACGGCCAGCGCCTTCCGCTGCGTAAGACTGATAAGTAGGATTATTGATTATAACTCATGAAAAAGTTCTTTGTTTTTTTATTTGTGTCAATGGCGTCTATCGTCGTCGCCGCGTCATGCACAAGTGGTCCTGATAAGAAACCCTTGATCGTTACGACAACGGATGTTTTCGAAGATGGTTACCCCGCGGAAAAAGCGATAGACAGGCTCGCCCGTCTCGGTTATGAGGGAATCGACATGGGTCTGGACTATTGGACGTTTGAGGGATCACCTTTCGCCGCTGACAATTACGCCGAGTGGGGGAAGACTCTGCGAGCCCATGCTGATAAAGTCGGCATACCTTACACTCATGCCCATGCTCCCGGCGACGCGGGCAGCGACTGGTGGGTGGAGAGGTCCATTGAAATCTCAGCTATTCTTGGGGCGAAATATCTTGTCGTTCACCCGATATTCAAGATTGATGGTAATGACATAGAAGATAGGGATCAATTCATTTCCGTCAATGCCGCGGCGATTCGGAAATGGCTTCCTGTGCTCAAAGAAAAAGGCGTCGTTATTCTTTCTGAAAATGTTCTCTGGGGAGCGTCCAAGGACCCTCGCATCATCGCTGATCTTGTGAAGGAGGTTGACAGCCCCTATTTCGGCTGGTGTTTTGATGTAGGACACGCATGGAGCTGCGACTTTGCTCCCGACATCCTCAAGCAATGCTCCGTCACACCGCTTTCCCTGCACATCCAGGACAATCACGGGAATGGGGACGAGCACCTGATCCCCGGAGACGGGACCATTGACTTTGACTTGTTCCTTTCTACGCTGAAAGAGGTCGGTTACCATGGCGACTGCGTTCTTGAAGCGCACCATCAGAGCCTTGAGGCTCCGGATGCCGAGAGAGACGAGATCCTCGCTAGACTCCTCGAAGTGTCGCGGGACATTAGAGACCGG
>ONUG01000105.1 GCA_900320965.1 uncultured Bacteroidales bacterium | reverse complement strand
GACTATCACGATCGGAACCACCTTAAGACCAACCCTATAATCCTCTCCGATGATGTATTTCAAGATATCCATGAACCCTATGACGCAAAGGAAGGCCAGCAGGGTGAATATGATGAAATACTTCATTGCCTTGGCGTAGGTCTCCTTGCTGTCTTTCTCTGAAGAACTTCCGAACACGAAAGGCTCGTAGGCATAGCGGAAAGCCTGGGTGATCATCGCCATGATCATCGCTATCTTGATGCATGCCCCGTAGATTCCAAGCTGTGCGGCACCGTCCTCTCCCTTGTAGACATAGGGGAATATGATTTGTGAGGCTGTCTGGTTGAGGATCCCGGCGATTCCAAGTACGAGGATCGGCCAGCTGTAGGAGAGCATCCTCTTCATGAGAGACCAGTCGAATCCATGCTTGAATCCTTTCAGTTCCCCAATGAAGAACAAGGTCATGAAGGCGGTGCAGAAGAGGTTGATGTAGAAGACCCAGCCGACCTGGATGCCATTGTCATATATCCCGAACGGGTTGAGCCCGAGCTTGGGGAGGAACACGAAGTAGGTGAGGTTCAGAAGGATATTCAGGAAAATGAAACCGAGTTTAAGGGCCGCGAACTTCAGGGGACGCTTCTTGTGCCGGAGGTAGGCGTACGGGATGCACTGGAAGGCGTCTATCGCCACCGTAAGTGCCATTGTCCAGATGTAGTCCGGATGGTCCGGGTAGCCCATCGCTTTGGAAATGGGGCCGAGGAAGGCGAGGACGAGCGCGACAAAAAGAGCCGAGGTCGTCAGGACTGAAGTCAGGATTGTGGAGTACACCTTGTCAGGATCCTCTCCCTCTTTGTTGGAGTACCGGAAGAAGGTCGTCTCCATCCCGTAGGTCAGGATCACCAGGAGGAGGGCGGTGTAGGCGTAGAGGTTTGTGACAACCCCATACCCGCCGCTGGAAGCGTTTATGACGTAAGTGTATAGAGGAACCAGAAGGTAGTTCAGGAACCTTCCTATTATGCTGCTCAGACCGTAGATCGCCGTGTCCTTCGCAAGTGATTTCAGATTTGCCATCGGCCGCTTTGTTTGACAATGCTAATATAGCGATAAATCTATTATATTTGCACCCTGAAATGAGCCTATATTCATATTACAGGATATCCAAGCCGTCGGTTGAGAAGGTGCCGGAAGGGTCGGTGGACAGTGAGTACCGCCGCCTAAGGAACCGCACATTCTGGGGAGTGACGGCCGCTTATGCCCTGTACTATGTGTGCAGGATGGCTATGGCTGTGGTCAAAGGACCTCTTATCGACGGGAACATCCTGGACGCCGCCCAACTTGGAATCATCGGCTCGGCCTTCTATTTCGTGTATGCCGCGGGCAAGTTCGCCAATGGTTTCATAGCTGATTACTGCAATATCCGCCGTTTCATGGCTACGGGCCTTCTGGTCTCGACTGTGGTCAACCTTTTGATGGGAGCCTTGGGACTCGCTCAAGGATGGTGGAACTTTTCCTCGGCCATCCTTTTCGTGGTCTTCGCGATCGTCTGGGGTGTCAACGGTTATTGCCAGTCCATGGGTGCTCCTCCTGGGGTGATCAGCTTGTCAAGGTGGTTCCCTCTGAACTGCAGGGGTACGTATTACAGCATCCTCAGCGCCACACCTTATCTTGGCAAATCGCTCTCGGTCTTCTTCCTCGGCCTTGTGGTCGGTTGGATAGGATGGGAGTTCGGCTTCATTTTCTCCGCTATAGCTGGAGTGATCGGCTCCGCCATCATCCTGGTTTTTGTCTCGGACACTCCGGAGAGCAAGGGACTGCCATCTGTCCAACAACTGAGTGGGGAGGCCCCTCAGAAGACTGACACGATGCCGATCAAGGAACTTCAGAAAATGGTCGTCAGGCATCCAGGGATTTGGATAATCGCTCTTTCGAGCGCCTTTGTCTACATCACCCAACACGCCGTGAGCGAGTGGGGAGTGCTTTTCCTTCAGAAGGGGAAGGATTTCTCCCTGGCGTCAGCGACGCAGATCATCGCTTTCTCGGAGGCGTTCGGAATCGCCGGTACTGTCTTGGCTGGCTGGTTGTCCGACCGTGTTTTCAAAGGAAACCGGCTTATTCCCGTGCTTCTTTCAGGACTTTTGTGCCTGGCATCACTGGGCGCTTTCCTTCTGACTGACGGGGGATATGTCCTGAACATAGTTTATGTGGCTGTCTTCAGCCTTGCGATCGGGGTGGTCTATTGCACTGTCGCAGGCTTGATGGCGCTTGACATCGTTCCCAGAAAGGCAACCGGATCCGCTCTCGGGATGGTTGGCCTTGCCAGTTATGTCGCTGCCGGTGCCCAGAACGTCGTGAGCGGATTCATGATCGGCTCAGGAAACATGGACTTCCGTCCGGTCTCGGTGTTCTGGCTTGTGGCCTGTCTTCTTTCTTTCTTGATCCCGGTGCTTTCCTGGCGCTTGCTTAAAATACAATCTATCAAATAATGTCGCGCGGATTCTGGACTGTTCTCATGTTGGTCTTCTCCAACATTTTCATGACATTCGCTTGGTATGGCCATCTCAAGTTGAGTGAGATGAAGATCTCGACCAGCTGGCCTCTGATTCTGGTTATCCTTTTCTCTTGGGGAATCGCCTTTTTCGAGTACTGTCTGACAGTGCCCGCCAACAGGATTGGGTTTCAGGCCAACGGTGGCCCTTTCAACCTTCTTCAGCTGAAAGTCATCCAGGAGGTTGTCTCCTTAACTGTGTTCACCATCATAGTTATGTTCGTTTTCAAGGGGCAGACGATCCAGTGGAACCACATCGTCGCCTTTGTCTGTCTTGTCCTCGCCGTGTTTTTCGTGTTCCTGAAGTAGGATATTACAAAATATTGCCTATATTTGGGCAAACACTTGAAACACAGCATAATTATGGGACTATTCAAAGATCTTCTTAAAGGCGTGGCCGGAGACCTGATGTCAAAGGTACAGCAGGCCGCGAATGCCGCGATGTCCGGCACCACATCATCATCTCAGCCACATTCTGGCGGAAGAGGTTCTTTTGTCGCTCCGGCCGCTGACGCCCCCGTCAGGAGTGCGGCTGAGAGCACGGCCTATTTCGCCGGAATCCTCGCTTCCCGCTTCCCCCAGTACTCGGTACAGCGTAATGTGCCTGTGACAGATCTCGCCGGGTTCGCCTCTGACTCATTCCAACTCTACAAGACCCGTCCGACACAGGCTTATAAGGCCGAGTGGGGAGAGCCTTATTCCTTTGTGCTGTCGGAGGGTGGCGTTCCCAAAGGGATTGTCATGCTTGGTTCCGGGCACAGTCATGACGCGAATGTCAAATACCTGATCTCCAGGATGTACGCCAAGAAGCTCGGGCTTCCGTACATCAATTTCTATACGCAGATGCCCAACGAAGAGGAATATGTCGTTGGTCGCATCCGCAAGTTCATGGGAGGCTTCTGATCCAGGGAGAAGGGGATGCGGCCCAAGGGGGCCGCACCCGCGGAGGATGAGGCATCGCCTTCTTTGGTTTTTGGCGTCGCGGGTCGTCGGGTGATGTACCATCTCGTGATCAGCAATTTTGCTGATTCAAAATCATTCCCCTTTTCCCTTTTATCGGATGGAAAGCATAATGAGGCAGATCATGAGTCAGGAAGTCTGGGATGACTTCCTGGCTTATCGTCTGCGTAAAGGACGCTTCACCTGGCATTTTTTCGAGCAGGCTGATGGTTATGTGGAGAAAGAGGGATATCTTCCTATAGCCCGAAGAGTGGCTTCGGGTGGTGCATTAAGCATCCCCAGGCGTACAGTTATCAACAAGATGGGCTCCGGGAAAAAAAGAGTCGTGTACCAATATCCTCAAGAAGAGAAGTCGATCCTCAAAATCATCTCTTTTCTTTTATACAGGTATGATGATCGCTTCGCTTCCAACTGCTACTCTTTCAGGAGAGGCATGAGGGCCTGTGACGCGGTGCTCAAGATCAATAAGACTATTGGAGGACGGAGTCTTTGGGCCTACAAGGTCGACATCCACGACTACTTCAACTCGATTTCCATTCCGCTCCTGATGCCGATACTACATGATTTGCTTTCCGATGATCCTGAGTTGTATTCTTTTTTCAAGTCTATGCTCGAGGATAACCGCTCCTTGGATGGGGAGACAGTGATCCGGGAGAACAGGGGAGTCATGGCTGGGACTCCGACAGCTCCGTTCCTGGCCGATGTTTATCTGATGGAGGTCGACAAGTATTTCGAGAAAGAAGGGATCCTGTATGCTCGTTATTCGGATGACATTATCTTGTTTGCCTCTGATTATGAAGAACTTCTGGCTCGCAAGGCCGTTCTCACGGACTTTTTCAGGCGGTACCGCCTTGAGGTGAATCCGGCCAAGGAGAAGGTCTATGCTCCCGGTGAACCGTACGAGTTCCTGGGTTTTCGAAGCGACGGGAAAAAAATCGGGGTGTCAAAGGCAACGATAGAGAAGATGAAGGGCAAGATCAGTCGCAAGGCCCGCTCGCTGAACCGTTGGGCTTCAAAGAAGGGAATACCTAGAGTCCAGGCCATGAAGGCGATGATAGGCTGCTTCAACGCGAAGTTCTTCGAAGGAGACGATCCGGACAGCCTTTCCTGGTCGAGATGGTTTTTCCCGTTCATCAACACTGCTGAAGGCCTTGAGGAGATCGACCATTACCTGCAGGAGAACATCCGCTTCCTGTCTACGGGGAAGCACAACAAGGCCAATTTCCGGGTCCGGTATGAGGATTTGAAGTCCCTTGGCTACCGGAGTCTTGTTCATGAATATCACCGGTTCCGGGAAAAATAGACTATATTCGCGTCTGTTCTTTCCTGCAGACGATGATTCATTTGATAATACTTGATTTTGACGGGACGCTCGGGGACACCAGGGCGAATATCGTGTTGACCATGCGCCAGACTCTTCAGCGATTGGGCTATCCTGTGGCTGAGGAGGGCGAGATTGCGTCCACGATAGGACTTCCGCTGGAGGAAGGGTTCCGCCAATTGCTTCCCGGGCTTCCCGAAGACAAGGTCCTGGAATGTGCCTTGACTTACCGTGACATCTTCGAAGTTAACCGTAAGAAGCTGGTTCCCAAATTATTCCCCGGCGTGAAAGAGACTCTTTCCAGGCTGCGGGAAAAAGGCTATGTCTTGACTGTCGCCTCTTCCAGGTCGTCCTTATCTTTGAATGGTTTCTTGGGTGACATGGAGATAGCTGAGTATGTCTCTTATGTCCTGGGAGCTGATAGTGTCAAGATGGCGAAGCCTCATCCTGAACCAGTGTTGAGGACCATGGAGGATCTGGGCTATACCGCCGCTGAGACGCTTGTCGTCGGGGACATGCCTGTGGATATCCTTATGGGGAAAGGCGCCGGTACCCTTACATGTGGTGTCACTTACGGCAACTCCAGCCGTGAAGACCTCGCCGCGTCGGGAGCCGACTTTATAATTGATGGGATTGAAGCCCTTATTGATGTTCTGAAAGATAGGTAAAGGAATGATATTCAAGAAATCCGTTTATTCGCTGGTGGCCGCTTTATGTCTAGTTGTCTGTTCTTGCGCCACTGATTCCGGCCGTGACCTGGCCTCTTATGTCAACCCTTTCATAGGTGCGAGCACCAACACCGCTGTCGCTGGAGTAGCTCATGGTTTGGGAAAGACTTTCCCTGGGGCTACCACTCCTTTCGGAATGGTGCAGGTGAGCCCTAACACGATTACCGGAGGTGACAATGGCCCGGGGTACAGCTACGAGATGAAGACCATAGAGGGGTTCGCGATGACCCAGATGAGCGGAATCGGCTGGTACGGGGACCTCGGGAACTTTCTCGTGATGCCGACAACGGGACCTCTAAAAAAGATCTCAGGTAAAGAGGACGGCAGCCTCGACGGATGGCGTTCTTTCTACGACAAGGCCACTGAGACCGCTTCGCCAGGATACTACTCGGTCGATCTGACCGACTATGGCATAAAGGCGGAATGCTCGGCGACGCCTCGTTGCGGCATCCTGAGGTTCACCTGGCCCCAAAGCGACTTGTCCAGGATCCACGTGGATCTGGCCAGGAGAGTCGGTGGCACATCAGAGGAGCAATATGCCCGGATAGTCGATGACCACACTCTTGAAGGTTGGATGCGTTGCACCCCTCAGACCGGAGGGTGGGGCAATGGCGCCGGGAAAGCTTTCTATACTGTGTATTTCCATGCGGAGTTTGACAAGCCGTTCAATGACAGCGGTTTCTGGAGCGCTGACATACCTTCGGACTGGCCTAGGAAGAACTGGGATGTGACGAGCAAGGAATACTTGGAGCGTGTCGCCCAGGCACCTGTCATCAAGGATGTGAGTGAGATCCAGGGCAAGCATCTCGGATTCTTCACCGAGTTCCCGACCAAGGCAGGGGAGCAGACGACCGTGAAGGTCGGTATCTCCTTTGTCGACATAGAAGGCGCGAGGAAGAATTTTCAGGCGGAAATCGCTTCCAAGGAATTTGATGATGTCTGTTCCCAGGCCAGGGCTTCGTGGAACAAGGAACTCTCCAAGATGACTGTCGAAGGCGGGACAGACGAGGACAAAGTTGTATTCTACACCGCCTTGTACCACACCCTTATTGATCCCAGACTGTTTACGGACGTTGATGGCCGGTATTACGGAGGTGACTTCCAGCCGCATGCCTCTGACGGTAGATTCAACAAAAGGACTATTTTCAGCGGCTGGGACGTGTTCCGCAGCCAGATGCCTCTTCAGACCATAATCAACCCTGGAGTTGTTGATGACATGGTCCAGTCACTTGTCACAATGGCGGACCAGAGTGGCAAAGGGTACCTTGAGCGTTGGGAGTTCCTGAACGCTTATTCTGGATGCATGGTCGGGAATCCTGCAATTGTCCTGATCGCTGACGCTTATGCCAAGGGAATAAGACATTTTGATGCTTCTGCCGCCCTTAGAACGGCCTTGGTCACGACTCTTGAATAT
The DNA here is from genome assembly GCA_900320965.1 of uncultured Bacteroidales bacterium. Taxonomy (GTDB): domain Bacteria; phylum Bacteroidota; class Bacteroidia; order Bacteroidales; family UBA932; genus Cryptobacteroides. The sequence goes on along the minus strand of ONUG01000105.1, from coordinate 1,029 downwards.
GGCAACAACCGTGGATGGACATATTCTGGATCAGGGGTTTCCGAGACTCTTGAATACGCTTATGCGGACTGGTGTCTTGCCTCTTTCGCCGAAAAACTTGGAGACAAGCAGACAGCGGATGAGTATTACCGCCGCTCAAAGTTCTACAAAAATATCTTTGATCCTGAAGTGGGCTGGTTCAGGCCTAAAGGATACCATGATGAAGATTGGGCTGAATGGCCATCTGAAGGTCGTCTGAAAGATGATTATGGATGCATTGAGAGCAATCTCAACCAGCAGGGTTGGTTCGTCCCGCATGATATCCCCGGGATGGTCGAGTTGATGGGAGGACGTGAGAAAGTCGTGGCTGATCTTGAGAACTTTTTCGAGCACACCCCTGACAACCTCATGTGGAACAGCTACTACAACCACGCCAATGAGCCTGTGCATCATATCCCTTTCCTGTTCAACGAGCTGGGAAGGCCATGGGAGACCCAGAAGTGGACTCGCTTCATCTGCTCTCACGCCTATTCAGAAGATCCGATGACCGGACTTGTCGGGAATGACGATGTCGGCCAGATGTCAGCCTGGTACGTGTTGGCGGCGTCGGGGATTCATCCGATTTGTCCCGGCGACACCAAGATGGAGATTACCAGTCCTGTGTTTGACCGGATCGTGATAAAGACCGATCCCACGTATGCGTCAGGCAAGACCTTCACAATCAAAGCGATAGATAACAGTCCCGAAAACATTTACATCCAGTCCGCCACGCTTAATGGGAAGCCTCTCAAGAAGCCGTATATCGATTTCAAGGACATTGCGGACGGAGGATCTCTTGTACTCCGGATGGGACCAGAGCCAAACAAAACCTGTTATGATGAATAGTTTACCTAAGCCAGATAAAATAGAAGTCAGGGGCGCCAGGGCTCATAATCTCAAGAATATTGATGTAGACATCCCGCTTGGGAAGATCGTGGGAATTGCCGGGGTTTCAGGATCCGGCAAGTCTTCACTGGCTCTTGGTGTGTTGTACGCCGAGGGCTCCAGGCG
>ONUG01000196.1 GCA_900320965.1 uncultured Bacteroidales bacterium | reverse complement strand
ACATGTATTCATTTCTGAAATACCGCGCCCTTGGAGACTTGGACATCTTCCTGATCTTCGGAGTGTTAACCGTATTGGGTACAACTTACGCTTTGACAGGTAGTTACCAGCCCCAGGCGCTTATCCTTTCCTTGCCTATCGGAGTGATCACAGTCTCTGTGCTTCACGTGAACAACACCTACGACATGGTGACGGACAAGGAAGCCGGCATAAAGACTTTCGCCATGCTGCTCGGGCTGCCCAAATCGGCCACCCTGTACCGCTGCTACATGTTCATCCCGTTCATCTGCGTTGCCGCTTACATCGCCTTCGGGCTCATGCATCCGTTGGCCGCCCTTTGCTTTGTCGCGGCGATTCCGGCCTGGAAAAACCAGAAACAGGCCTCCACCTATCCCCAGAACGGCCTTGAGGCCATGAAAGGCCTGGACCAGGCCTCAGCGCAGATGCAGCTCGCTTTCTCGGGTTTATTGTCAGTCGGATTAATAGTGGCCGGGCTATTATGAAACGCCCTACGACAAGCTCAGGACAGCGCCTTGTCATCGCCGTACTGACCGCGGCGCTTCTGTGGTTCTACATGTTCAGTCCCTGGACTGGAGGTTGGCCGAATTTCTGGGTCGTGATGTCCTGCTCGGCGGTGATCCTGACTACGCTCGGACTGTCCTTCACGCCTGACAGAAAGGAACTTCTGAAGATTGAGAAGCCCGCTTTGCAACTTCTCGGCGGAATAGTCATCGCCTTCGCCCTTTGGGGAATATTCTGGATCGGAGACAAGGTTTCCTCCTGGATGTTCACATTCGCAAGGCCCGAAGTGGATTCCGTCTATGCGATGAAGACTGGCCTTCCAGCATGGCTGATAGCAGTCTTGCTGCTTTGCCTTATCGGCCCGGCCGAGGAACTGTTCTGGAGGGGATATGTCCAAAGGACCATGGGCCGCATTCTGGGAGGCAAAAACCCTGAAGATAAAGCGTTTATCTTGACGGCCGTCATCTATGCCCTGGTCCACATCTGGTCCTTCAACTTCATGCTGATTATGGCGGCCCTTGTGGCTGGCCTAGTCTGGGGCCTAATCTACAGGCTCCGCCCGCAAGCCCTCCCCGCCCTCATCATCAGCCACGCCCTCTGGGACGCCCTCGTCTTCGTCCTACTCCCGATCTGATTTTTCTAAATTTTAGAATTATTTTTGCGATTTTAGATAATATTGTTATTTTTGCTAAACAAAACAAACTATGAGAGTAATTTCAAAGAAAACACTGGTGGTTTTTTACCAGAATCACAAAGATGCGGAGACCGCTTTAGAAGAGTGGTACCAAAAAACAACTGACGCCGATTGGGAGAACTTCACTCAGATTCGGCAAACATTCAATTCAGCCGATTATGTCGGGAACAATCGGGTAGTATTTAACATTAAGGGAAATCAATACAGATTGGTAACCCTGGTTCTTTTTAAGATAAAAATGATCTACATCAGGTTTATCGGGACACATAAGGAATACGAAAAAATCAAGGACATCGATAATATTTGAAAATATGACACGGTTGGAAAACGAAACGCAATATGAAGCCGCCATGAGCCGGATTGAGGAATTGCTGAGAATAGTCGATGACAACACCCCTGCAGATGACAAGAACAGCATTGAGCTTGTCATCCTTTCCAATCTCGTCGCTGACTATGAGGACATTCACTATCCCATCTCTAAGCCGTCCCTGATAGAAGTCCTGAAACTAAGGATGTACGAGATGGGTCTGAACCAGAGTTCACTTGCCAAGCTTCTCGGAATGAACCAATCCAAAATAAGCGAGATAATCTCCGGCAAAAGCGAGCCGACCCTAAAGCAGGCGCGAACTATTTCAAAGACCCTAAACATTAGCCCCGCGATTGTTCTTGGGGTATAAGGTTGGGTAGCTAGAAAATTCCTACAAAATAGCAGTACAATTATGCGTAGAACATTCATACTTTTGCTAGGTTTCTGGTTGGCTATAACCATCTCATATTCCCAGAATCTGCCTGACAATGCAGCCTACAAAGCCCGCATGGACTCGTTGAATACTGTGTATGGCGCAATCATGAACGATTGGAACAAGACCATCCCGCCACACTTCATAAAGGCGATGCGCCTGGAGAAGGATGCGAAAGAACATCCCGAACTCAAGGATTCCCTACTTGCCATTGCCGCCAAGGAGAGGGCAACCGGAGAATCACTGAAAGCATCCGCACAGGAAAAACTGAACCGGAACCAGGAGGAACGGCAAGCACTCATGGACAAGTACTCCCTTGTGTTTGAAGACGCGTTCCCCTACTTTATGATGCGTGGTCAATTCTCGAAAGACAGTCTATCTGTCCTTCTAAGGAAATCTTCCTCGGAAATCAGGCATTCCTCCGCCGGAAAGTCGCTTAGAAAGTACATCAAAAACGATCAACTGGTCGAGGGGGACCGCTTCCGGACATTCCGTTGCCTCGACGTAAATGTGAAAAGATTCGACTGGAGTCTTATCAAAGGCAAGAAAGTCCTGCTTGTTCATGACGGTCTCTGGTGCATGAATCATGGAATGGACAATACCGCTTTCAGGAAGTATCTTGAGCACCTAAGGAAGGAAGCCCCGGATTGCGTCCCTTTGATCATTGTCAACTGTGAGAAACCAGAAGACCTCCGGAAGGCTATCGAAGAATACGGCATTCAAGAATTCCATGTGATGAGTGAATTCAACAAGACCAATGGCGTACTGAACTGGCTTTACAACGACCAGTCGACACCGACATGCCATCACATAGACGAGCGCGGCATCATCGTAAAGACCACGGAAGGTGTTGACATAGATTACATTGAGAAAGAGTTCTTAAGGATCAGATAACGATAATCCACCGTCAACTACGCCCTCGTCTTCGTCCTACTCCCGATCTGACAATAGCGGATAAAATATAAACTATAAAAAATAGTTGCATAATTCAACAGCGATAGTTATATTTGCTGGTGGACATTCATATTCAATTGTTTATGAGAAAGCTGACACACAAGGAGGAAGAGATCATGAAACTGTTCTGGGAGAACGGAGGGATGTTCGTGAAAGACATGCTTGAGACACTCCCTAATCCGAAACCGCACATCAACACGGTCTCGACCCAAGTAAGGATCCTTGAGAAAGACGGATTCCTGGACCACAAGCAGTACGGCGGAAGTTTCCAGTATTTCCCGATAATCACCGAGGAAGAGTACCGCGAACAATCCCTTTCTGGTCTGATCAAGAACTGGTTCGGGAATTCCTACAAAAGCGCTGTCTCCACCCTCCTGAAAGATGAGAAGATCACCGTCGATGATCTTAAGGAATTGATCGCTGAAGTCGAAAAGGCTAAAGACAAAAAGTAACAAGATGGAAGCCCTGGTCTTATATTCATTGAAAGCGGCAGGAGTGACTACGGTCTTCTACCTTCTTTGGCGCATCCTCCTCAGGAAGGAGACCCTGCACCGGCTCAATCGGGTGATTCTGGTCTTGACGCCCGTCAACCTCTGGACTATCATCGGGGTCATCTACCTTGCGGGAGTAGCTCTCGCCCTTTTGAGGATCGGATGGTCCACCATAAGATTATCCATGCTGCTAAATGAAGGCGAGAAGCATATTCTCGAGGACGGAAGCACCCTCGTAATCACAGAAAAGAGCCTCCCTCCGTTCAGTTGGATGGGGCACATAGTCATGTCAAGAAAGGATTACGAGAGTGGTAATCAGGAGATTATCCTCCACGAACAGGCCCACATCCACCTGCTTCACTCCATGGACATCATGCGGACCGACCTTCTGGCGGCCTTCCAATGGTATAACCCCTTCATCTGGGCGCTTGGAGCTGACCTGCGGGGAATACATGAGTACGAGGCCGATGAATATGTGATCAAAGAGGGGACAAATCCAACTGAATATCAACTGTTTCTGATTAACCGAGCGGCGCTGGTGAACGGTCTTTCTCCTGTCAGCAGCCTTCAATCCGGGACGATAAAAGGGAGAATCGAGATGATGTTGAAAAACCGGACTGACTGGAAAGCCGGTCTTAAGGCCCTGTACATAATCCCCGTGATTGTCCTCACGCTGATAGCATGTTCCAAGACTGTCACTGAATACGAGGATCCCGCTCCAGTTGCGAAAGAAGCCGAACTGATTCCTTTCCAGCTTGTTGACGAGGCAGATCCCGTTCCTTACCAACTTGTCGCCAGGAAACCGGCTTTCAACGGAGGCGACGCCAATGAATTCAGCAAATGGGTCAACATGCGACTTAATTACCCCCAAGAAGCGAAAGACCTCAATATCCAAGGAAGGGTTGTCTTGCAATTCACCGTCGCCAAGACCGGTAATGTAAAGGATGTCAAAGTCTTGCGAGGCGTTGACCCGCTTCTGGACAAGGAAGCGTTAAGAATCGTTTCAGCCTCTCCAAAATGGGCGCCAGGTTTTCAAAATGAGAAAAGAGTTGACGTCACGTACACCTTCCCGGTAATATTCCAACTGAGATGAAAACTACCGCTAAACTGCTTCTGACGGTGACGCTCATGTCGCTGGCAGTAATTCTAAAAGCCCAGGACGCATCCCCTCTCGCCGAGGCAAGGGAAGCCATTGCCCGTTATGAATATTCAAAGGCTATCGAGCTGCTGGATAAGGCTTTGGAAAGTGCCAAGGATGCGTCCGAGATTAGAGATCTGTCGCTCCAGAAAGCGAGGTGCCAGAAGAAGATGCTTCGCTATGATGCGGCTGCCGAGACCCTGGCTTCTGTCATGAAGCCCGGGGCGCTGGATGTGGAAGTGGCCGGCGAACTTGCCGACTGCCATGTCCTCTCAGGCAGATTGGATGACGCTCTCGGCCTCTACACCATCCTTTCCATGCAGCATCCGGACAATCTGTATTTCTCGATCCAGAAAGCGTCGCTATTATTCAAAGTCAACGACTTCCGAGGTTGCGCCGAAGATGGGAAAGCGATTTGCGCTAAGGATTCGATCCCCTCGATCCTATCCCTGATCGGAGCAAGCGCTTTGAAGATGGGCCAGATTGACACTGCTCTCACATATTACCGGAAATCATTGAGACTCAACCCTTCCAATCCCAACACCGCGGTCAGCATCGCCAACATCCTTCTGGGGAAGAAGGATTATGACGGGACCATCAGCCTCGCCAAAGGGTTCATCGAGGAAGTCGAGGAGAACCTGACTTTAACCCAGATCCTTGGGGTCGCTTACTACCTAAAATAAGATCAAGACAACGCCTACGAAGTCTTCAAACAACTTCGCAAAGATGGGGACGAGTCCTACGGGACGATGTACTATTCCGGACTCAACGCCTTGGCCCTTAACCGGTTTGAGGTGGCGCAAGACTGCTTTGACGCCGCTTGGCAGATTGATTCCTCAGGCCCTTGCCGCCGGCAATGCCACCGTCATCATCGACAACACTGCGAAAGCGATCGAGATGTTCGGGAAAGCGCTCAATATGGCGGAACCGGACCCTGCACTAATGTACAAGATCCACAACGGTTTTGGCCGGGCCTACTACGCCAAATCCGACATGGCAAAGGCTCTCCCCCACTACGAAGCAGCTTACAAATACAACCCGGAAGACATCTCCCTGCTTGTCTCAATTGGCTATTGTCACAGGATCAAAAAGGAATACAAGACAGCCCTACAATACTACGAGAAATATCTCAAAATCGGCAAGGAAGGCACCAGGAACTACAACTTCGCCAAAGAGGAAATCGCCTTCATCAAGTCCGAGCTCCATATGCTCGAATAGTAAATTCCAGAATTTTTACACTAAAATATTTTGAATTCCAAAATTATTACTCATCTTTGCAAAAAAGCATGGAGAGATGAGAGTCGTGTCGCACAGGAAATTGAAGGAGTTGTATGAGACTCCCGGAAGGGAAGATTCGAAGATAGC
>ONUG01000195.1 GCA_900320965.1 uncultured Bacteroidales bacterium | reverse complement strand
CATCAGCCTCACCTTTGGCCGTACGACGAAGCTTCTCCGCTTCAGCCTCGGCCTCGATGATCAGACGCTCCTTGTCAATCTGAGCGGGCACAACGATGTTAGCCTGCTGGGTCGCCTTTTCTCTCTCGGCACGGGCAAGCTCAGCGTCACGCTCACTCTGGTAAGCCTCCTGGAGAGCCTTAGCGGCCTGGACCTTCTCAGCTGCGACAGCGATGCGGGCAGCCTCAGCCTCCTTCTCGCGGCGGGCAGCGTCGGAATTAGCGATATCAATCTTGGAAGTGTTCTCACCCTGTACCGCCAAAGCGTTGGCAGCAGCGGTCTTGATACGAGTGTCTCTCTGAGTCTCAGCGATACGGATGTCCTTATCCCTGTCAGCCTCAGCCTTTCCGATCTCACCGAAACGGTTCTGCTCAGCAACACTCTTCTTAGCGTCGTTGATAGCCTTAGCGGCAGCCTCCTTACCAAGAGCCTCGATGTAACCGGACTCGTCACGGATGTCGGTGACATTGACGTTGATAAGCTTCAGACCGATCTTGCGGAGCTCAGCCTCGACGTTCTGGCTGACAGCAGCAAGGAACTTGTCACGGTCGGAGTTGATCTCCTCGATGTCCATCGTCGCGATAACAAGACGGAGCTGACCGAAGAGGATATCAGTAGCGATATTCTGGATATTGTCGATCGACAATCCAAGCAGACGCTCAGCGGCGTTGGTCATGCTGTCAGCCTCAGTGGAGATACCGACTGTGAAGCGGCAGGGCACATCAACGCGGATATTCTGCTTGGAAAGGGCATTTGTAAGGTTGCACTCGATGGATATGGGTTTGAGGTCGAGGAAAGCGTAATCCTGGAACACGGGCCAGATGAAGGAGGCACCTCCATGAATACACCTGGCGGATGAGATAGACCCGCTCTTGTTCTTGCCAGTCTTACCATAGATGACCATGATCTTGTCTGAAGGGCAACGCTTGTAGCGTCTCAGGATTGCCGTAAACGTCACAAACGCGACGGCAACAATGATAAGGATAAGAGTAATGTCCATGATTATTAGATATTTAGATTATTGTTGGATTCAATTCTTCCACCAGGAGGGTGTGATCATTTATAACACCGATAACTTTGATCGGGGTGCCTGTAGGGATTGAGTCACCCTCGCACAATGCGTCATATTCCCGGACAGCACTGTTGATCGTGATCTGGACCTTGCCTTCCCCCTTGCGTTCCCCGGGAATTGTAAGGTAGACTTTACCTTCGCATCCGACGGCAGCTGTGTGGACGTCGATGTTACCGCTCTGCTGCATGCCGCTGAGCCACTTGAACATCCACATAACCAGGGCTACGAGTCCCACACCGACAATGACAGCGAACAACAGGAGCAGGACTTCTGATTTGATCTTGTCATGCATCAGGACCGCCGTCCATCCGAAACCGAGACAGAAGTTGACAAAGTTACGGAAAGTCAGAAGGCTCATGGAAGGATCAGCGTCGAAACTGCCGTCTCCTCCGCCGAAATCAACATCCCCGCTAGCGTCAAAGTCTGTGTCTATACCACCGTCCCCTCCAAAACCAAGGAAAGTCATAATGGTCTGGATAACGAAGATCAGGGTAGCGGAAAGGGTTATGGCCCACAGGACCTGCATAACCGTGCTAAGAGAATTCCACCATTCAATCATAACGCAAAAAAAATTATTGTCTTCCGCAAATATATAAAAAATTTACGAAAAACAATAATTATTTAAAAAATATTTATAAATTCTACTCGGCTGTCTTTCCTGGCATCTGAGTAAATTCTATAAAGTTTCCAGAATTGTAGAGCCTAGCGGCCGCTTTCATTATTTCTTCCTTTGAGATCGCTGACACGGCAGCCTCGTACTCCTTGTCATAGTCGATACCATAACGGTAGTACCTGATCAGGTTGCTCATCCAGTAGCTGTTGTTGATCCGGTTCTCGGGGACATTTTTCTTGAAGTTCTCGATGGTACGGGTCAGCTGCTCATCAGTGGGGCCGTTTTCCGCAAGTTTATGGAATTCTTCAACAGCGATCTTTTTAAGTTTGTCCGCCATCTCAGGCTTACATTCGAAAGCGACTTGAAGCATGTACATCGGATCTGGTTCGATCGCGGCATTAGTCGCGGAAGAAGCGCCGTAGGTACCTCCTTCGTCCTCACGCATGGTGTCCACATAAATCTGGTCGAGCACATAACTGACAGCGCTGGCCATGACATCATCCTTAACCGAATAAGGCCTGTAGTCTGTGTACAGCTCAAAAACGGTCGACTTCGGTGTCGCCATATCGGTGGTTATAGTCTTGTTGAGCACACCCTTGACAATCCTTGGAGTGACATCCGGACCCTTCACGGCTTTCTTCCCCTTTGGCAGGGAACCGATGTATTTCTCAACAAGAGGCTTGAGACTCTCAAGATCCACGTCACCGGTGATGACCATGGTCGCTCCGGCAGTGTCAGCGAAAAGCTTTCTGTAATTCCGCTCGACCGCCGCGAGATTGGCCTTGTCGAGTGTCTCCAAAGAGATGAACTTCCTTCTGGGATTTCCTCCATAAAGGAAATCATTCATTTCTTTCTGAAGTTTGAAAGCCGGAGTGTTCAACGCATTGGGAAGCACGGCCTTAAGCTGGGAAAGGGCATTGTCCCACTCCTCTTTGTCGAAACGAGGATCGGTGAACTCAAGGTACAGGAGCTGGAAAGCCGTCTCAAGGTCTTTCACAGAAGAGGAACCGGTGATTCCGCAGTTGATGGCGTCAATGTATGAACCGACACTCAAATTCTTGCCTGACAGCATCTTGGTAACCTCAGTGCCCTTGAATTTAGAGACACCTTTCATATTCTCGAATGTCCCGTAGATGTTGGAGTCAAAAGAATCGAGATCCTCTGTGGGGATGAGGTTCTGGCCTCCCCTCTTGAACAAATTGAAAAGGATCTGGTCCTTCTTGTGCTCAGTCGGAAGAACAACGACTTTCACGCCATTCTTCAATGTCCATTCCGTTGACCCATAGGCTGAAGTTTTGACCTTTTTGACCTTGGAGCCCTTCAGCGACTTCTTGACTCCGCTCTTTGTCAGTTTGGTCGTGTTCTTGATGTAGATGGTCTTAAGCTTTGAATCCAGATAGAATGCCTGAGGTCCGATCTTATAAAGTCCCTTGGATGTTATTATGAACGTGCTGAGCTTAGGGCACCTTGCGAACGCATTCTGACCGATGACCTTGAGACCTGCACCGCCGGATGCCTTAACGAGGTTTGAACAACCGAAGAAAGCGTTGGTATCAATAACCGTAACGTTCGCCCCTATGTATACCGTCTTTATCGTTGTGTTTCCAAAGAACGCACGTGTGGCTACCTTATTAACCTTATATGTATATCCGTTAATGTCGATCGTCGGTGGGATCACGACCGCAGTAACCTGATCGGTCACGCCGGTGATCATTACCGTGCCCGCTCCTTCGGTATCGGAATTCGTAACCTGATATGAGTACCCTTCGATAGTTACAGTTTCATCCAGATTGGGCGAACCTTCCTTCTTGAAGTTGACCGTTACAACAACCGGTTCTGCCGGCATCGTGAATTTGTTGCCCGATATTCTCTTCCCGTTTACCAGGACATAGCTGAGCTCGTAACCTTCGTCAGGGGTTACGTTTATGGTGATCTCTTCGCCGGCGGGAGCCTTGAGATAAGGCAACGAAGCTTTACCGTGCTTGGGCTGGT
>ONUG01000098.1 GCA_900320965.1 uncultured Bacteroidales bacterium | reverse complement strand
GTGGGCGCCCTGGCCGATCATGCGCAGTCCTTTCTGGATTGCCTCCTCAAAGCTTCGGCCGATCGCCATGACCTCCCCGACGGATTTCATGGAAGATCCGATCTTGCGGGAGACACCGTGGAACTTGCTGAGGTCCCAACGCGGGATCTTGCAGACAATGTAGTCAAGTGCCGGCTCGAAGAAGGCCGGAGTGGTCTTTGTGACGGAGTTCTTCAGGTCGAAGAGTCCATAGCCGAGGCCAAGTTTGGCGGCGACAAATGCAAGCGGATAGCCTGTGGCCTTGGAAGCCAAGGCTGAGGAACGGCTCAGACGCGCGTTGACCTCGATCACGCGGTAGTCCATCGCGTCAGGGTCATAGGCGAACTGGACGTTACACTCACCTACTATGCCGATGTGGCGTACAATTCTTATGGACAGTTCCCTGAGGAAGTAATAGTCGTTGTTGGAGAGGGTCTGCGAAGGGGCGACCACGATACTCTCACCCGTGTGGATTCCGAGGGGATCGAAATTCTCCATGTTACAGACCGTGACGCAGTTGTCGTAACGGTCACGAACCACCTCATATTCAATCTCTTTCCAACCCTTGAGGGATTTTTCGACTAGAACCTGCGGCGAGAAAGAAAACGCTTTTTCGCAGATTTCCTCCAGCTGCTCATCGTTGTCACAGAAACCAGATCCAAGGCCGCCGAGGGCATAAGCTGCCCTGATTATGAGAGGATAACCTAGCTCCAGAGCCGCATTACGGGCCTCCTCGAGACTGGAAGCGGGTTGGGACTTTATGGTCTTCACTCCAATCTCATCGAGACGTTTGATGAAAAGGTCACGATCCTCAGTGTCCATGATTGCCTGGACAGGAGTGCCGAGGACTTTGACATTGAACTTCGCCAAAGTGCCCGACTCATACAGTTCAACGCCGCAATTCAGGGCTGTCTGGCCACCGAATGACAGGAGGATTCCCTGGGGGCGTTCCTTTTCGATAACCTTTTCGACAAAATATGGAGTTACCGGAAGGAAGTAGATCTTGTCAGCGACGCCTTCCGAAGTCTGTACCGTGGCTATGTTCGGGTTGATCAGTACGGTCTCTACCCCCTCTTCCCTCAATGCCTTCAGGGCTTGTGAACCGGAATAATCAAACTCGCCGGCCTGGCCGATCTTCAGAGCTCCTGAACCGAGGATGAGAACTTTCTTTATGTCAGTGTTTTTCATAACTTTCCGATGAATTCGTCAAACAAGAAATTGGTGTCGGTCGGACCACTTGAAGCCTCCGGGTGGAACTGGACAGAGCAGAAAGGTTTGCTCTTATGCCTGATGCCTTCGTTGGTGCCGTCGTTCATATTCACGAACCAAGGCTCCCAGTCTTTGCCTAGAGTCGCGTCATCGACCGCGAAACCATGGTTCTGCGATGTGATGAAGCAGCGGTTGGTTCCGACCATCCTAACTGGCTGATTGTGACTGCGGTGGCCATATTTCAGCTTGTAAGTGTTTGCCCCGCCGGCCCTTGCGAGCAGCTGGTTGCCCATGCATATTCCGAAAATCGGCTTGTCGCCTTCCATCGCCTTGCGAAGATTCGCCACCGTGATGTTGCAGAACTGTGGGTTGCCGGGGCCGTTGGAAATGAACAGTCCGTCGTATTCAAGGGTGTTGAAATCGTAGTCCCATGGGACCCTGATGACCTTCACTCCCCTTTCCATGAAGCAACGGAGGATGTTGTGTTTGACACCGCAATCCACCATCGCCACGGTCTTGCTTCCCTCGCCGTAAACTATTGGTTCCTTGCAGCTTACAAGAGCGATTTGGTTAACGAGGTTCGGATCGTCAACCGGGAAGTCCTTCTTTTCCCCTTCCGGGACAATCATTCCGAGCATGGACCCTTTTTCCCGAAGAGTTTGAGTGACAGCTCTTGTGTCTATTCCGAATATTCCGGGAATCTTGTGCTCCTTAAGCCATTCGTCCAGACTCTTGACAGCGTCCCAGTGGCTGTAGTCAAATGAGTAGTCGCTGATGACTAATCCTCTGACCCATATTCTTTCAGACTCAAAGTTCCGGGAAATGCCTTTCTCGTCCGGTCCTTCCTGAGGGACCCCGTAATTGCCTATCAGAGGGTAGGTCACGGTAAGTATCTGCCCTGAATATGAGGGATCGGTAAGGCTCTCGGGATAGCCGACCATGGCAGTCGAGAAGACCACCTCGCCGTCAGCGGGGCCATCGTAACCGAAGGAAAAGCCGGGAAACTCCATCCCGTTCTCCAACTTGAGTGTCGCTCGTTTTCTTACGTTCATATTATGGTATTCGCTCTATCGTATAAAAAAATGACCATCTCAAATCAAATGAAATGGCCGATGATAAATAGAAACATTCCCTGTGGCGCTTTTCGGCGCGGATGATTGACTGAGGTATTCTGATCGCTCGGGTCATTGGGATGTTCGTTAATTATGCAAATGTACGCATTTTTGAGTAATTTCGCAGCATAATGTTTAAGAATATGTTTTCGTCTTTTGAAGATACAATAGTCGCTCCTGCCACCGTGCCAGGAACCGGAGCAATAACTGTGATCAGAGTAAGCGGGCCAGAGGCCATCGCAGTGACTGGAAAGGTGGTGAAGTGCAAGTCTAAGTCTATTGAATCAAGTGATGCTAATACAATAAGATACGGATTCGTATACGATGAATCTGGGTACGCTGTGGACGAGGTTCTTGTCAGTGTGTTTCGCTCCCCTTCTTCTTACACTGGCGAAGACTCGACTGAGATCTCATGTCACGCTTCGTCTTATGTCGCTTCTGAGATTTTAAGACTCCTTTGTGGAGCTGGAGCCAGGATGGCAGAGCCAGGTGAGTTTACCCGTCGCGCATTTGTCAATGGCAAGATGGATCTTGCTCAGGCTGAGGCTGTAGCAGATGTTATCTCATCTTCTTCTTCAGCTTCTTTGCGAGTTGCTATGAATCAGTTGCGTGGTGGTTATTCTTCTGAGCTTCGATCGATTCGTTCAAGTCTTGTTGAACTCACCTCGCTGCTCGAACTTGAGTTGGATTTCTCCGAGGAAGATGTCGAGTTCGCGGATCGTTCCAGACTCTCCTCCTTGCTTGATGAAGTCATTGGTCATGTCTCATCATTGGCTTCTTCGTTCCGTTTTGGTAACGCTCTTCGCAACGGAGTTCCGGTCGCTATTGTCGGAGCTCCTAATTCCGGGAAGAGCACCCTTCTTAATTCCCTGCTTGGGGATGATCGCGCGATTGTCTCCGATGTCCCCGGGACGACAAGGGACACTGTCGAGGAGACAATGGTTGTCGATGGGATTTTATTCCGGTTCATCGACACTGCAGGGCTTCGTTCATCCTCTGACGAGGTCGAGAAAATCGGAATATTGAGGTCGTATAAGAAGCTTTCTGAAGCTTCGGTCGTGCTCGCACTGCTTGATTGCACGGCTCCTGAGGAGGAGAATGAGACTTTGATTTCTGATGTAGTGTCTAGGATTGACTTTTCTGCACAAAAGCTGGTCGTTTTGTTTAATAAAGTTGACATTTTGGGTTCTAACATAAATGTTACACTATTAAACAAAGAAGTTTCTTTATTTGATAATAAATATATTAGGCTATATATATCGGGGAAAACGGGTTTTGGTCTTTCTGATCTTAAAAAGGAGCTCGCTTTGACTCAGAAAGACCTTTCTTCTGATTTTGACCATGCTATTGTGACCAATTCAAGGCACTTCGAGGCTCTTAATTCAGCAGCGTCCGCTCTTGGGAGAGTCAAGTCATCATTATCCTCTGGGTTGACTCCGGACCTTCTCGCCGAGGATCTCCGTGAAGCCCTCCACTACCTCGGCACCATCACCGGCGAAGTCACCCCGGACGAGGTCTTAGGGGAGATATTCGGAAGGTTTTGCATCGGTAAGTAAATAGAAAGTAACAACTTCCACCAAATCTGTACTAAAAAGTACGAATTGTCTAATAATCAACTAAATACATAGACAATAAATTCCGGATATTCCTTTTTGATATCCGGATTTTTTCATTATATTTGAACCACATTTGAACCACGCGTGGTTCAAGGTTTGTATAGTTGTACGCCAAATTGCACAATTTTACACCATTTTACAGCATTTTACAAACTGTCCCCAATCAGTAGGCTTATTTGGCGTCGCGGAACTCTTATATTTCGTATTTTTGTAATTGATGTAAAAATTATGTACAAGACGACCAGGAAGTGCAAGTGCTGCGGCAAGCTTTTTACACCCGAGTTCGGGCGTCAGGTTTTCTGTACTCCGGCCTGCCGTGAACAGTACCATAAACGCACGAAACGCCTCCGGAAAAACTCGGTTACATCTGTAAAACAGATCGATCAGATCCAGTCCGTCCTTAATGACAAGGCGCTGCTCTCCATCTCAGAGGCCGCGGACTATATGGGAGTGTCCCGTCCCACCGTTTATGCTCGAATTAGGGAAGGCGAGATTATCCCAATTCGTGTCTCAACCCGGACACTGCGTATACCCATCGAGCAGCTCAAGGGCAATTCCGCTCTTCTCCCCCAACCTTTTGAAGGAGACTATTCGATACTCATATCCAAGGAGGAAGCCCAGGATCGTTATGACGTATCATTGAGGCGGATATATCAGAGGCTGAGGGAGGCGGGCATCCGAACCAGACTCATCAAGGGCAAGACCTTCTTTCCCAAGAAGGAACTCGACAAGATTCTCCCCCTCAGGAAGCACTACAATCCAGACGAGTGGTACGATGCGGAGGAACTGATGAAGAGGGACGGACTTACGCGCAAGTACATCTCTTACTTCATTCACCGGAAGGGCATCACCTGTCAGCGCCAGGGATGGACATTGCTTATAAATAAGGAGGAGTGGGACAAGGCCAAGCTTCTCCGCGGGGACCTCGAGAAGAACTATCTCACCGTCGATCAGGCCAGGAAACTCTACCGTATCGGCAACAAGGCCTTCTACGACGGGGTTCATGCTGCCGGTCTCGAAGGGATCCGCCAGCATAATTATATGTATTACCCCAAGTCGGAACTCGACCGCCTGTTCAAGGACAAGACGCCCAAGATCCCTCCCGAGATCCGCAGGTACTACATTCGCCGCAATGACGCTATCAAGCATTATCATATCGGTACCAAGCGGTTTACTGAAGAGACCGAGGCTGCGGGAGTCACGAAGGTCAAGACGGAAGGTCATTTCGTCTGGTACAAGAAATCAGAGCTGGACAAACTATTCAATAAGATAAGCGACCAATGAAAGCAACTAAAGTAACCCTCAGGCAGCGTCTTCTGAATAGCGGGAAGATAACGCTGTATCTGGATTTCTATCCACCGTTCAAGGATCCTGTGACGAAGAAGGACATCAGGCACGAGTACCTCGGCATCTATCTCGTCAAGAATCCCAAGTTCGCGATCGAGAAAGAGGCGAACAAAGAGAAGCTTCATCAGGCCGAGGCCATCCGCTCCCAGCGCGAGCTGTCGATCATCCGGGGACAGTACGAGTTCCTGGACAAACTCACGCCGAAGATGGATTTCCTCGCCTACTTCCGCAAGAAGCTTGAATCCAAGGACCAGAAATGGATCCGGGTGTATGACCATTTCAGCAACTACTGTGAAGGGTCGTGCCGCATTGGCGACCTGACCGTCCCTTTCTGTGAGGGATTCCGGGAGTATCTCCTGAACGCCAAGCAGCTGAGGGACGAGGAAAAGGACCTGTCGCAGAACTCCGCCGCCGGGTACTGGTCCACCTTCCGCGGTTGCCTCAAGATCGCGTATCATGAGAGGCTGCTCAAGGAGAACTTGAACGATTTCCTGGAGCCCATCGCTGCCGTGAGCGGCCGCAGGGAGTTCCTCACCCTGGAGGAAGTCCGCATGCTGGCGGATACACCCTGCGACGTCCCCGACTTGAAGAACGCCTCTTTGTTCAGTTGCCTTACCGGATTGCGTATCAGCGATATACTTGCTCTTACTTGGAGCAATATAGTAAAAGCGCAGGACGGCGGCTGGTGCATTCGGATAAGGACGGAGAAGACCGACACCGAGGCCACGCTACCCCTTACGGATGAGGCCTACCAGTTATGTGGGGAACCGTCCACCGGCCTGGTTTTCAAGAGCCTCAGGCGCTATTATACGCACACACCGCTGAAGGAGTGGGTCAAGTCCGCGGGCATCACCAAGCACATCACCTTCCACTGCTTCCGCCATACCTTCGCCACCCTCCAGGTGAACGAGGGCACGGATATCTACACGGTCTCCCATCTGCTCACCCACGCCAATGTCGGCACGACCCAGATCTACGCCGACATCGTTGACAAGAGCAAGCGTGAGGCTGTCGAGCGCATCAAGATCAGGGAAGAACCCAAAACAGAGGACGAGGCCGGGGACAAGGAATAACACTTTCAGATATGAGGATCCGTAACTTCTACAGGTCGAGATCAGATCTCGACAAGATGCAAGGAGTTAGACAATTCCTTGTACCGATCGTGACAAAATTGTATAACGGCGAGGTCGAAGGGGCCCAGAGGATCAAGGAATCCTCTCTGCCGCTTCTGACCCTGTTCAATTCCATGGAGACGATCCTGTCGGAATTGTGCGGCCGGGAGTATCCCGAGCTGGGGGTGGCTGAACTCTGGGACAGCCTTAGATACCGTTCCCGTAAGCCCCGGACCGAGCACCGGCTGCTCCGTTTCCTTGATTTCAACTACTATGATTACCATGTAAACCGCCCTCAGGAGGCCACAGTCATCTTCGGGGCGGTCTATTTTGTTATGTCGTCCGAGCATCCCGAGTTGCGCTGCTGCCTGGAGGCGGTCAAGAGCAAGGCTGTCTATGGCGCCGAGGCCCTTCCCTATTTCAACCCGTTCGACAGGAAGCCGTCCGGTGACGACGGCCCGGACCGCGGGAAGGACTCCGACTACGATCCGCGGCAGGATGTCATCCTTGAACTCAAGCTCCGGGCCGAGCAGGCGATGAATGAACTGTCTTCCAGCAAACCGCCGGAGGGATATGTGAGCATCGATGCCCTCCTGTATGCCACGGAGAACTATTTCTTTAAGGATGGCGAGGGCATCTTGAACGCGCTGGAGTACGTTGTCTCGCGCTCGAACGGGTCTGAGCTGGACAGGATCCGCTCCACCAGGCGGGCGCTTGAGCAGAGGAACGAGGAGCGCAGGGCCAAGTCAGGTGACAAGGACAAGGGCATGACGACTGGACAGCAGGTCATCTTCTTCTACTATCTCTTCGATTCCCTGGGCGTGAATTTCGGCAATTCGGACAAGGCGGCCTGGATCAGGCTCATACAGAGCGTCACCGGAAGAAGCCGTGACAATATCAAGGACCGGCTGTACTTCAAGTTCGAAGAGCTGCAGACCCAGAAGGACCTCCGCATCGTCTCCGGTTGCATGAGGGAGTTGTTCCCCTCAATCTCCGCCAAGATAGAACGGGACAGCAGATAACGGTACCGAAAACGGTAATTTGGGGATACTTTTGCGTTCCCCCAATCCTACCCCGGCCCCTCAAAGGGCCGGTATTTTTGTGCCGTGGTCCAGGTAGGGCCATGGTTTCCTGTTAGCGGCCGCGACTCCGGAACCTGTTATTCACTAAAAAACCATGAGAATGTCATGTCATCAGATGAATTGCACATCCCCTTCGATCATCTTCCCAGGATTCTGTCCTCCCTGTCGAAGGACGTCAAGGAGATCAAGAACTTCATTATCCGCAACCAAAAGGATGCGTACGAACCCGACGAATGGATGGACATCCGTGACCTGTGCGCCTATCACCCCAATCATCCTTCCAAAAAAACGGTCTATCACTGGGTGGCCATCCGCAGGATCCCATACCATAAGGAAGGCAAGCATATACGGTTCAGCCGTTCCGAGATAGACGCCTGGCTTCTAAAAGGTTATCACAGGACAAGTGATGAAGTGGTTGAAGAGTCGATAGGTTACGTTAACAATCACCGATAAATGCGCAGAAGATGGAAACACGACTTACGTTAGAAGAGTTCAGAAAGATATGGGAGTCCATACTTATAAAGGCATCGGACGAGTACGAAACGCCGCCGGAGGTAATCAGGATCGAAGGGACCACCATCAGCACGCTGGGCAACTTCAGTGCGTCCACCGGCAAAGGCAAGTCCAGGAAGTCCTTCAATGTCAGCGCGATCGTCGCCTCCGCCCTGACTGGAAGGAAAATCCTTAATTACGAAGCGAGTTTCCCCGAAGGGAAGGAGCGGATACTGTATTTTGACACGGAGCAGAGTCCCAACCACTGCCGGACCATCCTCAGGCGCATCAACAAGCTCTGCGGCTACCCGGAAAAGATGGATGATGACCGTATCAGCTTTGCCTTCCTTCGGGAGAGGTCTACCCTCGAGCGGCGTGAAATCATTGAGTTGGCCCTTAACACGGAGCCGGAGGTCGGTCTGGTCATCATTGACGGCCTGAGAGACCTTCTCTTTGATATCAATTCTTCAACTGAGGCTGCAGAAGTGATTGGCCTGCTGATGAGATGGAGCAGCCAGTACAATGTCCACATACATACCGTCCTTCATTTGAACAAGGGTGATGACAA
>ONUG01000173.1 GCA_900320965.1 uncultured Bacteroidales bacterium | reverse complement strand
GTCATCACTCGCAAGGCAGCCCAGGGATATTCAAGTTACGGCAACCAGATCGGTCTCGCGACAACTCATGTCAGGGAAATATTCCACGATGGGTACACCGCCAAGAGGATGGAAGTCGGCGCTGTTGTCGGAGCTGTCAAGGCGGCGAATGTCCGCAGGGAAAGCCCCGCGCCCGGAGATGTCGTGCTGATGCTCGGAGGCAGGACCGGCCGGGACGGAATCGGTGGAGCCACAGGCTCTTCAAAAGAGCACACCGAGGAGTCCCTTGAGACCTGCGGAAGTGAGGTCCAGAAGGGTAACCCGCCGGAGGAGAGGAAACTCGAGAGGCTGTTCCGCCGCCCGGAAGTCACTTCCCTCATAAAGAAATCCAACGATTTCGGAGCGGGAGGAGTCAGTGTCGCTATCGGAGAGCTGACAGCCGGACTGGACATCTACCTCGACAGGGTGCCTGTCAAGTACAGCGGCATGAACTCCACAGAGCTTGCTATCAGCGAGTCCCAGGAGAGGATGGCCGTAGTGATTGAAGCCAAAGACGAGGAAAAATTCAAAGAGTATTGCCACTCGGAGAACATAGAGGTGACGCATGTCGCCGACGTGACATCCACAGAGAGGATGAGGATGTTCAACAAGGGAGAGCTGGTGGTTGACCTCAGGAGGGACTTTATCGACAGTGCGGGAGCCAAACACTACTCCAAGGCTGTGATCGGAACTGTTGAGGACAATGACCCCTTCTACCGTGAAATCCCCGGGAAGAACCTCAAAGAGAGGATGTTCGCCAACCTTCAGGATCCCAATGTCACAAGCCAGAAAGGACTCATCGAGATGTTCGACTCGACGATCGGACGCTCCACTGTCCTGATGCCTTTCGGAGGAGAATTGCAGACCACCGAAACCCAGGTCTCCGTCCAGAAACTCCCGGTCGACGGATTCACCGACACCGCCAGCATGATGGCCTTCGGGTTCAATCCCGACCTTTGCGACTGGAGTCCCTACCACGGAGCGGCATATTCATTCATAGAGGCCTGCTCGAAGATAGTGGCCGCCGGTGGCGACTGGAGGACAATGAGATTCTCTTGCCAGGAATATTTCGAGAGGATGACGTCCGACCCTCACACATGGGGCAAACCCGCCGCCGCTCTCCTGGGAGCCCTCAAGATGCAGGAGGCTTTCGGCCTTCCGTCCATCGGAGGGAAAGACTCCATGAGCGGATCGTTTGAGACTGAGCACGGTCCGATCCACGTCCCCCCGACCCTTATCGCTTTCGGAATAACGCCCGTGAAAGCCAGCGACGTGATCTCACCTGAATTCAAATGGGAAGGTGACAGGCTGTACCTTGTAAGGCACACTCCCCTTTCGAACAAGATGCCTGACACTGAGCAGCTTAAGAGGAACTGGAACAATATTCACGAAAAGATCCAAGACGGGACGATCGTGGCCGCATGGTCTGTCGGTTTCGGCGGAGTGGCCGAGGCTCTTTGCAAGATGAGCTTCGGTAACGCGTTCGGTTTCGACGTCAAACTTTCCGAGGAAGATCTCTTCAACCTCGCCTACGGCTCAATCGTGATCGAGACTGATGGAGAGGTGGATTTCGAGAATGCTGAGCTGATCGGAGACGTGACTTCCGGCGAGGACGGAAATGTCAGGATCAACGGAACCGCCATCTCAATCTTCGAGCTGATGGATTTCAACGGTTCGCTCTTCGAGAAAGTCTATCCCGCGGTCAGCGAATCAACCCATAAGAGGCTGATGCCTAAGGGAATGGAAGGAGTCAAGCCGATAAAGGCAAAGAAGGTTGATCTTGAATACAATGGCCCGAAGGTTGACAAGGTGATAGCATACCTGCCTGTCTTCCCTGGCACCAACTGTGACTATGACTCAGCCAAGGCTTTCCGCAAGGCCGGAGCAGAGGTCCGCACCAGTGTCTTCCGCAACCTCACCGACAAGGATGTCTTCGAGTCAATCGATGAGATGGCCAAGAACATCCGCGAGTGCCAGATCCTTATGATCTCTGGAGGTTTCTCTGCCGGTGATGAGCCGGACGGAAGCGGAAAGTTCATCGCTAATGTTCTGAACAACAAAGAGATCGCCGCGGCGATTGAGGACCTTCTTTCAAGGGATGGTCTCATCCTCGGAATATGCAATGGTTTCCAGGCTCTGGTGAAATCCGGCCTGTTGCCTTATGGCAAACTCGGGACAGTCACAAAGGACTCTCCCACCCTATTCCGCAACGACATCAACAGGCACATCTCCCAGATGGTCACAACACGCGTCGCAACGACGAACTCTCCCTGGCTTAAGGGAATGTCCATCGGCGACGAGTACACCATTCCGGTGAGCCACGGCGAGGGAAAATTCGTTGTGAATGAGGAACTTGCCAAAGAGCTTTTCGCTAATGGCCAGGTTGCCTTCCAGTACGTCGACCCGATTACTGATGAACCTACCATGGAATCGCCCTACAATCCCAATGGCTCATATTACGCCATCGAGGGCATCATCAGCAAGGATGGCAGGATCCTCGGCAAGATGGGCCACAGCGAGCGTTACGAGGAGGGCCTGTTCAAGAACATAGAGGCCGATCTTGAGCAGCCTCTATTCGACAATGCCGTAAAGTATTTCAATGATTAAGGGAGTGAAAGTCCTGGCGTTCGACGCCGACGACACTCTGTGGTCGAACGAGCCCCTTTTCAGGGAGGCTGAAAGGAAAGTCGCCGAAGCATTATCCGAATTCGGCGACTTTGATTACATCTCCGACGAGCTCTACAAGGTGGAGTTCAAGAATATGGGTGACTACGGTTTCGGGGCAAAAGCGTATGTCCTTTCGATGATTGAGAACGCCGTGAACCTGACCGGTGGCAAGCTTACCGGAGAGCAGGTTATGTTCATCATCGACAGCGGACGGAAAATCCTCCGGAACCCTGCGACTCCCCTTCCCGGAGTGGAGGAAACTCTCGAAAGACTAAGCGAGTGCGGGCTCTACTCCCTGGTCCTTATGACCAAAGGGGAACTGCTCGACCAGGAGCGCAAGATCGCCCGGTCCGGGCTGGCTAAGTATTTCAGCCACATTGACATAGTCTCGAACAAATCGCAAAAGGAATATCTCGATCTCTGCGACCGGCTGCGGATCAGTCCGGAGGAGCTTCTAATGGTCGGAAACTCTTTCAAATCTGACATAGAGCCGGTCATCCAACTTGGCGGCTGGGGAATCTATATTCCCTCTGAAACTTTATGGAAACTCGAACATACCGAGGAATATGACCATCCCCGCCTCGTGCGCGCGGACAGTTTCAGTGATCTTCCCGGCATTCTTATACCCTGAACATTAAATGAAAATAACTTACAGATCAATACTTTTTACATTAGCATTAGGACTCGTATCACTCACCTCATTCGCCCAACAGACAAGCACAATCTACAGGGGCAGGGGAAGATCACCATTCCCTTATAAGTTCAACGGGACTTACTACCTGGACACCAGGGAGTTCTCTCCGGGAGACATCCTCTACAACGGGAAGGTCTACCGAGGAATCCTTCTGAATCTTGATGCCTATGGGATGGAGGTGGAGACAACGTGCTGGTGATGATGGACGGGGTGGTTCTCACAGACCACGGCATGTTGGATGATTTCGATGCGATGCTGATTGATGATGTATATATCTACCCGCAGACGGTCATGATCGGCGGGATCCCCTTCAACGGTGTCGTGAATTTCGTCACAAAGAACAACCATGTGGCTGGACTCCATTTCCCTCCGAACGTGAGGGTGATGGATTTCAAGGGGGTGTCCTATCCTGTGTGCTACACGGGCGGACGACTCGCCGGCAACGAGGACCTAAGGCAAGTCCTGTTCTGGCATCCCGCTTTCGAAGCCAAGGCCGGAAAGAAAAACGAGATCAAACTGGAAATGCCCAGCTACAAAGGAAAGTTCAAGGCGGTCGCCGAAGGCTGGAAGCGCGGCGGCATCCCAGTCCGGGCGGAATATTCCTTTGAAATACAATGAAGTCTTTCTTACTGCTGGCCATGCTCCTGAACGTGGCCGTGGCGACGGCTCAAGAAGCCGACACATTGAAGACCGGATCCGAAAGGCGGAGCAACCAGAACGTGATGCTGAATGCATCGAGTGACAACCAGCCCCGACAAATCTCTATCGGGCTTCCTGATGGTGAAGCAGTGGATATCTTTGAGGATGGCACCCCCGTGAGCTATCTTTTCTGGCC
>ONUG01000137.1 GCA_900320965.1 uncultured Bacteroidales bacterium | reverse complement strand
ACCTCAAAAGATGAGCGCAACGCCTCTTCCACCATTTTCTCTCCCTCGACCACGAACATACCGTAGGAATCCCTGTTTTTTTTCAGTTCGAGCGACTTTACGAACTTGATTTCATTGTTGGTGACAGGAATGCTCATAAAACTGTGTTCAGTTGATGAACAAATATATTAATATTCTTTTTATTTTTGTAGAGTCATGAGGTCAAAAACCGCTTTCTCCATATTATCCCTCATCGCCGCGGCGGCGGTGGCATGGTCGTGTTCCACGACCCGATCCCTTGAGGATGGGCAGTACAGGCTGGCCAAAAACAAGGTGGTCATAAATGGAGACAAGAAATTAAGCCCCCGTGAGATCGATAAGTACATCCAGCAAAAGTCCAACTCTTACATAGTTTTCGGGTGGAACCCTTTCCTTAACTTCTACAACATGTCCGGAAGGGACACCAGCAAGCTGGCTAACAGGATCATCCGGAAAATTGGAGTGGAACCTGTTGTCTATCAGCCATCCAGCGTCCAATCCTCAGTGTCCAACATCAGCCGGCACATGGAGTATCTGGGCTATTATGGGTCCGATGTGGACAGTGAGGTGACGGTCAACGGGCGTAAAGTCAGCGTGACTTACACTGTGACCCCAGGAAAAAGATACAAGATCGGAGACCTGACGTTCTCTGTCCCGGAAGGGGAGTTTAAGAAGGATTTCATGGCCGATTCGGTCAATCTCTCGATAAAGCCCGGGGACTATCTCTCTGAGCAAGCCCTGGAGAAAGAGACCGAAAGGTCAGCCGCATGGATGAGATCCAATGGCTGGTTCGGCTTCTCGAAGAATTTCTACGCGTTCGAGGCCGACACCCTTCAGAAACGTGACACCGCCGACCTTGAGATGATCATCCGAGAATACACCAGGAACCAGGCTCCGGAGACTGCCAGGCCTTTCCGGAAATATTCGATCGGAGATGTCTCTATCGCCTGGGACAAGGATCTGAAGCTCCACAGGAAAGTCCTCGAGGACTTGAACACCATACGTCCAGGGGCAATGTACAGCGAGAAAGATGTGAACAACACCTATTCCCGCCTGTCAGCCCTGAAGCTCTTCAATGGGGTCAACATCTCCCTTGCTCCTAGGGATTCCGCCGATGTAGTAGACTGCGACATCATCCTCTCCCGTTCCAGGACACAAGGATTTAAGGCCAATCTCGAGGGCTCGACCAACTCTAGTGGACTGATTGGGATCTCCCCGCAGCTCAGCTACTTCCATAGGAATATATTTCATGGTGGAGAGTTTCTGAACCTAAGTTTCATCGGTAATTTCCAATTCCTTTCCGGCAACAAGAGTGTCCATTCCAATGAGATTGGTGTGGCTGGAAACATCACTTTCCCAGAGTCCCTGGGACTCCCGAATTCGTTGTTCACAGGCCCCAGCGTGCCCAAGACAGAGATCAATGCCTCTTACACACTCCAAGACCGCCCGGAATACCGCAGAACGATGATTTCCACCTCCCTTGGCTATTCAGGTTCCCTCTCCAGGGGAAGGTTCCTGTACCAGGCTTACCCATTCCAGGCGAAGATTGTGCGGCTGACCGACATTGACCCCACATTCTACAGCAGGTTCAACGGCAACCAATTCCTGTTGAATGCCTACATAGACCACTTCGACATCGGTTCCGGAGCGATGGTGTTTTATTCCACTTCAGCGGACATCAATCCTAAGGACTCGTACAGGTATATCCGTCTCCAGCTGGACGCATCCGGTAATATCTTGAGCCTGTTCAACAAAGCGATGTCTACGGACAGACGAGGCAAGAGGCTGATCTGGGGAATACCGTATTCACAGTACGTAAGGTCTGAGCTTACCCTTGGCAACACTATCTTTTTCGGAAGGAACAATAACCAAGCCCTGGCTTTCAGACTTCTGGGAGGATATAGCAAGGCCTATGGCAACTCCTTCACAGTGCCCCTTGAAAAGCAGTTTTACGGGGGAGGCGCCAGCAGTATGAGAGGGTGGCAGGTCCGCACGTTGGGACCGGGCCGGAGAAAACTCGAGGAAGTCATGATCATCCCGAGCCAAACAGGAGACATCAAGCTGGAAGCTAACGCGGAGTACCGCTTCCCGCTATTCTGGAAGCTCGATGGAGCTCTTTTTGTCGACGTAGGAAATGTCTGGTTCTCAAGCGATTGGGGAGACGGAGGATACGTTGGAGACGACTTCTTCAAGAGCATAGCGGCCGACTGGGGATTCGGTGCGAGAGTCGACCTCTCGTTCCTTGTCCTTCGTATTGACATGGGCATTAAGCTCTATGATCCTTCTTATGACTCAATAGGCTGGTACGGGCCGGCCGACTGGAGCCGCAAAGACTCCTTCGCTATTCATTTCGGAGTCGGCTATCCGTTCTAAAGCTTGATTGTCAAGACAATAGGGTAGTGGTCGCTTATCTTGGCGACCCCGTATCCATTAGTAATCATCCGATAAGAAAGGGGAGTCACGCCATTAACGAAAAAATGGTCTATCGCACCGTGGCTCTGTTCCGGCCGGGAGAAATTAGCGAAAGTGTCAGTTTCAGGCACATCCAGCAGAACCCTGGCCGAGTCCATCTTCAAGCCAGCGTCGTTAAGAGTGGCAAGGAAAGTGTTCCAGTCACCGCATGCCACATCTTTTCCTGTCAGATGGGAATTCACATGCCTAACTACTCGTTCGACGATCTCCCTCTCCCAACGTGAATGAATATTCGTTATGCTGACTCCTTCGACAAGACATGATTCCCAGAATATTGAGAAACGGTGACGGGAAGCTCTGAGGTTTTTCCGGATGTAGACGGGATGGCTGACAGAAAGGCCGACGGACTTGTAACCGTCAGGCACATAACGAGTCGCTGGAGGCATAAGTTCCTGAAAGCAAATCACGTCCGGGGACACTTCCTCGATCATCTTCTTCATCGCTTCCATCCTGTTCTTCCAGAATGTCTCTTTCTCCTTGTCAGTGTCCCTGGACCATTCCCGGACATTGAATGACAAGATCACAAGCGAGTCAAGACCCTCACTTTCCACGGCTGGAAGGGGAGTGGAAGCCAATAGGGCGCCGAAAATGGTCAGTAAAGCAAACAGGCTCATTTCTTGATCAACGCGCAGACATTCTCGACATGTTGTGTGTGGGGGAACATGTCGACAGGCTGCACGTCGGTTATCTTGTACTTCTCACTTAAGATAGCCAGATCCCGGGCCTGCGAGGCCGGATTGCAGCTGACATAGACGATCCGCTCCGGAGAAGCGGCAAGAATGACCTTCGCCACATCCGGATGTATCCCGGCCCGAGGAGGGTCCAGGATAATCACATCAGGACGCCCATGTTCCTCGATAAAGCTCTCATTAAGAACATCTTTCATGTCGCCAGCGAAAAACTCGCAATTGGTTATCCCATTCGCCGCCGCATTTGCCCGGGCGTCCTCAATCGCTTCAGGGACATACTCAATCCCGATGACCTTAGCGGCATTTTTCGAGACGAACTGAGCGATTGTGCCTGTGCCGGTGTAAAGATCGTAGACAACCTCTTTGCCGGTAAGCTTGGCGAATTCCCGTGCGACTGAGTAGAGCTTCAGAGCCTGGCCTGAATTAGTCTGGTAAAAAGACTTCGGACCGATCCTGAAAGTCAAGCCCTCCATCGTCTCCCTGATAGTCTCTTCACCTTTGAAAAGAATACAATCCTGATCTCCGATTGAATCGTTTAACTTAGTGTTAATTACGTAGTAGAGTGATGTTATCTGAGGGAAAGCTTCAGCTAAAGCTGACAACATGGCCTCACGCTTTTCACGGTCCTCATGGAAGAAGCAAAGGATCACCATGAGATCACCTGTGTCAGTCGTACGGACGAACATGTTCCTGATGAACCCATGGTTCTCACGGATGTTAAAAAACTCCAGTCCATGTGCGACCGCATATTCCTTACAGAAGATCCGAATGTCATTTGACGGATCTTTCTGGAGGTAGCACCTCTTGATGTCAAGCACCTTATCGAAAAGCTTTCCGACATGGAATCCAAGTCCGACCCGCTCCTCAGCAGGAACAGAATCCGGATCCACGCCCCATTCGAACCATCGTTTGCTGGAATAAGTGAATTCAAGCTTGTTACGATAGTACATCGTCTTGTCAGAGGGGAGTGTTGGACGGATCTCCGGCACATCCAGATGGCCCAACCTAACTAATTGGTCTTCAACTTGTTGGCGCTTAGCTTCGAGCTGAATATCATAGGGGAGAGGCTGCCATTTACAGCCACCGCAAGTACCGAAATGCGAGCAAAACGGCTTGATCCTGTCTTTAGAAGGAGTCACGATCTTAGCCACGTAACCCTCGTAGTAATTATGATGTTTCCTCGTCAACCGGATATTCACGACATCACCTGGAACTGCGAACGGAACAAATACGACAGCGCCGTCCCAGTGGGTTAAAGCCTTGCCCTCAGCTGCACAAGCCTCGATGGTCACGTTCTCAATCAGAATGTCAACTTTTTTCCTGCTCATTGGAAGGGAAGGGATTTCAATATATCTAAGTTAACATAATATAAATTGTGTAACAAAAGGCCTAAACCAGCCCAGCCAGGCCTGAGGCATCGAATTTAGCATCAGAATACCCTTGCTTGAATGTCACACCATCAGAGAGAATCTCGAATCCTGCGCCAGAAGCCATCTCATTAAGCAATTTGACGCTGGCAGCGGCCCAAGTGAATGATCCGAACGCCAAAAACCTGCGATTCTTGACAGCCCTGTCGACTACAGCCTCCATCAGTTGCCTGACCGGCGGATAAATCCCGTTGTTGTAAGTCGGCGATCCAAGGATCAAAGTGTCATATTTGAAGACGTCCCTGAGGGCGAATGAGTAATTCTCCACGCTCAGATCGTGAACCGCACACGGAATCCCACGAGACTGGATCTCTTTCGCCAAAGCCTTGGCAGCTTTCTGAGTGTTGCCGTACATTGATCCGTACGCAAGGCAAACACCTCGTACAGCTTCATAGCGGCTCAAGCGGTCGTAAATGCCGACCACTTCAGGAATACTATTCTCCCAGACCGGCCCGTGAGTCGAGCATATACGCTTGATTTCCAATCCATTAAGCTTCTTTAAAGCAGCCTGGACCGGTGCACCGTACTTGCCGACAATACTGGCGTAATAACGGGTCATTTCATCTTCATAATCAGCAAAAACGCCTGATTTTGAATCAATTACATCGTCTCCCACGGCCTTGAACGTCCCGAAAGCATCCCCCGAGAAAAGAGTATTCTCTTCAGGACACCACGAGACCATGGTCTCCGGCCAATGAACCATAGGGATCATAAAAAACTGGAGACTGACACTTCCCAGTGAGAGACTCTCCCCTTCCTTGACGACCTTGATGTTATCAGTTATACCATGAAAACCCTCGATCATCGCAGCGGCTTTCGCGTTAGTGACGAACTCACACGAAGGATATTCCCCGCGGATTACCGCCTGGAGAGCGCTATGATCAGGTTCCATGTGGTTAACAACCAGGTAATCGACAGTCCTGTCCCCTATCTCGGCTTTGATATTCGCCAGAAATTCCTCCTCGAAACCGGCGGCGGCAGTGTCAATCAGAGCCACTTTCTCATCCACGACGAGATAAGAATTATAGCTTACTCCATAAGGCAAAGGCCACTGGCCTTCGAAGAGTTCGGTCTTCATGTCGTTAACGCCGACATAGCGGATTTTTTCACTTAGTCTCATACTGTTATTTATAAGGTTCCACAAATTTACTAAACTTATCGCTCTTTTTTCTAAATTTGTGTCTACCAAGAGTGATTAAAGAAGGGAAAATGTGTATTAACAAAAAAGTTACATTATTTAACTATTTTGTTTTACACGCTGATTAATAAGAAATAACACAATATGTCAACGAATATAGAGTACAACGCCCAAAGTACGATGCTCCCTCCTCTTCCCGAGCGCATGAGGCCCCGGAATCTGGAGGGATACGTGGGTCAAAAGCACCTTGTCGGACCAGGTTGCATCCTCCGGGACATGATTGAGAGCGGCAATCTCAGCTCGTTTATCCTATGGGGTCCCCCCGGAGTCGGAAAGACCACTTTGGCTGGAATAATCGCATCAAGTCTCAGCCGGGACTTTTACACCTTATCAGCCGTCAGTGCCAGAGTCAAG
>ONUG01000021.1 GCA_900320965.1 uncultured Bacteroidales bacterium | reverse complement strand
CATACCATTGTGGATCCAATAATCCATCGTCAGGGATTTCCCTTCGTTGGAGGAGAGCCAGTCCCTCGAGACAGAAACATTCTCGGAGTCCTTGCCGGTTATCCCAAGCAGCATGGCATACTGGTACTCTGTCAGCATATTCAAGGCTCCTCGGGCTTTCAGGTCGGAGAAACAGTCGATCGCCTCTGAATATTCCTCCGCATCCAGATGGGCCTGGGCCGCAATACGCAGACTGTCCACAGGATCAACTACTTCCGCCACGGAAGTGAAATCCTCCACGTCTCCGATCACGATCTTGTCGCCTTCCCTGGTGACATCCCCGAGGCTCGAGAAGGCGGAACTGCCTATGATGAGAGGAACTGTCTGTTTGCTGACCACGAAAGCCGGGATGTCGGTGACGAGCACGTGGTCGCCCACCTTAAGCTTCCTGATGACGAACGCGGCTCCCTTAGAGCTGGATCCGTCCGGCAGCTTCAAGGTCGTGATACCTTTGACATCTTCGTCTTTGATGTAATCGTTCTCGTAGAGGAATAGGTAGGTGGTTGTGGACATGCTCACGAACCAGTTCTCTTCGGTGTAGTAAGTCTTTACTCCGACTCCGTTGACGGATGTATCGATTGTGTAACGGCCGTCTTCCCCGGCAGGTTGCAGGGTGACTACACTCTGGGCTTGCGCTGCCAGCGGAAAAAACGCTAGCAGTGCGGCCAACATCTTGGTATTCATTTAGATCGTGGTGTTACGGATTTTCTCGGCCTGTTCCTCTCTGTAGGCGTCCAGTTTGTCGGAAATGGCTTTGTCGCCAAGAGCAAGAATCTCAGCGGCAAGGATGGCGGCATTCTTGGCTCCTCCGATGGCGACGGTTGCGACGGGAATACCGGTGGGCATCTGGACCATGGAAAGAAGCGAGTCAAGCCCGCCGAGGTTCTTGGTGGCCATCGGGACGGCGATGACCGGCAGAGTGGTCAGTCCGGCGGCGACTCCGGCCAGATGGGCGGCTCCGCCAGCGCCAGCGATAACGACTCCGAAGCCCCTGCCTTTCAGGGCTTTGGTGTATTCGAACATCAGTTCGGGAGTCCTGTGGGCGCTGATGACCCTTTTCTCATATTCGATTCCGAAACTGTCCAGGATTCCGAAGGCTCCGGACATGACTTCGAGGTCGCTGGTGGACCCCATGATGATCGCTACTTTCATGATCTATGAATATTTAAACATTTGTCCAATGGATCGTCACCCCATCTTTTTCCATCCCCCGGAACCAGGTCATCTGCCTCTTCGCGAACTGGTGGATGGCGTTGGAAAGGAGCAGGCGCATCTCCTCGTAACTCAGGATTCCCAACACATACTGGGTGACGAACTTGTACTCAAGTCCGTAGTACATAAGGTCTTCTGCCCGTATGCCGCTGTCAAGCAGGTTCTTAACCTCTTCAACAAGGCCGTTTTGGAGCCTTGCGTCAAGACGGGAGTCTATTCGGGCGTTTCT
The DNA here is from genome assembly GCA_900320965.1 of uncultured Bacteroidales bacterium. Taxonomy (GTDB): domain Bacteria; phylum Bacteroidota; class Bacteroidia; order Bacteroidales; family UBA932; genus Cryptobacteroides. The sequence continues at coordinate 18,058 of ONUG01000021.1, read as the reverse complement.
CTCTTCCCGGCTCACAAGGGTGCCGATGTAATATGGTTTTTTGGGGAGATAAGATCTCTCGCCAACGGGGTTGTCTTTCTTGTAAAGAGCTACTTCCAAGGCCCTTATCACTCTTCGCTTGCTTTGGAGAACGCCTTCTCCAGGTAGGGGGCCGAGGGCCGCTAACCTTGTGATAAGTTCCTCTATGTCATATTGTTCCAACTCGGCTCTCAGGTCCTCGTCAGGAGGTACCTGGGGCATGGAATAACCGCAAGTCGCCGCTTCAATGTACAAGCCTGTACCTCCGCACAGGATCGGGATCCGGCCTCTGTCCCGGATGTCTTTGTAAGCCTTTTCAAAGGCTTCTTGCCACTGGTAAAGGTCAAACCTTGTCCCCGCCGGAACGATGTCGATCAGGTGATACGGCACATCCCCATACTCCTCCAGATCCTTCCCCGTCCCTATCGTCATGCCCCTGTAGACTTGTCTTGAATCAGCTGATAGAATCTCGCAGGCTGGTGGAAGTGTCCCATCCGCAACCGTGGCCACCCTCGGCCACGTAAGAGGGGGGACCGCCGACGAAGTCGGTGGTGGGGCCGAGCGAAGCGAGGCGTTGTCGGAGGACACTATACCTCCGAGCTGCCGTGCCAATTGAACGGCGTATCTCGTCTTTCCGGAGGCTGTGGGGCCGAGAACGACGATTAGGTCGATATTGCCGGAGAGATATTCGTTTAGAATGGCTTGTACGTCAATGACTTCCGGATCCGGAAGCGGAGCCGGTGGAGGGATGGGAATCGCCTCACGAAGTTTGTTCTGACGGTTTCTTGCCATCGCGTCAATCGCCCCTCTCCATCTCCCGTCGTATGTCTTTTTCCTTGATGGAAGCCCTCTTGTCGAAAGACTTCTTTCCCCGGGCGAGAGCGATCACCAACTTCGCGAACCCCTCGTCATTGATAAACAACTTGACAGCCACGATAGTGAGTCCTTTCTCCTTAACGGTCTGATGGAGATGTTTCAGTTCCTTTTTAGTCAAAAGCAGCTTGCGGTCCCTAAGAGGCTCATGTTGCCCCCAAGATCCCCAGAAGTACTTGGCGACATTCATCCCCTTGACAAACAGCTCATTCCCCACAAAATAGCAAAATGAATCCACCAAAGAGACCTTGCCCATCCTGATGGATTTTATTTCTGTCCCGACCAGCACGATTCCGGCCTCGTACGTCTCCAGAAACTCGTAGTCGAACGATGCCTTCTTGTTCCTGATCTCTATCCTATGTTCTTTCTTCGCCGCCATTTGGTAAACGCATGAACTACAAATATACCACTTTTTTGTGAAGCGCTGAAAAATGATTATGTTTGTGCCGCTTTATAAGTCAAAGAAGATGAAAAAGTTTATGTTGGCGGCTTCTCTCGCCGCGGCGCTGATCCTTTGCGGCTCCTGCGCCAAACACAAGTATGAGACAGTCAAGGGTGATCCCCTCCAGACAAAGATCTACACTCTTGACAACGGACTTAAAGTTTACATGTCTGTCAACAAGGAGACTCCCCGGCTCCAGACTTACATAGCCGTCAGGGTCGGCAGCAAGGATGATCCCCATGAGACAACGGGCCTGTCCCATTATCTTGAGCATCTGATGTTTAAGGGGACTGAGAGCTTCGGAACATCAAACTACGAGGCTGAGAAGCCTATGCTTGATGAGATCTGCAGTCTGTTCGAAGTCTACAGGACAAAGACCGATCCCGCTGAGAGGGTTGCCCTCTACCATGTGATCGACTCGATCAGCTACGAAGCTTCCAAGATCGCTATTCCCAATGAATATGACAAGCTTATGTCCATCATCGGATCGACAGGCTCCAATGCCTTTACTTCCAATGATATGACTGTCTATCAGGAAGATATCCCTTCCAATCAGATAGAGAATTGGGCGAAGATCCAGGCCGACAGGTTCATCCATCCTGTCATCAGGGGTTTCCACACCGAGTTGGAGGCCGTCTATGAGGAGAAGAACATGAGCCTCACGGAGGATGATTCCAAAGCGATGGAAGCGGTTGATTCCGTGCTGTTTGCCCGTCATCCTTACGGAATCCAGACAACGATCGGAACGCAGGAGCATCTGAAGAATCCTTCAATCATCAACATCGAGAACCACAGAAGCAACTTCTATGTGCCTAACAATGTCGCGATCTGCGTGTCCGGCGACTTCGATCCCGACACCTTCGTGGACATTATCGAGAAATATTTCGGAGAGTGGCAGCCTAATCCCGAGATCAAGACTTTGGAATATGAGCCCGAGTCTCCTATAACCACTCCTGTTGAGAAGACCGTCTATGGTCTTGACGCTGAGTTCGTGATGATCGGCTGGAGGACTCCGGGCGGAAAGGATATTCTTCGCAGCGAGGTCGGATCGATAGTCAGTTCGATTCTTTCAAATGGCAAGGCCGGACTTGTCGACCTTAATTTGGCCCAGGCCCAGAAGATCGGCGGCTTCTATCTCATGAATTATGATCGCCCCGACTACGGAGAGTTCCTTATGGTTGGTTATCCTCGTGAGGGACAGTCGCTTGAGGAAGTCCGTGACCTCATTCTCGGTGAAGTCGCCAGGCTCCGTTCCGGCGATTTTGATGAGGCTCTTATCCAGTCCACCATCAATAACATCAAACTAAGTGAGATGGCTTCGTTGGAGCGCAACGGTTCCAGGGCAATGACTTTTGTCAACTCCTTCATTAATGGTCACGACTGGAAGGATGACGCCCTCCAGATGAGCCGACTGGAAAAGGTCACCAAGCAGCAGGTCACAGACTGGGCTAACGAATATCTCGGAGCCAACAGTTACGCTCTTGCTTACAAGAGGATCGGAGAAGATCCCAATATCGACAAGATCGCCGCTCCGGCGATAACCCCCATCGAGACTAACCGCCACATGCAGAGCGAGTTCCTGACTGCTGTCCAGAACTCGGAAGTGGCTCCTATTGAGCCTGTTTACCCGGATTTCACCAAGGACATGTCCAGGGATGAGCTGACCGGTGGCGTGGAGTTCCTTTACAAGAAAAATGAGATCAACGACATAACAACCTACTCCGCAATTTTCGACAGGGGTGTCCAGAACGATCCTCGTCTGGGCCTGGCATTCAGCTATCTTGAATATCTTGGCACACCTTCCAGGTCAGCCGCCCAGATCAAGAAGGACATGTATTCCCTGGCCTGCTCTTATGGTTTCTCCGCTGGTCCTGTCCAGACTACTGTCAGGGTCCGCGGCCTGGATGAGAATCTCGGACAGGCGATGGACATCGTCGAGGATCTTGTCTTCAACGCTGTCCCGGACACCGCCATCCTCTCCGCGTTGAAAGCGGATGTCCTAAAGGACCGTTCAGACAGCAAGCTCAGCCAAAGCGCTTGCAACGCCGCCCTTCAGAACTACATTTATTACGGACCTGAGTTTGTGGCCAAGACAACCCTTTCAGACGAGCAGATCCTCTCTCTCACTTCCGAGGATCTTCTTGGAGCGATCAGGGATTTGTATTCCAAAAAGCATGAGGTTTTGTATTATGGTCCCGCGGAAGAGGTTGCCGCTCTGAAGATGGTCTCTGACCACCACAAGATCGCTGACAATCCCCAGCCACTTGCCAAGGAGCGCCCTCTGCACAGGAAAGTCGCTGGCAATGAAGTGCTTCTGGCTCCCTATGACGCAAACCAATTCTATTACCTGCAGTATTCAGACAGGGGAGAGAAGTTCAATGTGGCGAACGATCCTGGTGTGACTCTGTACAACAACTATTTCGGAAGCGGAATGAACGCTATCGTCTTCCAGGAGATGAGGGAGGCCCGTGGTCTGGCATATTCCGCAAGGGCTTCATTGGTCGCTCCTTCTTTCCCGGAAGATGACTATTATTTCCAGGCTTTCATCGCTTCCCAAAACGACAAACTGAAGGATGCGGTCTTGGCTTTCGACCAGATAATCAACAACATGCCCGAGTCAGAGCAGGCGTTCCAGGTCGCGAAGGCTTCCATCCTTTCCCAGCTGCGCACAAGACGTGTGACCGGGATGAATGTGCTGAACCAGTACCTTTCCCTCAGGGATATGGGTCTTTCCGAAAGTCGTGACAAGGCAGTCTTCGAGGCGGTCCAGAACATGACCCTTGCCGATGTGAAGGCCTTCCAGGAGAAGTGGATCAAGAACCGGGAATATATCTACGGCTTCCTGGGTCGTGAAGATGATTTCGACTCCGCCTTCATCTCCACCCTTGGCCCTGTCACCCACCTTACCCTCGAAGATATTTTCGGGTATTAGGCCTGGCGTCTAAACGTTTGATAATCAATATGTAAAGTAGAATCAAAGTGCCGCATCCCGGCACTTTGATTTTGTTTATCTTATTGTCTTTTAATTAGTTGTCTGCCAGCGATCCCCTTGTTATAAAGAAAAATGATTATATTAGATCGATCTTGTTTTATATTGGTCGCATATGAAAAAGTTATTCAACCTCTTGTTTGCCTTTTCGGCAGTCATGCTAGCCGCGAGTCTCGCAGTTTCCTGTGGGCCACAGGAAGATCCTGAGATAGCAGTTGCTAGTGTCTCTTTGAGCCAAAGCGCTGTCACCCTCGAGGTCGGCGGCACATCAAACCTGACGGCTACGGTCCAGCCGTCCAACGCCACGAACAAGGTGGTGAGCTGGTCGACATCCAACCAGTCTGTCGCCACTGTCAATAACGGTACGGTGACAGCGGTCGCCGAAGGAACGGCGACAATCACAGCGACAGCGGGAGGTGAATCGGCCACCTGTTCGGTGACAGTCAACAAGAAAGTCGTGGCCGTGACCTCTATCGAACTGGATAATGCCGAGGTGGATATTGTGTCTGGAAGCACGATTACCCTCAAGGCTACCGTGAAGCCGACCGATGCCACGGATCAGAAAGTGACATGGGAATCTGATAATCCCGAAATTGCTACTGTTGACGGCAGCGGCAAAGTGAATGCGATCAAGGAAGGTGTGGCTAACATAACCGCCAAAGCCGGGGAAAAGACAGCAACTTGCGTTGTGACGATCAGAGAACGCCCTGAAGTCAGGATCAAGGCGATTCTTATGGAGCTATACAATGCCTTGGATGGGCCAAATTGGACCAGACAGCAAAACTGGGGAACTGATGTCCAAATAAGCGAGTGGGCAGGAGTCCAGATTGTAAATAATTATGGCAATATAGTGAAGTTTAGACTGAGCTTTTCCGGTGTCGGCTTGAAAGGGGAAATTCCGGAGTGTATAGGAGATCTTGTTGAATTGACAGATCTCAGTATTGATGATGAACCTGGATTAACGGGATCGTTGCCTGACTCTTTCAGCAAACTGATTAATCTTAAGTACCTATGGCTTCATAACACTTCCATGACCTCATTGCCAGACGTTTTTGCGCCGCTGACTAGTCTTAAGTATGTTTATATAGGATTTAATGAAAAGATGACTGGGCCCTTGCCGGAAAGTCTTGGATATTCAGACAACATTGAGACATTTTCAATCCAACATAATAAGTTCACAGGGGAACTTCCTGCTTCATGGGGAAGACTTTTGAAGCTGAAAGGCTCTGACATGCTGCGTAATAACTGTCTGTCAGGCAAGATTCCAGACTCTTTTCTGCAGTCTGAGGGTGAGGAACTCGCATATGACTTGATGAGTTTCCTGGTGCAGAGTGATGGTTTCGGATTCGATATAGCGGACCTTGACATCCCGGGTTATTGGCCAAGGGGGCCGATTACGGATTTTGATGGGAAAACGTTCTATTTCAAGGATGTAGTCAAAGAAAACAAATACACGGTATATCTTTCCTGGGCTCCATGGTGTCCGTTCTCGGCTGTTCTTCTTCCAATGTTATTGGATTACTATAATCAATACAAGCAAGATGGACTTGAGATAATAGCCACAGTGCAATGGCCTGAGGATAATAATTGGGGAGAAAGTGAGCGCGCGAATGAAAGTCGTGTCATAAAAGAGAAAGGATATGACGTCTGGTATAATTTCTTCTTTGGCCCTTATGGTCCCAACTCGGATAATTATTTATTTAGAGGCCGAGTCGTCCCGGAAGCTGAAGTATATGACCAGAACGGTAATGTGCTGTTCAGCACGATGCATAATATTCTCGACCCCATCCGTGACCGGTTTGGTACTTACGAGGGCGACAAGAACGCTTTTGATGAGTTGATTCCGTTCCTTGAGACCTTATTGGGCCCGGCCGAGGCCCCTGATGAGTACTCTTCAACTGACTATTCAATGGACGGTAAGGTCTTGACCTTGCAGAAAGCCTCTGTCGGCAAAGGCATTGATATAATCTTCATGGGTGACGCCTATACCGATAGGGACATGAGCTCTGGAGGTCTTTACGAGACCGTGATGAAGCAGGCGAAGGATGAGTTCTTCGCTATTGAGCCGTACAAGACCTTCCGGGATAGGTTTAACGTTTATGCGGTCAAGGTTGTATCGAAGAATGGCAGGATCGGCAGCGGGTACACCACGACTCTTGGCACTAATTTCGGGCAAGGGACGAAAGTGTTTGTTGACAATGACAAGGCTTTTGAGTATGCCAAGAAAGTTCCTGGCAATGCGGACAACAAGAATCTTCTGGTCTGCGTGATGGTCAACTCAAGGTCCCGTTCAGGTACCGCTTTCCTGTCCGAGAGTCTGCAATCCAGTGTCGCTGTTACTTCCACATTAGGTAACCAACCGGAACTGTTTGGTTCCACTCTCCGTCACGAGGCCGGAGGTCACGGTTTCGCCTTCCTGGAAGATGAGTATGTCAATTATCAGGTGGATGCCCCGCAATCAATGATTGATAAGTATAATTCGTTGTACAAGTCTTATGGCTGGTACTCCAATGTTGACTTCACCAATGATCCTTTAAAGGTTAGATGGAGCGCCTTCCTGTCCGACGAACGATACAAGGATGAGGTGGGTATATTCGAAGGAGGCGCGCAGTACGCCACGGGGGTTTACCGTCCTTCGAAGAATAGTATGATGAGGGAGAACATGGAGTATTACAACGCTCCTTCCCGCTGGGCGATCTACAAGAGAATCATGGAGTTGAGTGGCGAGACCGCCTCCTTTGAAAAGTTCCTGGAGTACGATGCCGTTAACCGTGGGAAGCAACAGTCCTCCGCACCTCGGACCCGTTCCGCCGTCGAGTGGGAACCAACCGCCCCGCCGATAGTCGTTCCTTAGGTTCCTATTCCCCTCTATTAAACTCGGAGCGGATGAGATCGACGGAGTCCAGTTTTTCCCAACCGAAGAACTGGACTTCTTCTTTGACGGTCTTTCCGCCTCGGGTAAGCTCCAGGACTTTGGTGTAAGGCTCGCGGCCGAAATGACCGTAAGCCGCTGTGGGACCATAGATTGGATTCTTCAGCCCGAACTTTCGGATGATCGCAGCGGGTCGCAGGTCGAAGATCTTTCCGATCTTGTCAGCGATCTCGGCGTCGGGGATTATTCCAGTGCCTTTCGTGTTGACATAGATGCTGACAGGCTGGGCCACACCGATAGCGTAGGCGATCTGGACCACCATCTCGTCGGCGACTCCCGCGGCAACCATATTCTTGGCGATATATCTCGCGGCATAGGCGGCGCTGCGGTCAACCTTGGAAGGGTCCTTGCCTGAGAAGGCTCCGCCACCATGCGGGGCGCGCCCACCATAGGTGTCCACAATTATCTTCCTGCCTGTAAGGCCAGTGTCGCCTGCTGGACCGCCTATCACGAACTTGCCGGTCGGGTTGACATGGAGAATGAAGTCCCCCTTGAAAAGGGCGGCGGTCTCCGGCTTTAGTTTGGCTATAACCCTGGGCAGCAATATGTTCCGTACATCAGCCTCGATCTTTGAACGCATGGCTTCATCCGAGTCGAACTCATCGTGCTGGGTCGAAAGCACAATCGTGTGGATCCTGACCGGCTTGTCTGAAGGGTCGAACTCGATAGTGTACTGGGCCTTAGAGTCGGGCCTCAAGTAAGGCATAAGATGAAGCTCGTTGTGACGGATGTCCGCAAGCTCCTTAAGTGTCAGATGTGAGAGGTAAAGGGCCAGAGGCATGTAGTCCTCGGTGGCCTTGCAGGCGTAACCGAACATCATTCCCTGATCTCCAGCGCCCTGATCCTCAGGGTCTTCCCTTGAAACGCCCCGGTGAATGTCCGGGCTCTGGCTGTGGATCTGCGAGAGGACTCCGCAGGAACCGGCATCGAACATGTACTCGGCCTTTGTGTAGCCTATGTTCTTGATCACGTCACGGACGGTTCCCTGAATGTCCACATAAGCCTCGGAGGTGACCTCACCTCCAACGATCACAAGTCCTGTCGAGCAGAAAGTCTCACATGCCACCTTGGACTCAGGGTCCTGGCGGAGGAACTCATCAAGAATAGCGTCTGAAATCTGGTCGGCCACCTTATCAGGATGGCCCTCGGAGACTGACTCCGAAGTGAAAAGATAATTCATTTCTTTAGCATTTTTTAGACCGAGGTTGCAAGCGGGTCAAATCCGTCCTCGGAAGTTTTCGTCCGCGAAGATAAGATAATTCTCTGTATGAATGAAATAAATTTTAGCAAGCCAAATATTTGTATTAATTTCGCAAGCTATTTATAATAGAGGGAAATAATTACAACTTTTATATTACTTAAATCCACTATGGTTCAATCATTTAAAAGAGGATTTGCCGCTTTTGTGGCTATCTTTGTGGGAGTGGTGTCCTTCGCTCAGGTCACAACTTCCAGCCTCGCCGGAAACATCAAGGATGATAACGGTGAGCCTCTGACTGGAGCCGCTGTTGTGGCTGTCCACACGCCTTCTGGCACCCAGTATGCCGCTGTCGCCAACATCGACGGTAATTACACGATCAATGGTATGCGTGTCGGTGGTCCCTACAAAGTGACCATCTCTTTCCTTGGCTACCAAACGATCGAGTACACGGATGTGACTCTCCAACTCGCTGAGACCTTCAATCTCAATGCCCAGCTTAAGGCTGACAATGAGATGTTGGAGTCTTCGGTTGTCGTCGCGTCTCCCGCCTCCAAACTCGCTGTTGAGAAGACAGGAGCGGCCACGAACATCAATAGCCGTCAAATCGCTAATTTGCCGACGGTATCAAGAAGCATCACCGATGTCACCAGGCTTTCTCCTTACGGTGGTAACGGAACCACTTTCGCCGGAATGGACGGGCGTTCCTCCAACTTCACAGTTGATGGAGCGAACTTCAACAACAACTTCGGTCTTAGCGCCGGTCTTCCCGGAGGTGGCAATCCTATCTCGATTGACGCCATTGAGGAGCTCCAGGTCGTGATTTCCCCTTACGATGTTCGCCAGACCAACTTCATCGGTGGTGGAATCAACGCTATCACCAAGTCCGGTACCAACACCTTCAAGGGATCCGCTTATGTCTATCACCGCAACGAGAACCTCCGCGGTGACGCCATCGAGGGTGAGCAGATCAGCGGCGCCCGCGACAAGGACCGCAGCACCACTTACGGACTTACTTTCGGAGGTCCTATCGTCAAGAACAAGCTCTTCTTCTTTGTCAACGCTGAGCAGTCCAAGATCCCTACAATCGTCAACCGTTGGAGAGGATCTGAGGATGGCAAGATGGATGCTGACAATAAGATTTCCCGTACGAAACTCTCTGACCTTAAGACTGTCTCTGATTTCGTCAAGAGCAAATACGGCTATGACACAGGTTCATGGACTGATTTCCCCGCCAACGAGGACAACACCAAGCTCCTTGCCCGTATCGACTGGAACATCTCCAACAACCATCACCTCGCTATCAGGTACAACTACACTCTGAACAACTCTTGGAACACTCCCAACGCTACCTCCATGGACGGTGGTACCCGTATGTCCGGAGCCCGTATGTCGCAGTATTCCATGTCGTTCGCCAATTCAATGTATGCCAACAGGAATATGGTGAGCACCTGGTCATTCGACCTTAACAGCCGTCTTTCGGAGAATCTGTCCAACCAGTTCCTCGCGACATATTCCAAGGTTCAGAACCCTATTCGTAGCAGCACCTCCGAGGAGTTCCCGTTCATCGACATCCTCGACGACACCCAGGAGAACAACTACATGGCTCTCGGTTATGAGCTCTTCACCTGGAACAACGCTGTCAATGAGGTCAACTACAACATCAAGGACGACCTGACATGGTACAAGGGCAACCACAAGATCATGGGTGGTGTCAACTACGAGTACCAGATGGCTGACAACCAGTACATGCGTAACGGTTCCGGTTACTACCGTTACAAGAGCGTGAATGACTTCCTGACAGGCGCCGCTCCTGAGATCGTCAACCTTACCTACGGTTACGACGGTGAGCTCAAGCCTGCTGCCCGCGTCCGTTTCCACAAACTCGGTCTCTATATCCAGGACGAGTGGAACGCCACTGACAAGTTCAAGCTTACTTACGGTGCCCGTGTCGACGGCCTGTTCTTCGACGACGGCGACCTTATGACCAACGAGGCTATCAAGGCCCTGACTTACTATCCGAAAGCGAAGGATTATGCTGAGACTCACATCGACACCGGCCAGTGGCCTACAGGTGCCATCACGGTTTCTCCTCGTCTGGGTTTCTCATGGGATGTCCGTGGTGACAAGAGCCTCAAGATCCGCGGTGGATCCGGCTTCTTCTCAGGCCGTCTCCCTCTCGTGTTCTTCACGAATATGCCTACCAACGGTGGTCTCGTCCAGTACCAGGCCCAGATCAATGCCAAGAATGCCAAAGCCAAGGGCTTCTCAATGGACACCTTCGCCGGCGGTCTCGTGACTGACGCCAACGGTAAGGCCACTGTCGACGCTCTTTACCAGAAGTTGATCTCCCTTGGCTATCCTAGCACCGTCAGCCCTAAGGATGGAACAGTTCCTTCTTCCATCAGCGCTGTCGATCCTGACTTCAAGATGCCTCAGATCTGGAAGACTTCCCTCGCTGTTGACTACTCATTCCCGACCGCGTTCCCGATGAGCCTCACCGCTGAGGGTATATTCAACAAGACCATCCACTTCGTGTCCATCTCCGACTGGAGCATGACCAACGTCGGCGGTTACGCCAGATTCAACGGTGCTGACAACCGTCCTATCTATCCTTCCGGTTTCCGTAACGCCACCAAGGCCTTTGTCCTTGAGAACACAAGCAAGGGTTATGGGTGGACCGGTAACGTGACCTTCAATGTCACTCCTGTCGAGGGTGTCAGCTTCATGGCTGCCTACACTCACACTGTCTCCAAGGAGATCACCGGTATGCCTGGTTCAGCAGCTGAGTCCGCTTTCACTTACGTTCCCACTTCCGAGGGCCCGAACTACATCAAGCTTCACAACTCACAGTATGTGACTCCTGACCGTGTCGTGGCTGCTCTCGACCTTAGCGACAAGAGTGGTAACCACTTCAACTTCATCTATGAGACCTGGAGGGGTGGCTACAAAGAGTCCTACATGCTCACCAACGACATGAACGGTGACGGTTACGCCTACGATGCCATCTATGTTCCTACAGATGAGCAGGTCAATAACAACGAGTTCCGTTTCGTCAACGCTGACAGCCGCGACCGCTTCATGGATTATGTCCACAAGGACAAGTACATGAGCAAGCACCAGGGTGGCTACGCTGAGCCTTACACTGTTTACTCTCCTTGGGTCCACAGGGTTGACTTCGGCTACAAGCACGACTTCACTGTCAAGGCTGGCAACACCAAGAACACCCTCCAACTCGGAGTCGACATCAAGAATATCCTCAACCTCTTCAACTCCAGCTGGGGCGTGAGCAAGTATCTCAACCCCGAGATCGGTTCCGAGGCCCGTATCCTCAAGTATGAGGGAGTCGACGCTGACGGTTATGCCACATTCTCAACTCCTTCCGCCATCAGCGGCAGCACCAAGACCTTCGTTCCTTTCCATGACCTTGGCCAGTGCTGGTACGCTTCCATCGGTATTAAGTATATTTTTAACTAATTAATAGGGAGAATCTTATGAAAACGAAATATATCATTGTTTCCCTGATTGCCGCTCTCGGCCTTCTTTTTACCGGTTGCGTGGAAGAAGCTGATCATTTCCTTGATGAGGTCAAGGTTTCTTCCTCTTATGTAACCTTCTCAGCTGGCGGTGGTTCCGTTCCTGTAGAAGTCAACGCCACAGGTTCATGGACTGTCTCGAACCTTCCTGAATGGGTCACAGTGAGCCCTTCCACCGGTGGTGCGGGACAGGTTACCGTCACTTTCACCGCTCCCGCGGCCGAAGAGACACGTGAAGCTACCGCTACTATCGAGTGTGGCGGCAAGACCCAGAATATCAATCTCCTTCAGACTACCCAGAAAGCTGAGCCTGTCACGATGACTGTCAAGCAGGCCCTCGAGGTTATCGCTCCTCTTGGTGACGGTGATGTCGCCGGCGGAACTTTCCGCGTGAAGGGTATCGTCTGCAAGATCAACGAGATCAGCGCCCAGTACGGCAATGCCACTTACTTCCTGTCTGATGACGGATCTTATGGCACAAACAACTGGCTGGAGGTTTACCGTGGCCTTTGGATCAACGGTGCCGCCATCACCAAGGGCGATGAGTTCTCCGTTGGTGACGAGATCACGATTGAAGGTTCCCTGATGAACTACAAGGGAACTCCTGAGACAAAGGAGAAGACCGCTATCGTTGTCTCCCATGTCAAGTCTCTTATCAGCGTTGAAGAGCTTCCGTTTGATGAGCTTCCTTGCGTTGACACCACCTTCAACATGGTCGTCACCGCCAAGGAGAGCCCGCTTCTTATCAGCAGCGATGCCGATTGGCTCCAGATTACTGATGTGAACAAGGACGGTAGCTACAGCGTCCATGCGGCTGAAAACACCCGTACTGCCAAGCGTACAGCCAATGTCACGATCAAAGGCCCCACAGCCCTCAAGACCATTGGTATCACCCAGACTGGCGCTCCTTCTACCGGAGCTTCTGTCTCTGAGATCATTGAGGCCGCTGACAAAGATCAGGTCCAGACTCTTCCTACTACTGTTGTCGTGGCTTTGACCACAAGGGGTGCTGTCGTTTCCGATGGTTCGAAGGCCCTTTATGTCTATGGTAACGATGCTGCCGCTCTCAAGGTTGGTGACGGAGTGAAGATCGCCGCTACCAAGACCACTTATAACGGAGTCCCTGAGCTCACCGACATCACTGAGGTCTTTGTCGACAGCGAGGGCAATGCTGTTGAGCATCCTAACGCTACTGACATCACCGCCAATGCCGCCGAGTACACAGCCTCCGTGGCCGAGTACATCAAGCTTAGCGGTACTCTCAGTGTCTCTTCTGACGGTAAGTACTACAACATGACTCTTGACGGCGTTGATCCTGAGACCAAGATGGGAAGCATCGTCTATCCGATCGACGCCCTCAACGCCAAGAGCTTTGACGGCAAGAAGATCACCGTGACTGGTTACTTCAACGGACTTTCCAGCAAGGGCAAGTTTATCAACGTCATTGCCACCAAGATTGATGAATATGTTGATAACCCTAAGGGAACCGCCACGAATCCTTACACCGCTTCCGAGGCTGCCGCTCTTCTGACGGCCGGTACGAAGTTCGATGAGGACATCTACATCAAGGGTAAGGTCTCTGCGATCCTCTATGATTTCAGCACATACGCCGGTACCGGTACCTTCTGGCTCTCCGACGATGGTGAGTTCAAGGGCTCTGAGGACAAGAAGTCCACAACAGAGTTCACTCACGATTTCGAGTGCTACGGTGTTTACTGGTTCGATAACCAGAAATGGGTTGAGGGTAACGGACAGGTCCGCATTGGAGACGAGGTCGTTGTCTGTGGCAAGACCACTGTCTACAATGGCATGGCTGAGACCTCCAACAAGAAGGCTTGGATCTACAGCGTCAACGGTGCCACAAGCGAGGCTAACGGACTTGGCAACGCCGAGTATCCGTTCAACGTTGCCGGTGCTGTCGCTTTCATCGACGCGATGGAGGCCGCTAAGGCTGCCGCCAAGGCCGCTGACCAGCCCACTCCGACCTTCCCTGACGTGTACGTGAAGGGTAAGGTCTCCAAGATCCAGTCCGCTTATTCCGCTGAATTCGGTACTGCTATCTTCTGGATTTCTGAGGACGGTGAGTTCAAAAATGATCCCAAGCAGGATTTCGAGGCTTACAGCCTCTGGTACTTCGGAGGAAAGGCTTGGGCAGAGGGTGACAAGCAGATCGCCCTTGGCGACGAGGTTGTCCTCAAAGGCCAGCTGACCTACTACGCCAAGAACAATGTGTACGAGACCTCCAGCAAGAAGGCCAGCCTGTACTCCTTGAACGGCGCTACCGAATAATTCTCTCTATAATTATAATGGCCGCGGAGACTGATTCTTCGCGGCTTTTTTTTATATTTATGCGTTCAACAGTTGTCAAATATGAGAAGATCACTCCTGTTCGTTATCTCTTGCCTGATGTGGTTGGCCGTGTCTTGTGACTTCCCCAGGCGTGAGCCGGTGGATTATGTCAACCCTTATGCTGGGAATATCAGCCATCTCCTGGTGCCGACGTTTCCGACGGTCCAGCTCCCGAACTCAATACTGAGAGTCTATCCGGAGCGCTCGGACTACACTTCGGAGTACCTTAACGGGCTTCCGGTCATCGTGACCAACCACAGGGAGAGGTCGGCGTTCAAGTTGTCGGTGAGCACGGAGGAGATTCTTCGCTTCGCTCAGAATGACATTCCGGTTATTCCAGTGTCTTATGACAATGAGCGTCTGACTCCATATTCGTTTGACGTCACCTTGGCTGACGGGGCGATCCACGCGAAATATGCCCTCTCCCATCAGAGCGCCATATATTCTCTTGAGGCAAGTAAGGCTCTGAGGCTTGTCCTGTCAAGCGAGGAAGGGAAAGTCTCTTGGGATGGTGAGGCTCTTTCAGGATGCCAGACAGTTGAGGGCCAGACGAAGGTTTACGTCTATATGGAACCGGACGAAAAGCCTGCCAGGGTTGAAAGCTCCAATGAGGGGAAGTATAGCTGGGTCACACTCTTCTTTGATAAACCATCTGTCAGACTCCGCTATGGGGTCTCCTTTATCGACGTCAATCAGGCGAAAGCGAATCTACGTAGGGAAATAACTGATTATGACGTGGATGCGTTGGCGTTGGAGGGTAGAAGGATCTGGAATGAGACCCTTGGAAGAATAGCCGTGAAAGGGCCCGAGAAGAGGAAGAAAGTATTCTACACCTCATATTACCGGACCTTCGAGAGACCGATCCTAATGAGTGAGGATGGTCGTTATTGGAGCGCTTTTGACAACTCAGTCCACGAGGATGGGGGAGTCCCCTTCTACAATGACGATTGGATCTGGGACACCTACCGGGCCGCTCATCCGCTAAGGACTCTTATGGATGTTCCGGTGGAAGAGAATATTCTCGCTTCATACCTCAGGATGGCTGATCAGATGGGTACCGGCTGGATGCCGACCTTCCCGGAGGTTAGCGGAGATTCCCGCAGGATGAACAGTAACCACGGGATTCCGACTTTCGCCGACGCACATTCCAAGGGATTGAAAGTGGATGTAAAGGCCGCATACGAGGCCGGTAGGAAAGCTCTAAGGGAGAAGACGTTGGTCCCTTGGTGCGGTAATCCCGCCGGGGAACTGGACAGATTTTATTGGGAAAACGGGTATATTCCAGCCCTGATGGAAGGCGAGAGCGAGACTGACCCGAATGTCAACGGGTGGGAGAAGCGTCAGCCGGTGGCTGTTAGTCTCGGGACAGCCTATGATGCTTGGGCCCTTTCAAAACTTGCGGAGGCGGCAGGGGAGACGGAAGCGGCTTATTTCTATAGGGAATGGTCCCTTAATTACCGCAAGCTTTTCAATCCGGCGACCCTTTTCTTCCATCCGAAGGACAAGAACGGGCAGTTTATCCCGAACTTTGACTATGAGTTCCAGGGTGGTCCTGGCATGAGGGATTCTTACGATGAGAATACTGGCTGGGTGTATCGCTGGGATGTGCAGCACAATATTCCTGACTTGGTTGCTTTGATGGGAGGCCCGGAGCGTTTTTGTGGGGAGCTGGACAGGATGTTCGCTACCCCTCTGAGCCACTCAAAGAACGTTTTCTACAGCAAGATGCCTGACCACACCGGCAACGTCGGCCAGTTCTCGATGGCCAACGAGCCCTCGTTGCATATTCCTTACCTTTACAACTATGCCGGAGCTCCTTGGAAGACGCAGAAGAGGGTCCGGCAGATGCTGGACACTTGGTTCAGGGACGACCTGATGGGGATTCCGGGCGACGAGGACGGCGGCGGATTGACATCCTTCGTGGTCTTCTCTTCCCTGGGTTTCTATCCAGTCACTCCCGGAGAGCCGGTTTACACGATTGGCAGTCCGGTCTTTCAGGAGGCTTCCATGAGCCTTTCAGGCGGCAAAACCTTCAAGATAATCGCCAAGAATGTCTCCGATGAGAACAAGTACATCCAGAGCGCCACGCTTAACGGGGAAGATCTTCAAGGTCCTTGGATAACCCATGACGAGATCATCGCCGGCGGCACCTTGGCTCTTGAGATGGGACCTTTGCCCAATAAAGATTGGGGTGCGGTAAGTCCTTCTGAATCTGAGCAGTGGGAAGCCGCTGGATGGACCTGGACCGACATAGGGGATGGGATCGAGACGACGTATTCCCAATTCCCGTTCCAAGGTTCGACCCAGAGCATAAGCATAGCAAGGTACCCCGCCTCAAAGTTCCAGACGGAGCTGGTTCATGCTCCGGGCGCTCAAGCCAGTACGACAGACACTCTGGCGATCCGCCAGGGAGCTCGTGTAGGTTTGAATGGAAGTTATTTCAACACAAGAAGATGGGAACCGCACACATTCTTCTCGATCGGAGGGGAAATAGTTGGTCAGACCCCCAAGAGCGAACTCCAGCGATCCAATGGAGTTTTGGCCGTAAAAGACAAGGAAGGCCATCATCTTGAGATAGTTCCATACGATTCGACACAGGTGGAGACCTACAAGACCGCCTTTCATTCCGCATTGGCTTCGGGTCCGATCCTTATTAAAGATGGGAAGGTCCCGGATTTCCCTTTAGAGGTCTCTTTTTTCCTTATGCGCCATCCTCGCACCTTTATCGGTTGGGATGACAAGGGAATGGTCTACATGGTGGTTGTTGATGGGCGTTTCCCTGGCCAGGCGGACGGGATGAGTATTCCGGAACTGGCGAAAGTGGCCAGACTCCTCGGCCTTAAAGACGCGTTGAATCTTGATGGAGGCGGGTCTTCCACTTTGTGGACCGACAAGACAGGAATAATAAACTACCCCTTCGACAACCGGAAGTTCGACCACGAAGGCGCTCGCAAAGTTCCGAACATAGTAATAGTCAAATAACACGTAATAGTATTCATTATGATTAGATTTAATCGTCCGATTGCTCTCATTCTGGGAACATTACTTGTTTTTTCATCTGTCCTTGACGCCAAAGACAGATCTGCCAAAGGAGTCAAGTTGAATTATAAATCCTTGAACGCTAAAGCGATGAAGGAATACAGTGTTCCGGTCCATCCTGGCCGGAAAGATTCAACGCCCTTCTGGAACGGATTCTCCTATCGCTTTATTTATGCTCCAGCATTCGACTTCGCTGAAGTCCCCGGGGCCGCTAACTATCTCTTTACAGTGAGGCAGGCGGAGCATGACAATATGACCGAGACCATGGACTATATTGGTAACGGCTACCGCAACTTTACCGCTGAGGAAGCCGCCCCGGGTCCCGGCCCTTACAAGGAATGGTCATTCAAGGCTGATTCGCCTCAGAGCGCCCTTAGCCCAGTGTGGAGCAAGATCCCAGTCGGCAGGACAGAGGTGGTGGTTGAAGGACTGGACAAATCCGGCAAAGTCATCGGTCAGGCAGGCCGCAGGACTTTCTACCGCGATTTCCCTTTCATGGGGCCTTACACCGATGCCCCTAGAGGTTACCACGAGTCCGCGATTCTCACAGCTGTTTATTTCCATAAGATGCCGGCCATCCACCACTGGCTTGAGAACGCCGGTCCGGATCTTTCGTACGAGCTGAATGGTTACGCTTGCAAGATCTACGGTGCCACAGTGAGGATGGAGTGCTTCCTCGCTT
>ONUG01000045.1 GCA_900320965.1 uncultured Bacteroidales bacterium | reverse complement strand
AACTCAGGGTTCTTCCTCGTCGCAGCCTCGGCGGCAGCCTTCTCCAGGCCGGCGAGAATGTTGTCTTTCGCCCTGGTGACCTCTGCTTCGGAGAAACCGAATCTCGACATCTTCTCCAGCTCTGTAAGGAATGCCTTGTAGCCACCGAGAATATCATCCTCCTTGAGGACGACCTGCCCCAAAACAGCCTCAAAAGCCTCGCAAAGCTTGCCGATTCCAAAGATTCCCTGGAGGTAGGGAGAATCGGCCTTGGAGGTGATGTCGGAGAATCGCTCTGACATCACACCAGCGATTATATTCTCGATAATATCCAAAGAGAAGCCTGCCGGAGTACTGTTAATGGCCTCGTCGCGGGCGTCACTCTCCCAAAGCATTTCAATCTGGGGGACAGTTGTCTCTGGATCAGTGATGATACCGACCCTCGGATCAGTGAACTCAGCCAGAGTGTACTTCTCCTTAGCCTTTGGATTGACCGCGGCAGGGATGTCGGCCCAGATGGCCTTGATCTTGGATTCGACGGCATCCACGTCCACATCACCAACCACCACGACAGCCTGGTTCCCGGGATGGTACCAAGTCTGGTAGAAGGACACGAGGCTCTCCGGCTTGAATGTCTCCAGGCTCTCCTGGCTTCCGATCAAAGTGCAGGTGGAGTACTTGTTGTCTCCATAATAATAAGGAAGAGAACGCTCGAATGTCCTCCACTGGGCATTGCGGCGGCTGCGCCTCTCTTCGATGATGACCGGCCTCTCCTTGTCGATCTCGGCCGGATCGTTAGTCACGAAATGTGAATAGTCATGCAGGATCAGGAGGCATGTGTCAACGACGGTCTCCCTCACAAGAGGAATATTGTTGAGCATGTACTGGGTCTGGTCGATGCCGGTGGAGGCATTGACATTGCCACCAAAGGAGGCACCTATGCTCTGGAGCCAGTTGAGAATGCCCTTCCCAGGGAAGTTCTTTGTTCCATTGAAACACATGTGCTCAAGGAAATGAGCGAGACCATCCTGATCTGGGGTTTCCTGGATAGCGCCCACATTTGTGGCCAGGTAGAACTCTGCCCTCTGGGCGGGCTTGTCATTGTGGCGGATGTAATAGGTCAGGCCGTTGTCGAGCGTTCCCTTACGAACCGCCGGATCGTTCGGAAGCTGCTGGGCACCAGCCATGTATGAAGCCGCACACAAAAAAGCGGCGACAATGATCGTGAAAATCCTTCTCATATAACAAGGTTTAATGATTATTCAAAAAACTCCGCACCGAAAGTGCGGAGTCTAATTAACGCTAAAGAGCGGAACTACTCGGCGGGGCTGATGGCGCCCATAGGGCAAGCGTCAGCACATGTGCCACAGTCGATGCAAATCTCAGGGTTGATGACATAGAAATCACCCTCCTGGATGGCGCCCTGCGGGCACTCACCAGCGCATGTTCCACAAGCGATGCAATCAGTTTCAGAAATCTTGTAAGCCATAATACCTTTTATTTTTTCACAAATATACTAAAAATATTATTCTATCCAACCTGTTAGGAACAGGTTCATGATGGGACGTGACGGAGAATTCGTTGTTAGGGTCAGGATAATAAGGCACTCCCCTTTCGGAAGGCCCGTTGTCTGGAGAGTCACTTCGAGAGTTCCCTTTCCTCCCGGAGCGACGTCGGGGAAACTCCCCGCTGACAACTTAGAGCTCTCAGAATCAATCTTGTAAACTTTAAAAGGGCTTTTTCCCTTATTGGATATCACGAAAGAACCCTTGACCTTTTCCCCGGACTTGACTTTTCCAAAAGAGAATGAGCTTTCAGAAGCCACCGGCACAGGAGCCGCGTCGCGCTGTTCTTTGGTGTAAGAAGTGAAATCTTCCTTCGTGATCGTATATATTCCTATTTTGGACTTCCCCGCGCCAAGCTCCGGATTAGGGTCAGCGACCAAAGCCTCTGTCCCTGCAGGCTCTTTCACCGGCTCGGCCTGAGGCCGGACAACAGCTTTGCTGACCCGACCGCCAACAACAGGTGTCGCATAGTAGTAGTTCTTACCCCAGTGATTCCTGTCGGCTGTCACGACGAATGAAAGCTTTGCCGTCTGGCCAGCGGGTATAGGGTTCTGGGACAATTTCAACGATAGGCCCTCGCTGACATTATCAAACTTGACGCTGAGTGGCTTCGCGCCAAGATTCGCCACCATGACTTCCCCGCTCTTGACTTGACCTTGGGAGAGATTACCTCCTTTGATGTCAACCTCCTTGAATCCTAGATCGCCGAACCTGACCGGATACATTTCTTGAAGACTGAGCTTCTTTTTATGGCTCTCGCCTCGAAGACGAAGTACCACCGGTTGCTTGGGTTCCGAGAAATACACTGTCAGGTTCTTGTCGAATGGATAGCCTCCCTCATCATTCTTGTAGGTGGCCTTGATGGTACCCTTCTCCCCAGGCTTTAGAGGCTGCCTGGTCCACTCGACATCCGTGCAGCCACAAGAGGAGACCACACTGTAGATCACCAGAGGCTTGTCACCGATGTTGGTGGCAGTGAATGTCGCTGACACAGGGCCATCGGAGACAAGGATATCCCCGAAGTCGTGGACAATCTTGTCCAGCTTGACAGTCCCGCCGAAAGTGTTGCCGGTGCCGGATCCCTGTCCGGCAGCGTTAAGGCAGGACAGCGAGACAGCAAAAACCGCCAGCAATATTCTAATATTATGTATTCTCATCATAATGGTCTTTTCGGGAAGCACTTCACAAAAACAGTTCCAAACTAAGTCTGTTCTCCGATAAAGATACTTTTTCAAATCCGGGCAAAAGTTCGTAAATTTGTATGATTTTGTATCTGAATCAAGGAAAATGGCTGAGAAAAGGACTTTTGAGGAATACACTGATGCCAACATAAAGACTCTGGAAGGAGTCGAGCACATCCGTAGGAGGCCGGGAATGTACATCGGCCGCTTGGGCAACGGATCCAATCCCGGTGACGGAATCTACGTCCTCCTGAAGGAGATCGTGGACAATTGTATCGATGAGTTTTCAGCCGGATTCGGCAACAAGGTTCTCATCGATATTGACGGGAAACAGGTCAGGGTCAGGGACTTTGGCCGCGGTATTCCCCTTGGTTCGGTTGTCAAGGCGACCAGTGAGCTCAACACCGGAGGAAAGTTCGACGACAAGGTCTTCAAGAAATCCGTAGGACTCAACGGAGTCGGAACCAAGGCCGTCAACGCCCTGTCGGAGAGTTTCTATGTCGAGTCATTCAGGGAGGGAGAGAGTTCATGGGCCAACTACGTCCGCGGCGAGCTCAAGGACAGCGGAAAGAAGGACAAGGTCAGCGAGAAAAACGGCACCCTTGTCATCTTCACCCCCGACAACGAGATGTTCGGAGGCTTCGAGTTCAACATGGACTACGTGGAGACCATGGTGAAGAACTACTCGTACTTGAAAAAAGGCCTTACCCTTGTACTTAACGGAGTAGCTTACAAGTCCGACAACGGTCTTCTTGACCTGGTCAAGGAGAACATGGCCGAGACTCCCCTTTACGAGCCGATCCATCTTGAGGACGAGGACATCGAGATCGTCCTGACTCACGGGAATTCCTACGGCGAGAACATCGCCTCCTTCGTCAACGGCCAGAACACCCGCGACGGAGGAACCCACCTCGCAGCCTTCAGGGAAGCCATCGCCAAGACCCTGAAGGACTATTTCAAGAAAGACTACAAGCCGGAGGATTGCCGACAAGGAATAATCGGAGCGATCAGCATCCAGATCCAGGAGCCAAACTTCGAGGGACAGACAAAGACCAAGCTCGGCTCCACTTACATGTGGGAGAAATACAAGACTGACGAAAACGGGAAGAAGATCCAGAATCCGGATGGTTCCCTGGAGATTGACAGAGGTCCCACCATCCGCTCGTTCGTGAACGATTTCGTCGCCCGCCACCTGGACAACTACCTTAGGATCCACCTCGACCTGGTCCCGATCATCGAGAACAAGATCAAGGAGTCTCAGGCTGAGAGGGAGGAGATCGCCGGAATCCAGAAAAAAACCCGGGAGCGCAACAAGAGGGCCAATGTCTACAACCGTAAGCTCCGTGACTGCCGCTACCACTTCTGCGACAAGATGCCCAAGGACAAGGAAGACATGGCTGAGAAGACCAGCATATTCATAACTGAGGGAGATTCCGCGTCCGGAACCATCACTAAGGTCAGGAACGCCAACTATCAGGCTGTTTTCAGCTTGAGGGGAAAGCCTATCAACTGCTACAAGGAGAGCCGCAAGAGGGTCGCCGAGAACGAAGAGCTTAACCTCCTGATCTCAGCGCTGGGGGTCGAGGACGACCTGGACAACCTCCGCTACAACAACATAATCGTCGCCACCGATGCGGATGACGACGGGATGCACATCCGGATGCTGGTCCTGACATTCTTCATGAAATATTACCCGGACCTCATCCGGCGAGGGCATGTCCACATCCTTCAGACACCGCTTTTCAGGGTGGCCAACAAGAAGGAGAGACGTTATTGTTACTCAGCCGACGAGAAAGAGAAGGCTATAAAGGCTCTGAAGACTTCCGTCCAGATCACCAGGTTCAAGGGACTCGGAGAGATCTCCTCAGACGAGTTCGTGGATTTCATCGGTGAGGACATGAGGTTGGACCTTGTGAAGCTTTCCGACGAGGAGTCGATCTCTGACATCATGGAGTTCTACATGGGCGACAACACGATTGACCGGCAGAACTTCATCAGGGCGAACCTCAAATCCGAGGAAGAATTGGAAGACGTTAACATTTAATTATTTCCGGAATATGACACGTTGGGCTAAGTTTTGTGGTTGGTTGCTAAAGAAGATGGGATGGACGACTGTCGGCGGACCGGTTCCCGAGAACAAGGCCATCATACTCGGTGTCCCGCACACATCGGCGATGGACTTCATTGTCTCTTACCTGTTCTACACACAATTCGGGGCGCAGAAGGCTCACGTCATGATCAAGAAAGAGTTCTTTTTCTGGCCAGTCGGACCACTGCTCCGCAAGATGGGGGCTGTCCCGGTGGACAGGACAAACGCCACCTCAATGGTAAAAAGCCTCATTGACCAGATGGAAGACAAGGACACCTTCATACTCGCGATAGCTCCTGAAGGCACCCGCAAGGCCATCAAGAGGTGGAAAACGGGTTATCATTTGATTGCCAAAGCTGTCGGCTGCCCGGTCTATCTTGGCTATTTTGACTGGGGGACAAAAAGAGTCAGCGCCGGAGAGAAAGTTGAGCTGACCGACGACGCCAGGGCCGACACAGAACGGATTCAGGCCATATATGAGAAAATGGGAATGAAAGGAAAGCATCCCGAAGGATTTGTAACTCACTAATACAATCAGAATGTCAATCCAGACCCTATTGAAGCAGAGCAGGGAGAATTATGTCACTACCCTGTCCAAACTATTCGAGATGGCGACAGATACCTTCGCCAAGAGGCCGTTGTCCCGCTTTGTGGATGGTGGTCAGGAATATACCTACGACTCCTTCAAGCACAAGTGCCTTGAGTTGTCGCAACGCTTCAACCGCTTCGGAATCAGCGCCGGGGACAAAGTGGCTATTCTATCCAACAATATGCCCAACTGGACTGTGGCGATGTTTTCCTGCGTCCCGTTCGGCAGGGTGACAGTCCCGATTCTTCCCGATTCTTCAGAGAGTGAGGTGACCAACATCCTGACCCACTCCGAATGTAAGGCGATATTCATTTCCAGGCGCCTCCTGAAGAAACTCTCCGACGAGATTCAGCAGAAGATGACCTTGGTCATTGACATCGAGACTTTCGAGTTCATCAAGAAAGACGACCACGCGTTCACCTGCGAAGGCCATTCCGCGGAGCCTCAGGCCGATGACCTTGCCTCAATCATCTATACTTCAGGAACTTCCGGCAACGCAAAGGGAGTCATGCTCTCCCATCGCAACTTCTGCCAGAACATCATAGCCGCCTTCCATGCCCAGCCGGCCGGTAAGAAGGATCGCTGGCTCTCCATATTGCCGATGTCCCACACCTACGAGATGGCTTTCAGCGTTCTTTATCCGCTGTTCGTGGGAGGCTGCGTGTATTATATCAAGAAACCGCCGACACCCTCCATTCTCATGGAGGCCATGGAGAAGGTAAGGCCGACGATAATGTGCGCCGTCCCCCTTATCATCGAGAAAGTCTACAGGAACAGCGTCGTTCCCACCATCTCCAAGAGCCGCATCCTCTCATGGATGAAAAAGAAGATGCCAAGGGTGCTATATTGGCTGGTGGGCAGGAAGTTGTACAAGTCTTTCGGCGGCAGGCTCAAATTTTTCGGCGTGGGAGGCTCCAAACTGGACTCAACCGTAGAGGACTTCCTCAATAAGGCCAAGTTCCCTTACGCCATCGGGTACGGCCTGACCGAGACTGCCCCGCTGATCACCAACGCGTGCGTCGGGAAGACTGTGGTCGGCTCCATCGGAGTCCCAGCCTACAACGTTCAGGTCAAGCTCCAGAATGTCGATCCGGAAACTGGCGAGGGCGAGATAATCGCCAAGGGAGACAACGTCATGCTGGGGTACTACAGGGATCCGGAGAGGACCCGTGCCGCTCTGACCGACGACGGCTGGTTCCGCACCGGCGATCTCGCCTGCATGGACGCCAAAGGCCGGTATTACATCAAAGGCCGCCTTGGAAACATGATCGTAGGACCTTCCGGAGAGAACATCTACCCAGAGGAGATCGAGCAGGTCATCAACAACATGAGGGGCGTCAACGAGTCACTTGTCATCGAGCGGGACGGCAAATTGGTAGCCCTCGTGAAGTTTGACGAGAATGTCATCGACTGGGACATGATCGAGAAGGAGGAGAAGTTCTTCGAGAACCTGGAGTCCTGGAAGAAGGCCGTCATGGAATATGTCAACAAGCGGGTTGGCAAGCAGTCAAACATCGGCGAGGTCGACGCCATGAAAGAGGACTTCGAGAAGACTGCCACGCAGAAGATCCGTCGCTTCAAGTACAAATCCTTCAAGCCCGAGGACAAGAAGGAAGAATAAACCCCTATTCTGAGAACAGGCTTATCAGCGTGTCCTTGCGGAGGTCCCCAAGGTCTAGTTTAGCTTGTTCACCTTCAGCGACTTCCGTAAACCCGGCCTTAAGGAGAAGCGACTTCAGGTCCACAAAACAAGCGGCCTTCCTGGCGATGATGGACGCCTTGTCGGAGGCATCCATCCCGGCGCTGACACGGGAATTCCCCACCCCAAGACTCATCATGAATATCTCCCCCCCGCTCACGGCGGCGATCATGGACTGGCGAAGATCGGAAGTCAGATCCTCGTTGACAACCATGTTGTTTGGATCGACCATATATCCCCTCTTCAAGTTGAGGATCTTTTCCTGACCGAAGAAGAAGCGGAAGCGGCTCCCCTGTTCCCCGTTGTAACGGTTGCAGAATATGATTCCGTCATCACAGGTTCCCTTGCAATAAAGGATCTCGCTGGCTTCCGGATCAGCGTTGGTCATGTCGCCGGAATAGACAGCGTGACCGCTATTGTAGACGCTGTTCCAACCGACCTTCTGACCGCCAAGATCGACAAAGCTGATGTCGAAATCATGGGTCCCCCATTCGTTCTTCCAGTATATTCCGAAAAAATTGTTCTCGCTTAGAGGATACCATGAGCCGAAAGGATAGTTCCCAATGAAGTTTTTCTCAGAGGAAGGGCATGACAGCACAACGTCCTCCGGGAACTTCACCGGGCAGGCCTTCGGGGATAGGATTTGGACCAGGCGACTCTCCAGAAGTTCCTCAAGGTCAGCGTAATAATCCTTCAAGCCGGCGAAATCCGTCTCTTCAAGAGGAGTCACAAAGGTCTTACCATTACGGATCATGAACATCCGCTTTGATGTAGACCCCATCATCAGAAGACGTTCCCTGACCGTCTGAAGCAACGATACAGTCTTGAAAGCGTTAAGGCCCTTCAGACGACTGGAGATTTCCTCTATGGGACGCTTTTCCGCAAGCAAGGTCTCCCAATAGCCTGGTTTCAGAGGCTTATGGAGCTTCAAGGCTTTCCTGCGGATCTGGTTGATCACTTTCCTGGAAGGAGAAGGCTCCGTCACCATCTTTTTCTCAACGGTGTCGTAAAACCTTGTCTCATGCGTCCTGAACGCCAGGAAAAGGTCTTTGAAGCGGTAGAATACGGAAGCTAACGCATCCCTTTCCTCTTCAGTCAACTTATTGAAATCAAACTGGCTGGCAGTTTGCTTAATCCTTCTTATCAGATCATCGTTCTTTATCAGGAGGGTCATCCCGGTCGACTCATAGACGATGTATCTCAGGAGGGCGACAGGGTCAGAAGGCCTTATCCCAAGCTTTGAAGCCAGGATCGAGAGAGCCTCCCTGTTGCGTACTGAATCGATGTCGAGCTTCGCGTCAGGATTGGACTTGAGGTAATCTACAATTTCCCCGCTGACCGCCTTTACTGTGACCGGATTAAGGGCGATCCCGCTGGTCACCAGACCCATGCAGCGCTTGTATAACTCTTCCCTGGATATCGGCCGGATGACAGTATAACGGGAGAAGTCCGGAGCCTCCGCACCGTCATTGGGGACATAACCGTTACCAGACAAAGTATAATCCGTCCCGTAGGTCGTAGAATAATGCGCTACCTGATCCAGGAACAGCTCCCACCTGTCCTTCGAGACCACATCATCCCAAGCCTTGTAGAAGGTGGAATTAGGATCAATGGACTCGGCCTTAACAAAAGCGGCGACATCCTCATTGAGTATCTCAGGATGAATGATGAAGCCCCTTTTAAGAGCTTCAGCCTGAAGGGCTTCCGGATCTTGAACCGGCTTGGAAGCCGTCGTCGCCGCCTTGAAGAATTTTATGAGGACAGGATGCATATTCAATAAAAAAAGGACCGCGGAAAGTAAAACGAAGCCCGAAGGCTCTCAGACAAAAAGGAACTTTCTATGCGGTCCTAAGTAACTAGGTCTATTTCAGCTGAAGACCGTCCTTGAAGGCATTGCCGACGGTCTCGCCGAGGACGATGTACTTGTTGTTGAACGGGTCGAAGGTGATGGGCTGAAGCTTTTTCACATCCACATTCCCGTTCTCGTCAAGAATGCTCTCGTCAGCACTGACATTGACGATCTCGCCTTTAAGGACTCCAGTTTCCTCATCGTAGGAGATGAGTTTGCACTCAAGAGCGAGCGGAAGATCCTGGATGAGAGGAGCGTCGACAAAAGAAGACTTCTCCACATGCCATCCAGCACGGGCGACCTTATCAGGAACCTTGTTGCCGGAGACGACGCCCACATAGTCGCAAGCGACCAGCTGGGGCAGGGTGCCCATGCTCACTGTGAAGGCTCCCCTCTCCCGAAGATCCTTGACGGTCTTGTGGCCTTTGCTCAGATCTATGGTAATCTCCTTATAATCAGAGATTCCGCCCCATGCGGCATTCATTGCGGAGGGAACATCATTCTCGCCATAAGCGGCGATGATCAGCACAGGCTGGGGATATGTGTAGGGCTTCGCCCCGAAATTCTTTCTTGCCATAGTGTTATTCATTATAAAACGTTGATTACTTCCTTGGAAATGCTAATTTAGGCAATTAGAACGTCTTTTCCAAATGCACCCGCTGTCATCCTGAGCGAAGCGAAGGATCTGCCTGACCTGAATTCGAGGTATCATTGCCCCGTGCCGGAATAACGGCCTTAACGGGCACGGTCTAAAAAAGAAAAAAAGCGACACCCGGATGGGAGTCGCTTTATCACTTTCATTCGATGTCTTAGGCCTCAGCCTCGACGACGAACTTGACAGCGGCCTTGACAGCCTTGTAGACCTTGATGGTTCCCTCGTACTCTCCAAGGGCCTTGATGTCCTCGGGGATGGTGATGTTCTTCTTGTCAACCTCAATGCCGAGAGCCTTAAGGGCGTCCTCGATCTGAGCTGTAGTGACAGAACCGTAGATCTTACCGGTCTCGCTGACCTTGACAGCGACCTTAGCGGTAGCGGCCTCGATCTTAGCGGCGAGAGCCTCAGCATCAGCGACAAGCTTGGCCTCTTTGTGAGCCCTCTGACGCTTGGTCTCCTCAAGCTGCTTGACAGCGGAAGGGGTAGCGACAGTGGCGAATCCCTGAGGGATCAGGTAATTCTGAGCGTAACCAGCCTTGACTTCCACCACATCACCGGCCTCGCCGAGATTGGTGACTTCTTTCTTCAAAATAATCTTCATGATCGCGCTCTCCTATTATTTAAGAAGGTCTGTGACATACGGAAGCAGAGCGAGGGAGCGAGCCCTTTTGACGGCCTTCGCAACCTTCCTCTGGAACTTCAGGGAAGTACCGGTGATACGGCGGGGAAGGATCTTACCCTGCTCGTTGAGGAACTTCTTAAGGAACTCAGGGTCCTTGTAATCAACGTACTTAATGCCTGCTTTCTTGAAACGGCAGTACTTTTTCTTCCTGACCTCGACTGTAGGAGGGTTCAGATAGCGGATTCCAGCATTCTGTGAGTCATTCTGTGCCATAGTGATTCCTCCTATTAATTAAGCGTTGTTCTCTTCATTGGAAAATTCCTCAACCTCAGGCTCGGCAGGTGCCTCTGAAACGACAGGCTCCTCAACCTTGGTCTCCTCGACCTTGGGAGCGGCAGCAGCCTTGGCCCTGTTCTGACGACGACGCTCGGCATATTCGACGGCGTCTTTGTCAAGAGCGACGGTCAGGTACCTGATGATCCTCTCGTCACGATAATACTGGGTCTCCAGAGTCTCGACGAAAGAGGGATCGGCCTGGAACTGGATGAGATAATAAAAACCGGAGGTCTTGTGCTGGATCGGATAAGCCAGCTGACGGAGGCCCCAGTCTTCTTCGTACACAACCTCGCCACCATTTTCCTTGATGAGCTGGGTGTACTTGGCAACCGCTTCCTTCATCTGTTGGTCAGACAAAACGGGAGTAGCGATGAAAACGGTCTCGTACTGTTTTAACATTTTGTTGTAAATTAATAATAATAAATAATTTGCAGTCCTTTGGGAACGTATGCCTTCTCCAAAAGGACTGCAAATATAGTCATTTATTCCGAATCCGCAAAAAAGATTCTTCGCTTCGCTCAGAATGACACTTACTTAGCGGGAATATTCTCCAGCACAGTGGTGAGGAACTTCCAGGTCTGGGCGACCGTGTCGATCTTCACCCTCTCATCCGGGGAATGTGGATGCACGATGGTGGGTCCTATCGAGACCATCTCCCAGTTGGGGTACTTGGCGCCCATAATGGCACATTCAAGACCTCCATGGGTGGCGGTGATCTTCAGATCCTTGCCGAACAGGCTCTTGTAAGTGTCCTCGAGAACCTTGATCATCGGGGTGCCAAGGACCGGGGTCCAACCACTATAAGCACCTGAAAGTGAATACTTAGCCCCAGCCAGCTCGAAGACATAGCGGATCGAGTCGGCAAGATACATCTTGGCGGAGTCGAT
The DNA here is from genome assembly GCA_900320965.1 of uncultured Bacteroidales bacterium. GTDB lineage: Bacteria > Bacteroidota > Bacteroidia > Bacteroidales > UBA932 > Cryptobacteroides. Next base: position 2,108 of record ONUG01000045.1, on the reverse strand, counting down.
CGAGCTTCTTGTCAGGGAATGGACCTTGAGATGTCCTTTCTCCGTACGGATGATAGCCATATTCGTGGAAGTCTCCGTCAAACCGGGAAGGGTGTCGCTCATCCTTCCTACTCCGTGATAGCAAGCGAGGATAGCCTTAAGGGCATTGCCTATGACTTTGGGGCTGATGTACCTGGCGGCAACCTTAGGCTGCTTCTCGTAGAACATGACAGTGTCCGGATCGGAATACTGGAACTCGAATTTGCTCTCCTCGAACTTTTTCTCCACGAGAGCCTTGACCTTACGTGAAAGCTCAGACGGGAGAACGATGACAGCCTCCGCTTCAAACGGAATAGCGTTGCGCAGTGAGCCACCGGTGATACCGGCAACTTTGACCTCGGGGAACTCGTCGATGACAGCCTTCAGGATACGGCAGACAATCTTGTTGGCATTGCCGCGGAAAAGGGATATGTCCATACCGGAGTGACCACCCTTCAATCCTTTGACAGTCAGCTTATAACCGACATAACCATCAGGGGTCTTGTAGGTCCTGTAAGAGAAATCAGCGCTTCCGTCAATTCCTCCGGCGCAACCGGTGCAAAGCTCGCCCTCTTCCTCGGAATCGAGATTCAGCAGGATGTCACCTTTGAGGACACCGGGCTTCAGGCAGCTGGCCCCAGTCATACCGGTCTCCTCATCATAAGTGATAAGGGCCTCCAGAGGACCATGCTTCAAAGTCTTGTCCTGGAGGACAGACAGCGCGAGGGCCACACCGATGCCGTTATCCGCACCGAGGGTCGTCCCTTTGGCGGCGACCCACTCACCCTTGATCTCAGTCTCGATAGGGTCAGTGAGGAAGTCATGCTTTGTGTCGGCGGTCTTCTGCGGAACCATGTCCATGTGGGCCTGCATGATCACACCTTTACGGTTCTCATAACCAGGAGTGGCGGGTTTAGAGAATATAATGTTGCCAGTGTCGTCACGCTTTACGTCGACACCATTGTCCTTGCCCCACTGGAGCAGATATTCCTGAACTTTCTCCTCGTGCTTCGACGGACGGGGAATCCTTGTAAGGCCATAGAAATTCTCCCAAACGGCCTTTGGCTCTAAATCTCTGATTGTCATGGTGTTATCTTATTATTTGGTTGAAATCGGGAAATAGCTCTCGACGCCGAGCTGATAGACAGCCACCCTGTCCTGGAGGATAGGGTTCACTCCGTCAGTCAGTTTCACGGCGCAGATGGCGGGAATCCTGTAGACAGCGACAGATCCCTTTGCGGAAGACCCCTTGCCTGAGGCTTGAGACACAGGCTGGGGAACAAGCTCGAGAAGATAGGGCTTCCCAGAGACATTGTCCGCGGAGACGATACCTTCGGAATCCGAAATCCTGAAGGCAACATAAGTCTGTGACTTCTGGTCTTTCACAGGAACCACATCACATTTCATCTTCTGGGTCTGGAAGTCACTGTAGCCCACGAACATGGACATATATTCCTTTTCAAGGGCGGCGATCTCGGAGAGCGCGGCTCCCATTGCCTCGCCACTATAGGTGGCATCAGTGTCACCCGTCACGATCTGAACCCTTTTCTTCCTTAGCTCGAAGACCATCTCAGCGGCTTCTTTAGCCCTCTGCTCCAATGGCTTCTGGACAACCATGCTCTGCTGAACCGCGACCCTGTTGCCATCGACTCCGCGAATGAGGGTGGTAGCCTCGGAGGTGAGGTTGGAGCTCACACCCTTGTCGGAGAAATCGCCCTCGGCCTGGGAAGTGAACCTCCACTCGGCACCATTACCGAAAGAGCCGTCGTTCACGGCGATAAGGCCCTGAGAAGTAAGCGAGAGGAAAGACATGGCGCCCTTGTCCGGAGTGATGAAGAACCTGTTGTTCTGATCAGCCTCGATCTTGGGGGTCATTCTCACCGAGCTAAGGACACAGGTCTGCTGGTCTTCCTGCCTTGCGTTGACTCCCAGGTACTTCTGGGCAAATTTGGCGTATGGACCGGCGTGGAAACTCTCACGGACAGCCTCGACTTCCAATGTGATCGTGGTCTGAGGCAAGGCGTAGGAAACTGTTCCCATCGGATCTTGAGCCTTAGCTCCAATGGCGGGCAGGATAACCGCCGCCGCAA